>CAZSZJ010000050.1:0-4066 GCA_964610985.1 uncultured Candidatus Saccharibacteria bacterium | reverse complement strand
GCCACGCTGTCGCTCTTGATCCATAGAGTCGGTCGTGGTTTCGCCTTCGTGAACGGCACCAATTTTGTGCTTTAGACCGGTGCGGTACAAAATACCCTCGGTCGTGGTGGTTTTACCGGCGTCGATGTGCGCAATAATACCGATGTTTCGCAAATCTTGAATTGAATATTGTTTACCTGCCATGGTGTGCCTAGTTTTTAGTTCCCTTTCGTTACTATTTAAGCTGTCTAATGTGACAATTAATTTTGACAATAGAAAACAGCCAGTTAGAGGTTATTTTATCAGATATGGGGCAGATAAGCCAACATCTAATGTAAAGCTCCCGGATACCTTTCGGATTCCGGGAGCCTATATTTGTTATTCCTTTAGCCGATTACTATGGATTGGTCGGAATGAGGATAGGCGAACCTAAGGTCACGACATTAGAGCTTGTCTGTGTGTTCAACGGTGGCAACGTAGTGCTGTTCGATGACACAAAGGCGACGTAGTGTGTCTTGCTAAAGCCGGTATTGACCGTAATGGAGCAGGTTGTGCCAGATCCGCAAATCGCGATACGGGTACCGGTGCTAGCATTGAAGATCTCAATGTAGTACGGTGTCGGACCGACATTGATGTTGCTCGTTGCAGTCAAGTTTCGCTGGAAAAAACTGACATATGAACTGGCGAGGCTTACGCGGTACGAACCATTCGTCCATGTCACAAAACTCGGATTCGATGTAGCTTGAATGCCGGTTGGGGGATAGGCCGTCCCGTAGTCCGACACATACGCGACAAAGCGATGTGTAGTGGCGTAGTTCTTACTAGTAGTTACGCTGCAAGTCGTACCAAATCCGCATGTTTTTAGGAATGTACCAGTAGTAGCGTTATAGATCTGAATGTAAAACGGCGATGGTCCTACATCTGCGCTGGCGGTAGCGGTCAGTGCAGTAATACCATTGACGGCAAGTGTCGTAGGGGCGGCCTTGAGCGATACACTCACGCTGCGCCACGTCACGTTTACCGTCCCGGAAACCGCTTGTTGGTTTGCCGGTGGATTAGTGGTTGGGTAGGAAGACACATATGCCCGGTAGCTGTGGGTCGTAGCATTTGCTTGTGTTATCGAGATACTACAAGTCGTTCCTGCACCACAAATCTTGACGTACGTGCCCGCCGAAGCATCGTAAATACTAATGTAATACGGTGTAGGGCCCACGTCGGCGTTAGCCGTAGCGGTCAAAGTCGAGTACTGTTTTGGCCATAGGTTTGTGGAGCTTGCAGATAGGCCCACACTCCAGGAAAGTACGGCATTGTCGTTTTGGATGGACGAAGATTGCTTTTCTGTTTTACTTGGGATTGGAGCGGTAACTCCATTGTCAGAGTCTCTTGGCGCTACAGGTGCTGCTTTTGGAGCCTGTCCTGCGGCCGGGGCCGCGCTTGCGACAGCCGGAAGAACTGAGAATATACTCATCAGTGCAGCTGCGAGCATTACCAGTGCAGTTCTCTGGTGTCTCTGTACGCGCTCAATACACCGACGGATAGTAAAATGCGTCATATTGTTCCTATTGTTACGGTTAGTTAATTGCTGGTCACGCGTGCCTTAGGAATTGTATAATTAAACTTATATATACAGTCAATAGGAATACTTACAATTCTCCACTCATTTGCGTTCGCACATTATCCTGCCCTACCATCGCGTACTTGCGAGAAGCTCTATAAAGCGCAAGATATGACTCATGGCTTCATTAGCCCTTTGCTTGGTTTCCCAGGATAGCCCAGCTGCCTCTAAAAGCTGCTCGTTCCGTGTATCAAGCGAGATTTCATTGATCCAATCGCCCCGATCATCTGCAACCTGTCCAATCCTATTTATTTTAATAGCAATGGCTTTAAGTTCTGCGCCTACAAGATCCATGTATGTGTTGATTTCCCCTAAACTACTAACGTCGACCACAAAGGCCGATGCCACCTTAAAACTAGTCGCCTTGAGCCTCAAGTAGTCTGTTGCTGCCAAATTGGTAACGGTCCTGCCCAGCAAATATTCTCCCAACTTCTTTCTGAATGCCGCATCTATTCCAACTAAATCCTGGACTTCCGATTTTATGCCGTGTATGATCTGTGAAAAGTCGCTAGCATACTGAGATGCGAGCGGGTTTCCGTCCATACCCAGACCATTTATAAGGTGACTGTGTGCCACATCCAATGCGTCCCTTGATGCTACTGTGGCGTCCAGGATATCTGTATCAGCTTGTGCGGCGCGCATCTCGATCCATAGTCTATTGGCCTCTGTTGCGTATTCTGGGCCGTGCGTTGGAGCCGCATAGTCTCGGCCACAATAAACCTCACCAGGTTGATGTGTCTGGTCGGGGTCGGCATATTGCGCCTCATGACGGATATTGGTCACATGCGAAGCGGCCTCGATAATAAAAACCGGGCCATTACATCCGGGCGCAAGAGCATCCGGGCCACGCTGGTCTTCAAGAACACTCGGACAATTAAAACAATACCGTTCAATCATAGTGGGAAAAAATTAGAAACCGGACAAGGAGTCCGGTGTAGTATTTAAGTTCGTTTTAATCCTAAACCAATCATCCAATTGATTCAAGAGGATTTTTAAGGCTGACAAGCAATTACCGTATCAAAGGCAAACCGCAATTGTGACTCGACCTCAACAAGAGGAGTCAGATATGACTCCGTAAGGGCAATGGCGGCATCGATATGCTGGCTGGTGGTACCGAAAGCTGTAGCCAAAAGCCAGGCGCTGCGGTCACCTACAATGGTTTGGGCGGCGATGATATTTCCAATAGCCTTACTTAAAGACTCTGCTTCGCTGTGCACTTCGGCGGCTACTATACCAATGCTTAAGACGTTCTGAGGATTGTGTATGGCCGCCTCCATGGTTGCCTTGAGCAGGCCGAAAGACGTAGCCATCTACAGATGGTGGACTTCTCCGGTAGTCACTTGTTTGCAGATACGCATTGAGGTGCTGACCAAATTCCGGTATCTGTTCAGCTTCGGGCCGCGATGATCCCGCCAGCCTACTGCCAATACTCACTCGGGTCTCTTGAATCTCTCGATAGGATTCGGACAACAGCTCCGTCAGGGTCATATCATCAGCGGCAGCATGCAGACTCGCCCACAGCTCAGCGAATTTGTCTGTTTCGATCCGAGCCTTGTCGTAGTCGCGGCCGCAATAGCGACCGGGGGAAAGTTTTCGCTTGCCTCCCTGTAGCGAACCACGCTATGCAGCACGGTAACATTGGACCCGCCTTCCCTTGTTTCGACCGGTCCAGCACAATCTTTACCCAGCCCTCCGGACTCGGAGAACTCTCTGGATCTGGGACAGCCTCCGCAAAACATTCTATTAACTTCTGCCATAATCTTAAAAACAAAAATGGACCCCTAAACGGTCCATTTTTTATCAGACTACATCCTATATAAAATTAGCGTGGAAAGCAAGTAGTTTCCACGCTAATTTTGATGTATTGCGGACTGCTGCTATTAGCTGCGGGCAAAGTGAGCGAAGGCACGGTTGGCGTCGGCCATTTTGTGTGTGTCTTCTTTCTTTTTGACGGCTGCACCTTGGCTGTTGTAGGCGTCTACAATCTCTAGGGCCAAGCGGTCAGCCATGCTCATACCCTTGCGGGCGCGGGCTGCAGTCACAAACCACATGGTGGTCAAGTGTTGCTGCCGCTGACCCTTTACCTCAAAAGGAATCTGGTAGTTGGCACCACCCACGCGGCGAGAGCGGGTCTCAAGGTGTGGTTGTACGTTTTTGATAGCTTGCTCAAAAACTTCCAGTGGGTTTTCTACCTTTAGTTTGTCAGCGGCTTTTTGCATGCCCCGGTAAACCAAGGCTTCGGCTATCTGTTTTTTACCATCGCGCATAACGCGGTTAATGACGCGCTGCACCTGAACACTATTGTAGCGGCGGTCTGGATTGACTTCGCGAACCAGTGCCTTAGTCTTTTTGCGTGGCATTATTTGCTCTCCTTCTTGGAACCGTACTTAGAGCGGCCTTGCTTGCGGTTAGCAACACCTTGAAGGTCAAGTGCGCCGCGAACGATGTGGTAACGCACACCAGGAAGGTCGG
>CAZSZJ010000049.1:0-4663 GCA_964610985.1 uncultured Candidatus Saccharibacteria bacterium | reverse complement strand
CACGATTAGTTAGGTAGCGGCTATAGTGCTCGATACCTTTTACAAAACCGGTTTCTTCGAGCATTTCCAGGTCGTAACGGGTGAGCTGTTCCAGGCGTTGCGCTTCCAGTAGTTTGCCCTCCATTTTAAACTGCGCCAGGCGCTCGCCCAGCTCTTGCTGGATCTTGCCAATCGCAACCTTAAGCTTATCCTGTGGCGTCACATAGTGCGAGCTCGGGAAGACTTGCAGGCGGTTCGGTTTGCCCAGGATCTCACCGGTCAGAGGGTCAATTTTAGTGATCCGGTCAATTTCATCGCCAAAGAATTCGATGCGGTAGGCCACCTCTTCACCGGATGGGTACACGTCGACCACATCGCCGCGTACGCGGAATGTACCACGGTGAAAGTCGATGTCGTTGCGCTGGTATTGAATGTCGGTCAGATGGCGCAGGAATTTGTCGCGCTTACGTGTCTCGCCCACTTCGACCTTGAGGCTCATACCGTCATAGTCGGACACCGAACCAATGCCGTAAATACAGCTCACACTGGCGACGATGATAACGTCGCGGCGCGTCAGCAGCGCATCGGTTGCGGCGTGGCGCAAACGGTCGATCTCTTCGTTGATCTGGCTGTCTTTTTCGATGTATGTATCGGAACGTGCGATATAGGCTTCTGGCTGGTAGTAGTCGAAGTAGCTTACAAAATAATGGACGGCGTTTTCGGGAAAGAAGTTTTTGAATTCGGCGTACAACTGGGCGGCCAAGGTTTTATTGTGGCTCAGTACCAGCGTTGGTTTTTGCGTATTCTGAATAATATTGGCCATGCTAAATGTCTTGCCCGACCCTGTGACACCCAGCAATGTCTGGTCGCGCAGTCCATCCTGAATACCTTTGGTCAGCTGTGCAATAGCTGCCGGCTGGTCGCCGAGTGGCTCATATTTACTCGATAATTTGAATCCACTCATCATCTAAGTATACCAGTCCTCGGCCAAAGAAATATCATGAGTTTGCTCGAGGTAGGCATTTATGGCCAAAGCACCTGTTTGCCATGCCTCGCTAAGCGGCGCACCATCGTTGAACGGTTCCATAAAAGCCTCCTTACCCCGATCGACAGCCTCTTCAAGGCGCTTCCATGGCGCACCTATATCATCATTTTCGGAGCCAAAAACATTGACAATGTGGTCAGGGGCTTTTGTCCAGTCGGTGTTTATATAGACGCCCCAAGATGCGTTCCGGTCCGGCGTCGTTCCGAGTTGCTGCATCCGGCGAGCAGCGCAAAAGTACAAATGGACTTCGTTTACATGTACCGGTCCGAAAGATTTGGCACTTTCAGCAGCATTTATAGAACGAAAGTCAGAGCGTACAATTGGCTTTTGGTCCGCATACTGGTGCATGAGCTTTTTTGTAGCGCGGTCCATTCGGCGATTCAGCGTCTCATGGCTTCTGCCCATAGAAAAGAAACTACGAATGTCAAACTCGGTCCCGTCGAATATCTCTGGTGCCAACTGATTACCCTGCGCGTCCACTTGCTGCACAATGCGCAGTAAACGAACGCCAGTGTCTGCCTCAAAGAGGACGCGCTTCGTATGGCCCGCTCCCACAACTCGCCCTAGGTCTGTGGCAATCTCAAATCTCTGGTCAATATAGGTAGGCGGCGTGGTTTCCGGCTGGGCAAGTATTCTTCTCATAGCCAGCCATTATAGCAGATTAACCGGCGCGTGCTGGTGGGTTGTCCATAACATCACGGCCCAGAAACCAGTGTTGGTCGCGTTCGAGCTGTTTGCGGATATCTTTGTATTTTGCATCAAGGATTTTGACCATTTTTTTGATCAAGCGTTCGGGGTCGGTGTCGTAAACCACCATGTCATTATCTGGCGGTTGCAACGTTTGCATAAGTTCGGGAATGAGGTCGGCCGTACCGCCGCTGCCCAACAAAACACCACAAGGCTTGTGGGCTTCGAGCGCCGAGGTAAATTCGTGTAGACTGCCGAACCGGCCCCCAACGGTAATAACCGCGTCGCTGGACTGGACTAGGTACAAATCGCGCCCAACGTAGTTCATGCCCGTAAAGTTAATGAAATCGAATACGTCGTGCGGCAAACGATATTTGCGCAGATGTTCGCGCAGCGATGAGGCGGGCGAAAAGCCAATACTCGTGCCGCCCGCCTGCTTGGCCCCAAGTGCGGCAAAATACGGCAAACCTACGGTTGCGCCAGTCGTCAAAATGTGGCCTTCATCGGCGATAGTTTTTCCGAGTACCTGTGCAAGCTGCGATGAAGTCTTGACGGTGAGGCCCGCCGCCGCGCCTGAAACGCAAATTGAATAACGAAGATGTTTGAGTTGTTTTAGATCTGGAGCCATATGCTTTTAGTATACCCGGTTTTTATGATTCCGCTAATGCCGAATTGTCTACAAGCTCGTGTGCCAGCTGGCGGTGCAACGCAGCCTCCAGGTTTTCCTGGTGCAAGTAGCGCGACATGAGTTCATGCCACAGACGTTCACGCACAAAATGTACGATGCGGTCAGAAAAATCCAGCTTATTACAAAAGCTTAAAGCGACGTCTAAAATATTACACGACACCGGTTCGCCGTCATGCAGCATGGCGGTGTGCCCTGCGTTTTCCCAAAAATGAAGCGCAGGTTGAAGCTCAGCCAAAATTGTTTCACCGTCGTACCACCGCAGATCATCAGGCTGAACGTGCGGCTCGAATGTTTCGGGATGGTAGGCTCCTTCTTGTTTGCCATAATAGCGCTGAATAACCTTCCAAGGCACGGGCTGACCGGCGAGATTTGCAGTAGTCATCGGCTCGTCTACCGACGCTTCGGCAATGAGCACGCCAAACGTCGGCTTAACTTGCTGCAGTTTAGCGTATGAACTAAAGGTGCGGATATCGTTAAGGCTATGCAAAGTGAGCAGCAATGTAGCAATCACCACGCCCTCGATCTGAGCAGATAGCGGCAGGATAACCACTGCACCGAGTTCCTTAAAAGCCAAAATATTATGTTTGGCAGATCGCACAAAATCTTCAGATGCAGTGGTCCAGCGCGGCGACTGCGGGTAGATTATTTGGATCTTGCGTTGCTCGAAATCACTCGTCTGGAATGCACTGTACTGCGCACGAAACCGGCGATGCCAGCTTGGCGACTCCGCAATAACGGCAGCAGCATAAACCGCTGCTATCGATTCGTGTTTGAGCATAGAGTCAAGCGAACGGTAGCCAAGCAGCTTCATCGTAGACTTCGGTGCTTTTTTCTTGAAAAGACGTCGGGCGACAGGCGCTTTGAGCGCAAAGCATGAGCGTGTCGTTTGATGTTCGCTAAGATATTTTTGAACGACGGCGAGCATATCGACCGTTGACGCATCCGGAGCGACACCCAAAACCGTGCGAACACGGCCTTCGTCTGCGCGGAGCCGCTCGTGGAGCGCATTATACAATTCAGGGCCTGTCGTATCGGCAGGATCCAACCCTAGCTGTTTCATCATGGTTCGCACTTGCTGTGCAACTTCGGAACTGAGCCGAATATCAGCACCAGGCCGACCACTGGCGCGTTCCAGCTCCATAATGCTTTGTCCGAAGAATGGTTGTGCAGCCCCCAAAGCCGCCGACAGGTATCGCGTCATTTCTATTAGATTAGCATAAGCTGGTTATTCCGGTAAAGCCTACTTGCCTACTGGCTTGGCGAAGTAATTTTCGGGCGCCTTGTGCAGCAGTTCGAGCAGTTTCTTTTCGGTGAGCAGCCCGGTTTGTGCGCCAACATGCTGCACAACGTTCATTGAGTTGATGGGAGCCCACCTGAGCGCTTCTTCGAGGCTGAGCCCTTTTACAAGTGCCGCGACCAAGGTAGAGGCAAAGGCATCTCCTGCACCCGTACGCTCGACGGGTGGTTTTGGATCGGGATACGGTGGCATACTGCCGCGTGTTGCGCCATCTGATGCGAACGCGCCGTCTGGCCCATCCGTAATAATGACGATCTTTGGCCCTAATTTATGCAGGCGATCAAATAAATCATTTAGATCCTCGGTACTGCCACCGCTCACCAGCGCCGCCTCTTCACGGTTGAGAATGAGCACTTCGGTACGCCTATAAATGCGCTTCAAACGTTCAGCGCCCGCCTTCATCTGGAAGGTGCCGGGTTGAAAAGCCAAACGCACGCCAGGGTTTTCTTCGAGCCAATCCGCGACTTCGTCGTGGTAATCGATAGCACCTTCGCTAATCGAGCTAAAATACACCCACCTCGGCAACTCTGCGGGCCTGAGGTGCGGCCAGTGGTAATGGTAGTTCTCGTGCTTAATAAGAATGGTACGCTCTTCTTTGTACCAGAGTACGTAGTGGTAGTTGCTGCGATTTTTGGAGTTGACCCGCACGAAACGGGTATCGACGTCGTTGCCTTCAAGCGCGTGAATAATGTCGCGCCCGGCCTGGTCGCCGCCAACGTTGGTCACGAATCCCGATTTGAGTCCCAAGCGCGCAAAAGCCACGGCGGCGTTACTGGCATTCCCCACCGCTACCGCCTCTTCGACGTGGTCAAACGGCAATTTGGTGGCAAATGGCATGGCCAGCCACGGATTACCCCGATCGTCTTCGACAACACTCGCCTGATCGTCCAAAAGCTTGATAAACGCATCTGTTACCACATCGCCAATGCTCAAGATATCAAATTGTGCCACCGCTCCCACTCTTTCT
>CAZSZJ010000048.1:0-5097 GCA_964610985.1 uncultured Candidatus Saccharibacteria bacterium | reverse complement strand
TCCGATCTGGATGCTTAAAGGGGTTAGTATGTTTTAGAACGCGTGTCTGTCCCTTTATGGAACAAGCGCCGCAAGGATTAGTGGAGGGTAACAACTTTTCCAGATGGCACGCTCTAAAACAATCTAACATTTGTTAGAATGGGGGATATAAGGTGCGTAAAACGCCTCATGGACGCTTACAGGTTGTAATTCTAGCAAAAAGATGTCCTCGTGTCAATACTTTTTAATGAATTTGACTAAATTCCCAGTAACTTTAGTAAGTAGTTTTACCATAAGCCTGTTGCCATTTGAGACGAACCTTGGGCAGAATCCTCGGTTATGAATCCAAAGAATAAAGGTACAAACCCTACTATACAAAGTAAAGCTGTAGATATTCCGGAGGTTTTGCGGCAAATCCCGATCCGCCAGGGCAGTTATTTGCGCTGGACGCTGCCACCAACTTAATTGAATGCTTACAGACATTGCTCGTGGCCATCGTCGGCAGCCGCAAGGTAAGCGCGTATGGCCGGGCAGTGACTGAGCGACTGGCGGCGGACCTAGCAAGGGCAGGGTTACAGTGGTGAGTGGGCTGGCTATAGGAGTCGACGCCATCGCGCACCGGGCGGCACTGGATGCGGGTGGGCGCACCATAGCCGTTTTGGGCGGGGGGACTCGGCAATGTGTATATCCGGCCGCCAACCAACAGCTGGTACGGCGCATCTTGCAGCAAGGCGGGGCAATCATATCCGAATATCCTCCTGATATGCCTACACTGCCACATCAGTTTGTCGCCCGCAATCGCCTTATTTCAGGCTTGTCACGGGCGGTCATTATCACCGAGGCGGCGGCAAAGAGCGGCTCGCTACACACCGCTGCTTTTGCGCTCGAGCAGGGTAGAGAGGTTTTGGCTGTGCCGGGCAACATAACCAGCCCGGCATCAGATGGAACCAATCAGCTCATCAAAACGGGGGCAACGCCCGTTACATGCGTCCAAGATATCTTTGACGCGCTCGGCATCCGTCAAAAGCTCCGAAAGGCAAAACCGCGAGGCGCGAACGCAAACGAGCAATTTATAATTGACTTGATTGCGGCTGGCGAGCAAGATGGTACCGACCTTTTGGCAAAGAGTGGCTTTGAAACACCCCTCTTCAATCAAACACTAACCATGCTGGAAATTACTGGCAAAATCCGCTCTTGTGGTGGCAATCAATGGCAATTAAGTGGTCAATAAGGCCGCAAGACGCTTCGGATATGATCGTACGCAAGCGTTATTTCTTCTATCGGCGCGTTTTTATATACGGTCGTCATGTAGGCAGTAGGAATATCCCGTTGCACCCTGTGCTCAAGCCGAAGTGAGGCGGCCTGCGCCAAACAGGCCATCGTAAGCGTATTGGACCTTACCCAGAGGCTTCCTATTTTCGTAACCT
Source organism: uncultured Candidatus Saccharibacteria bacterium (assembly GCA_964610985.1). Lineage (GTDB taxonomy): Bacteria > Patescibacteriota > Saccharimonadia > Saccharimonadales > UBA4665 > JARIHD01. The sequence goes on along the minus strand of CAZSZJ010000048.1, from coordinate 3,691 downwards.
CGGATTCAGCACCCTTAACCATCGTTCGAATCTCCTCAAAAAGCGGCGTTTCCTCGGGCTTGTTCTCAACAGACTCGTGCGCACAAAGCCCTGCAGGAATACCACCTATGAATAGCGTGACCGCAGCTTCTATTCTTTTTTTCTTCTGCATTCTCATTCGAATAAAGGGGCCGCCCAGACATGCTGCGGCGGTGCCGAGCACTGGGTCAGGCGCAACCCTGTCGGGATAACCACACGCTCGCTTACCAATTTCCAATTGTGTCCATGGCAGACTATCCGTCATACCAATCATGTCATTCCATAGCATTTCCGATTTAGGGGTTAGGGAGTGTAACTCGGCTGTAGATAGACTGGTCATCGTTTAGTAAATATAGTTTACATTTTAAGGTATTGTCAAAAAATAATTAAAATTGGCTTGCATTTTGGGACGAGGGTTGCGTATAGTGTGCGCTTGCATGTAAGCTAAGATATACGAAAGTAAACATGAGCAAAAACTTAGTCATTGTTGAGAGCCCCGCAAAGGCCAAAACCATCGAAAAATATCTGGGCAAAGATTATACAGTCAAGACTAGTTTTGGCCACATTCGAGATTTGCCAAAAAAAGGCCTTAATATTGATATTGATAATAACTTTGCACCGTCTTACGAGATAAATCCCGACAAAAAGAAAGTCGTTGCCGAACTCCGCAAAGCTGCCAAAGAAGCCACTGATGTCTGGCTCGCAAGCGATGCCGACCGCGAAGGGGAGGCGATTGCGTGGCACCTGGCGCAGGCGCTCAAACTTGACCCCGCCAAAACCAAGCGTGTCGTTTTTCACGAAATTACCAAGTCAGCCATCGAGGAAGCCATCAAGACACCCCGGACGGTCGACCTCAAATTGGTAGACGCCCAGCAAGCACGCCGCGTGCTCGATCGTCTGGTCGGCTACGAACTATCTCCCGTACTCTGGAAAAAAGTCCGCACCGGCCTCAGCGCCGGCCGCGTACAATCCGTTGCAGTCCGCCTCATCGTAGAGCGAGAGCGTGAAATCCGCGAATTCCAGCCCGAAAGCAGCTTCAAAGTAGTAGCCATCTTTACTATTGACAGCCAAGATCTAAAGGCCGAGCTAGCAACCAAGCTGCCCACCAAAGACGACGCCCGCACATTCCTTGAAGCCGCCGCCCAGGCCATCTTTACCGTCGAGGATATTGCTACCAAACCGGGCAGCCGCAGCCCAGGCGCTCCATTCACTACCAGCACCCTACAGCAAGAAGCCGCCCGACGCCTAGGCTATGGTGTCAAACAGACTATGACGCTGGCGCAACGCCTCTACGAAAACGGGCACATTACCTATATGCGTACCGACAGCACCATCTTGTCCGGCTTTGCTATCAAGGCCGCCGAAGCGTTTATTAAGCAAGAATACGGTGACAACTATCACCAAGTCCGCCAGTTCAAGACCAAAAACGAAAGCGCTCAGGAAGCACACGAAGCAATCCGCCCGACCGATTTTGCCAAACTACAGGCCGGCGACGACTCGGGCCAGGAAAAACTTTACAACCTCATATGGCAGCGCGCACTCGCCAGCCAGATGGCTCCAGCGCAGACCGAAAAGACAGAAGTTAACATCGGTTTGTCTAATCGCAGCGAGAAACTGCTCGGCAAGGGCGAGGTTCTCAAATTTGACGGTTTTATGAAGGTGTACGGCGGCATCAAAGACGATACTATTCTGCCACCCGTCAGCAAAGGCCAAAAACTCGACCTGAGCACCATGAGCGCCACCGAAACCTTTACAAGGCCGCCTGCACGCTATTCCGAAGCTGCTCTGGTCAAAAAGCTCGAAGAACTCGGTATCGGCCGTCCTAGTACCTATGCGCCCACCATTTCCACCATTCAGGCGCGCGAATATGTCGAAAAAGCCGACCTGGAAGGCAAAGAGCGCTTGGTTCAATCGCTGGCACTCATTAGCGGGGCAATCACCGAAGAAGAAACTACCGAGATTACCGGCGCAGACCGCGGCAAGCTTTTACCAACACCTCTCGCCGAAGTAACAACCGACTTCTTGGTCAAATATTTCCCGAGCATTGTAGACTACGATTTTACGGCCACCGTTGAAGGCCAATTCGACCTTGTAGCCGAAGGCAAAGAAACATGGCACAAAATGATCGGCGATTTCTACAAAGATTTCCATCCGCTCATCGCCGAAGTCGCCGACATCTCAAGGAGCGAGGTTTCACAGGCTAAAGAGCTAGGCATCGATCCCAAGACCAAAAAGCCCGTTTTGGCGCGCTTTGGCCGCTACGGTCCTATGTTGCAGCGGGGCGCCACCGAAGATGAGGAAAAACCGGCGTTCGCACCGCTTCCAGCCAACACAACCCTCGAAACGGTCACCCTAGAACAAGCTCTAACTATGTTTGAGCTGCCACGTAGCGTAGGCAAGACCGAGGACGGTCAAGAGATCAAGGCCAACATCGGCCGTTTTGGCCCATACGTCCAGGTAGACAAAACGTTCGTATCCATCAAGCCTCTCGACCCCTTTAGTATCACCGAAGCAGAAGCCCGCGACCTGTATAAAGCCAAGCTCGAAAAAGACGCCAACAAGTATATCCAGGAATTCGCCAACGGCATCAAAGTAGTCAATGGCCCCTACGGCCCATACATCACCGATGGCAAAAAGAATGCCAAAATCCCGAGAGACATTGAACCCGCCAAACTCACCGAAGCCGAGTGCAAAAAGCTCCTCGACGAAGCTCCGGCAAAGAAGAAGTTCGTCCGACGTCGCAAGAAGACCGCCTAAACATTAAGGCGGTCTTTCTTTTCTGTGAACTAAAGATTAAATAGTAAAACTTTTCCACAATTTTGTATCTAGAGCAACATATTTTGTGGTGATATTTAACAACACAAATACCCGCAGGGTGTCCATTTCGTGATACAATAAACATTATAGAGACAATGTTTGACTTTTACATTTTTAAGTTTTATAATAATGGTAAACGTCAATTAAATTAACAGATAGGGAACACGTTCATGGCAGACAGCCAATCTTCTAACTCAGTGCTCAACACCGAACAGTACGTCCAGGATATTCTTAGCAGTATCGAAAGAGAACGCGAACGCGAGATTATTGCGCGCCGATTTGGCCTGTTTGACCGCAAAGAAACTTTAGAACAAATTGGGGAACTGCTTGGTATTACCCGTGAACGCGTGCGCCAGCTCGAAAAATCCGTCGTTGCGCGCCTCAAAGCGTCGGCAGAGCAGGGCGAACTACCTCACATCCATGAAGTTGAAGCCGCTCTCACCAAAGCCCTTGAAGAGCAGGGCAATGCCGCACGGGTAAGCACTCTTTCCGAACTTGTTACTGGCGAAAACTCGCGTACCGACCAATCCCGCGTAGCGTTTTTGGCGTCACTCTGTCCCAAGCTCGTTGTTATCGAAGACAATGACCACTATCACTACGCCGTCGGCCTGGCCAGCGTCCGTGACGAAAAGTCCATGAAAGCATCAATCGCCAAAATCGTTGACGCCATCAAGAAGATGGGCGAACCAAGCGCCATTGACACCATTGCGAAAACCGTCAGCCTCGGCAAGGCCGCCGAAGCCCGCGCCCTTGCTAGTATTTCTAAAGACCTGGCGACCCTAAACGACCGCTGGGCCTCATTAAATGGCCAATGGTCAACCCAAAAAACATCCGCGATAAAATTTACGTTATTTTG
>CAZSZJ010000047.1:0-5729 GCA_964610985.1 uncultured Candidatus Saccharibacteria bacterium | reverse complement strand
CTGGCAAAGAAGTCCAGATCAACATCATTGACACCCCTGGTCACATCGACTTTACCGTCGAAGTCGAGCGCTCATTGCGCGTGCTTGATGGTGCTGTCGTCGTCTTCGACGGCAAGATGGGTGTCGAATCCCAGTCCGAAACCGTTTGGCGTCAGGCTGACAAATACGGCGTGCCTCGTATTTGCTTTATTAACAAGATCAACCAAACTGGTGGCGACTTCTACAAGTCCCTCGAGTCCATCCACAATCGCCTAAGCAAGCGCGCGTTCCCAATCCACCTGCCAATCGGGTTCGAACAAAGCGTCAATGGCGTGATTGACCTGGTCACCATGAAGGCCTACACCTACAAAGAGTTCACCGACCACGAGTTGGTCGAAGGCGAAATTCCCGCCGACATGCTCGACAAGGCCAAAAAATACCGCAGCTTACTCATTGAGAACGCCGTTGCCGAAGACGAAGCTCTCCTTGAGAAATTCTTTGAAGTCGGCGAAGAAGGTCTAACCGTCGAGGAGATCAACCAAGCTATCCGTACGGCCATTATGAGCGGTAAATTCTTTGCCGTATCCGGTGGTGACGGCCGCGGTGTGATCGTTGAAAAACTGCTTGACCTGGTTGTCGATCTGATGCCCGCACCAACCGACCGTTCAACTACTTGGGGTACGCACCCAAAGACTGGTGACGAAATCGAGCGCAAGCACAGCGAATCCGACCCATTCGCCGCCTTGGCCTTCAAGATTACCTCCGACCCATTTGTCGGTAAGCTTGCATATTTCCGCGTATACTCCGGTAAGGTAACCGCCGGTTCATACGTCCTTAACAGCTCGAGTGGCGAAAAAGAACGTATCGGCCGTCTGGTTCGCCTGCAAGCCGACAAGCGCGAAGACGTCACCGAAGTAAAAGCCGGTGATATCGCCGCCATCGTAGGCCTCAAGGCGACGACTACCGGCCACACGCTTTGTGATCCAACCAACCCCATCATCCTCGAAAGCATCACGTTCCCAGAACCACCCGTTTCGATCGCCATCGAGCCAAAGACCAAGAGCGACCAGGAAAAGATGTCCATCGCCCTTCAGCGCCTCGCCGAAGAGGACCCGACTTTCCGCGTCAAAGTTGACGACGAAATCAGCCAGACCATCATTTCCGGTATGGGTGAGTTACACCTTGAAATCCTCGTTGACCGCATGAAGCGCGAATTTAACGTCGAAGCCAACATTGGTCAGCCGCAGGTTGCCTACCGCGAAACTATCCGTAAAGACGGTGTCGAAATCGAAGGTAAGTTTGCCCGCCAGACCGGTGGACGCGGTATGTTCGGTCACGTTTGGCTGCGCCTTTCCCAGAACGAATCCGGCAAAGGCCTCGAATTCATCAACCTCATCAAGGGTGGTGCCGTTCCTTCTGAATACATCAAGCCGGTACAACAAGGTATCGTCGAAGCTATGGCCAACGGTGTGCTCGCCGGCTATCCAGTTGTTGACCTAAAGGTCGAACTGTACGACGGTAGCTACCACGAGGTCGACTCCAACGAACTCGCCTTCAAGATTGCCGCTTCGATGGCATTGCAAGACGGTGTCAAGAAAGCCAACCCTGTTCTGATGGAGCCAATCATGAAAGTGGTTGTTGTTACTCCCGAAGAATTCATGGGTGACGTCATCGGCGACCTCAACAGTAAGCGTGGTCGCATCGAAAGCATGGAAGACCTCAGTCTTGGCGTCAAGGAAATCACTGCCTTCGTTCCTTTGGGTGAAATGTTTGGCTACACCACCAACCTTCGCAGCAACACACAGGGCCGCGCCAGCTCAAGCATGGAGCTTGACCACTACGCCGACGTCCCAAGCCACGTCGCCGAAGCAATCATCGCCAAGAACGCCAAATAACAGATAGTCCGGCTGGGGAATTAAAAACTATTAAAAAACTGTCCGTTTTTCTCGGGCAGTTTTTGGCTTTGATCTGCTATTATAGCCCGATGGAAGATAGCAAGAAACTTGAAGAGCTCAGGAATACCATCGATACCGTCGATGAGCAAATTGTAGCATTACTTAACGAGCGCGCCCGTTTATCGCTTCAGGCGCGCATTGCCAAAGGCGGACGTCCGGTCTACCGGCCGCAGCGCGAAGCGGAAGTACTCGATCATGTCGCCGACTACAACGAAGGCCCACTTTCCGAAGAAGCCATTCGGACCCTCTTTCACTCAATAATATTTGTATGCCGCAGCATTCAGCAGGTCGAGATCAAGCCCGGTGTTTAGCGATTATGGCGGTACTCAAAGGAGGGGCCACTCCATGCATTTGATCCGCCCAGAATAGAACTCAAATACGGGTAAACTAATTCCTTTGTTGCGCCATTTTGACTTCGAGGCGGCTCCGGGCCCCTTACGTTGTTACGTTTACCCAAAGAGAGTAGGTTTGCCCGATAAGCCTCCAGATCAGCTTGGCGACGTGCTTCGGCTTCCATTTTTTCCTGGGCTGTCTCGACCACACCGGTAAAGTACGCAAATAATTCTTCGTCAACGTTCGAGCCGGTAACCAGAGCCACATGATGCTCTTTGGGGCCACTCCTGGTGGCAGCCGCGTTAACTCGGGATCCTGCCAATGCAAGCGCTGCGGTCGGCTCTATGCGATGACCAAAATGTTTAGTGAGATCGAGCATGGCCTGGCCGACCTGCACTTCGCTTACCAGCTCAACATCCGCCACAAAGCGCGGATCAGCGATAAGGGTCATCGTTTGCTCGCCAGCAAATCGAACTGCGGCACCATCGGTTCGCCCATTAAACAGCTTACCCGTTTCAAATAGATCTTGGGGCAATTTCTTGCCAGCGCGTATATAGGGCAGGGACCGGCGAGCGGCATCACAACCCTCCATTTGCACTCCGACAACCTGTACTTGCTCTCCCATGAGGCCAGCATCCTTGGCCCAACGCATGGCAGTAGCGACTCCAGCAATTAGTCCGCCGCCCCCGATAGGCACGTAAATCTTGACAGGATCGGTCTGTAGGTTGAGTTCGCCCGCTGCCTGCTGTTTTAGAAGATCTTCGATCTGTTCAAAGCCCACCGAGGCCGCTGCGGCCATCGACTCTACCCGGTCAAAAGGATGGAGTGTCGCTGCATTTTCTTCTCGGCCGTACTTGTCAGCCGCCTTCAGGCCATCCTCTAGGCTGAGATAGTCGGCGACAACATTCACGTCGCTCTCTACGAGTTTCGCTACCTTTTTGGCACTTGCCGTTTTGGTAACATGGGCAGTAAGCCTTACGCCGTATTTGTTAGCTGCAAAAGCCGCTCCATTAGCAGCGTTGCCTTGGCTGGCAATATGCAGTTCTTTGACATGCTCGTTTTGGAATACGGCCATCATTACCGAATATGCACCCGTCCTGGCTTTGAAGGAATGGCCGCCCGGCTGCCCACCTTCGTATTTGAGTGACAGGTTGTGCCCATTTGGATGTCCGGCCATTTCCTGGGATGGCGTGCGCTGCACCTTCATTACGTCATAAAATATGTCGCGCCAATCTGATTCTCCAGGCTCAAGGACGCTAAGCGGCAATGCATATTCCAAGACCTGCCTATATAATTCGTCGCTGCCCAGCACTTCCGCTGCCGGAGCGGACATGGGCGCTTGTTCGGATACTGATACTGACATAAATACTCCTTTTTATAGCGTAAAAAATCCCCGGAGGTATTTCCGGGGGATGCTGTTTGGCTTATATTTGGCGATTTATGCAGGAACCATCAACATACCCCGGGTGGGGATGAGAATAATTGCAATAATCTGCATAAACTCACGCATATGTTTGCAGTATGCACTCACAGCGTCCTTTTTGCAACCTATTGGTGATCTCTATGACTCCCTACCCCTGTACTAAAATGGGTGTTTCGCGCAATATGTGCTATTGTTTCATTATATGAAAGCCTGGCTTGAACAGTTGCACAGCGACGCCGAGTGGTACGACATTCCGGAGGAAAAGCGAACCCCTTTGCAGCGAGTGGCAGCTCAAACACGAGGAGTCATAACTATTGGTAATGCCACCTCTTGTCTTGGTGCAGGCCTTACATTGCTGGGACTCTTTTGGGCTTTTTACGTTCCGGGTTATGCGGGACTCATTTTGATTGGTTGTGGCCGGCTATTGGACGTTCTTGATGGCAAGATTGCACGCCGCACAAAAACCTCCAGTCCTTTTGGTGAGGGACTCGATGCTACGGTCGATAAGCTTACGGCTGTCGTAGCGCTTACATTATTTTTGATCCATGGAAATGGCCCATTCGTGCCAATTTTTCTGTTATTACTCATTGAGGAGCTCGCCACTGCGGTTTTAGTTTTATGGTCGAGGCGTCAGGGAATTACGTTGCATCCGTCGCGGCTAGGAAAATACACGACCTTTGCCGTCTGGACGGCAATCATGTTTATTTTTCTAGGGTTCGCAGCCGCAGTGAATACTTTATTTATGAGCTTCTTTTATATCCTATTTGGACTTCTTATAGCAGGTGTTGCGGTTGTTCTGCGTTGGTGGTCATTCGGCCAATATGTCCGGGCTATCCTGAAGGCACGCCATCTAGAGGGGCGATAGGTCATGGAAAACGGAGTCATTTTTAAACGAGTTATTATTCTAGTGAATCCGCGCAGCACGCAAATAGACGCTGCACGCAGCCGTATCGCGTTCATTAAGCAACTTATGTCGCATGTGCCGGTGCGCATATTAGAGCTTGATGTTGACCAGGGTCGCACCACGGCTTCGCTCTTGAAAGATGAGCAAAAACATCTGAATAAGGGAACGCTTCTTTGCGTTGCCGGAGGAGATGGCACGGTCAATTCGGTGCTCAAGTACCTTATGTCCGCTGGTTCACCAAAAGAAGCCGCGCAGGCTGTGGTGCTTCCGCTCTGGGGCGGTAATGCCAATGACCTGGCGCATATGCTCAACGGCCCGGCCCTCAAAAGCGCCGTCCCCGACATCTTGCGGCGAGGAAAACGCGTACCGATTCGGCCTCTGTACTGTGAACTCATCTCTCCAGCCGGCGAGCGGGCACTCTATATTGCTTCGAGCTATATTAGCTTTGGCGCATCGGGGCTGGCGGCGCGGCGCCTGAACACGCTTCTGCATCGGGGCAGCAAATGGCACAAAGTACCCGGTGGCCGCATCATCCGCGAGACATTTACTGTCCTCGAAACATTTGCACGCGTTTCGGAATTTCACATTACCGAAGAAGGCAGCACCACGGGCATATATGAGCGAATCTTTATTAACGGGTCACGGATTGCCAAAGTGCGGCCGCTACCGCTCAAGCTTACCGATGACGCTTTCTATAAACTCACTATCAAAGAAAAGCGCCTGCGTGCCGTTGTTATGTACCTCCGCGAGCTGTTCCGTCGTCCTGAGGCCGAACAAACCCGCGAAGAAGTGACCTTTGTCTGCGAAGACAGAGCATGGGGTCAGGCCGACGGCGAAACCTTCCGCGTAGCTGCGGGCACCAAAGTACGCGTTTACCGATCGCCCAAGCCTTTTTACGCGCTCAGTACCAGACTGATCGACCACCGTTCCTAACGGCGTAGATTACTCTTTACATCGGTAGAGCTTTCCGATACAATATCCAGGTCACTCGTGTGATTTTTTATATTCTCACACGGTAATACTAATAATAAGGAGTCATCTTTAATGGCAGACACATTTGACCGTAGCAAGCCGCACGTTAACGTTGGTACCATGGGCCACGTTGACCACGGTAAGACTACGTTGACCGCAGCAA
>CAZSZJ010000046.1:0-5738 GCA_964610985.1 uncultured Candidatus Saccharibacteria bacterium | reverse complement strand
GTCCGGTGGAACCACCCGAAATTGTGCGACATGCAGTTTGGGCCCGAGACGCGCTAACCCGATTAAATACCATGCGAGAGTATTGAATCGGAAAAGGCGCGTCTTTTTATATATTTTCACTTAAAGGAGATGCCCCATGGGAGACGTACAAGAGAATAGCCACGTAGGCCGGATCCGCCATAGCTTGGCACACCTACTGGCTGCTACTGTAATAGAGATGTATCCTGGGGCAAAAAATGCTATCGGCCCGGCAATAGATAACGGTTTTTATCAGGACTTTGAAACACCTAGTCCCATATCTGATGAAGATTTGCCTAAAATAGAAGCAAAAATGCGCGAGGTATTAAAAACCTGGGGCGCTTTTGAGCGCAAAGAGGTAGAACCGAATGAAGCTCGGCAGCAGTTCGGCTGGAATTCCTATAAATTAGAGCTAATAGATGATTTTTCTAAAGACGGCAAGCAGCTTACTTTTTATACCTCTGGTACTTTTGTTGATCTGTGCCGCGGAGGGCATGTTGATGACGCAAAAGAAATTGACCCTCGTTCCTTCAAGCTTACAAGGGTGAGTGGCGTGTACTGGCGCGGTGACGAGAAAAACCAGCAATTGCAGCGCATATATGGAATCGCTTTCGAAACTCAGTCGCAGCTCAAGGAATACGTAGCCATGCTCGAAGAAGCCAAAAAACGCGATCATCGTAAGCTAGGACAAGAGTTAGATTTATTTGTTTTCTCTGATCTTATCGGGGCTGGTTTGCCCCTCTTTACTCCGCGCGGAACTGTATTAAGACGAAAACTCGATGCTTTTGTCCAAGAAATGCGCGACGAATATGATTATCAAGAGGTGACTATCCCACATATCACGAAGAAAGACGCGTACATTGCAAGTGGCCACTGGAAGAAATTCGAGGAAGAGCTCTTTCGTATCACAACACGTGAAGGTCATGAATTTGCCATGAAGCCGATGAATTGCCCGCACCACACTCAATTGTATGCTGCTCGTTCACGGTCCTATAAAGAGTTACCTATTCGCTACCGCGAGACCACCACCTGCTACCGCGATGAGCAGAGCGGTGAACTTTCTGGCTTGAGCCGACTGCGCGCCTTTAGCCAAGATGATGCCCACGTATTTTGTCGTACCAGCCACGTTGAAGAAGAAGCCCTCAAGATATGGGACATTATTGATCGATTTTACGGCACTTTTGGTTTCGAGCTTAAGGTTCGATTCTCGACACACGACCCAGCAGATATGAGCGCATACTCTGGAAGTGAAGAAAAGTGGCTAAGCACCGAGCAACAGCTGCTTAGTATTATTAAACAGAAGGTGGGCGACAATTACATCAATGGCGTGGGTGAAGCTGCCTTTTATGGGCCTAAAATTGATTTTATGGCGAAGGACGCTCTTGGCCGCGAACATCAGGTTGCGACAATCCAACTCGATTTTAACCAACCTGAGGGTTTTGATCTTACCTGCGTGAACGAAGATGGCGACCAAGAGCGTATCCTTATGATACATGCCGCGATTATGGGCTCAATCGACCGCTTCTTGTCGGTATACATAGAACACGTTGCCGGTAAGTTTCCAGTATGGCTAGCGCCGGAACAGATCCGGATAGCTACACTCAATCAGGACGATCAAATAGTTAATTTTGCCAAAGAGATGGCAGCAAAGGCCAAGGCGCTCGGTTTGCGGGCTATCGTAGACGCCGATAACGAGTCGGTTGGTAAAAAGATTCGGAATGCCGAGCTGATGAAAGTGCCCTACATGGTGGTAATTGGTGGTAAGGAGTTAGAGACTGGCGAGCTTATGCCTCGCATACGTCAGGATATGGAAGTCAACGCTGAGGCGCACACTCCTCACACCGTTGACGAGCTTCTTAAAACTATAGCGCATGAGTCGAAGTCTCGAGTGAACAAGACTTCGTTATAGGAGAATATGTGATATTTATCACGAACTACTTATGTTTAAGAATGGAGGGTAGGTATGCCGCGAGTAGATGCTGACTTTTCTAAACGTGTATATGAACTAGTTGCTCAGATTCCTGAAGGTAGGGTTATGACCTATGGCCAGATCGCGGCAATTTGCGGCGCTGCTTGGGCCGCTTGGGAGGTGGGACAAATAGCCCACACCGGTCCAGTCGGCTTACCGTGGCAGCGAGTCGTCAATAAACAGGGCGGGTTGGCTGCCGGCTGGCCGGGCGGCGGCAGGGCTGCGCATGCTACACTCCTTCGCGCCGAAGGTGTCGAAGTTTCTGATGAGTATAAGATAGACATAGCGAAATTACTATGGGATCCCTCACAAACAACACTCCTTTAATCGTTGTGCTAGGGCCGACAGCCTCCGGCAAGTCACGCCTTGGTATTGCGCTAGCAAAACGCTTTGGCGGTAGCATTATAGCCGGCGATTCTCGAACAGTATATAAAGGGATGGACATCGGCACTGCCAAACCAAGTGAATCAGAGCAGCAAGCCGTGCCGCACTACCTGATAGATATCGTCCGTCCCGATGAGCAATTTACGGCAGCCGAATATAAACGCAGCGCTCTCGAAGCTATTCAGGACATCGCCCACACAGGAAGGGTGCCGATCATGGTTGGGGGTAGCGGTCTCTATATCGATGCTGTTTTACATGATTTTACTTTTCGTAGTCCTAACTTGGCCGAACGTGAGCGTTTAGGCGGTTTGAGTATAGAGGAACTACAGAGACTTGTTGGTAAGCGCCGCATAGAAATGCCGGAGAATAGCAAAAATCCTCGCCATCTTATTAGTGCCTTAGAAACAGGCGGCATTTTGCAGGAGCGCAAGCCGCTCCGCTCTAACACTCTTATCATCGGTTTGCAGATGGCCACCGAAGAACTAAATAGCAAGATTCACCAGCGAGTGCTCAAGATGATTGAGTCGGGTCTAGAGCAAGAAGTCCGGGAATTAAGTACTATCTATGGCTGGGATGCACCAGCGCTGCGTACCACAATTGGTTATCAAGAATTTCAGGGTTACTTTGAAGGTACGGCGACACTAGATGAAGTTATTCAACGAATCGAACTCAATACACGGTGGCTCGCCAAGCGCCAAAGAACGTGGTTCAAGCGGGAGGCGGCCATAAAACGGATCAGTAAACCGGATGATGCCGTAGATCTTGTTACAACGTTCCTGAACAAATGATCTATAACTAATGTACCAAGTTTGCTACTATAGGTGCATGATTGAGCAATTGTTCGGATCAAAGACGAGGGTTAAATTACTGCAACTTTTTTATAGTAATCCTAATCGCTCTTTTTACGTCCGCGAGATTACCCGTAAGATCGACGAACAGATTAACTCCGTACGTCGCGAGTTGGCCAATCTCTTGAGTATAGGTATTATTGCTTCGGACAATACCAACAATCGGCTGTACTACGAAGTCAACCAGACGTATGAGTTTTACGGTCCGCTGCGTGCCATCTTTGGTCAAGCCGGTCAGGTAACGGACGATCAAAGCGCTAGAAAATTACCACCCGCCGCCGCTCCTAATGCGGAGCGTGACAAGATTAAAGCGCTCGGCAACATTGAGCTTGCCCTTTATACCGGACAATTTACCCGAGATGAAACTAGTGGCGTTGATGTACTGATCGTCGGCGACGTTAACCAGCATGCATTGCAAAAGTTTATTACCGAGCTTGAAGTCCAGGAGGGCAAGGACATCCGCTATACCGTTATGCCGTCACAGGAGTTTAACTACCGCAAACAAATTAAAGACCGGTTCATTAGTACAATCCTTGGCGCCAAGAAGCAGGTACTGATAGATAAGAACGAATTATTCTAGGCATGTAGGAGGAATTAGTATGGATGTACAATTTTACGGAGCGAACTGTGTGGTTCTCGGTGCGAAACAGGCGCGTCTAGTGATAGACGATAATCTCACCGAACTGGGTGGCAAATCCGTTGCCAAAGAAGGTGATATAGCTTTCTTTACCAGTGCGCATGCCGACCCAACCCAGAAGGCAAGGTTAGTAATCGATCAGCCTGGAGAATACGAAGTGGCGGGGATTTCGGTTTACGGCATTGCAGCCCGCGCTCATATAGATACTGAAAAAGAAAAGACGGCCACCATCTACAAAATTATTGCCGATGACGTAAAAATTTTGGTAACTGGCCATATTTACCCCGAACTTAGCGACGCTCAGCTTGAGACTATCGGCGTAGTTGATATCATGCTCATACCTGTGGGCGGTAACGGTTACACACTTGATGGGGTGGGGGCCCTCAAACTTATCAAGAAGGTCGAGCCTAAGGTGATTATCCCGACACATTACGACGACCCTAAGCTAAACTTTACCGTCCCGCAACAATCATTGGAGAGTGCACTTAAGGCCTTAGGTATGGAGCCAAAGGAAACGGTTCAGAAGTTCCGCTTTAAGCCGTTAGAAGTTGGCGACACAACTCAGCTCGTTGTCATTGAAAAGAACTAGAAGCTAGGCTAAGCCCTATATAAAAAATGCCCGGCGACTCCGGGCATTTTTTATATAGGCGGATGCCTCTACTTAGCGGGAGTAAGCAGCCCTTTTTTCTTGAGGGTGCGAAGGGCTTGCGTACTTACCTTAAGGGTAATCTTCTTGCCGTCAACAATCAGCGTTTTCTTTTGCAGGTTTGGCTCCCACACTTTTTTAGTGTGGCGCTGTGAGAAGCTCACGTTGTTGCCGTACTGCTTGCCTTTACCGGTTATGTCACACTTAATCATGTTAGTTCCTTCTATTCAGAGACTTATTTTAGCGGTTTTCCCTCCTTAAGTCAACAGATGCGGAAGAGGTTTGCTATACTATTAAGTACATGTTTAGTAACTTATCGCTTGGATACCTGTTGGTGGTGATTGCAACCATGGTTATCTCCATCTCGCTACACGAGATGATGCATGGCGTTGCGGCACGGCTTTTAGGTGACACTACGGCAGAAGACGCCGGCAGGTTGACGCTTAATCCACTCAAACACGTTGATTTTATGCTCACCATCGTCTTGCCGGCTGTGCTCATTTTGCTGCATTTGCCGCCTATTTTTATTGCCAAACCCGTACCATTCGATCCACGTAGCGTACGCTATGGCGAATATGGGGCCGCATTAGTTGGCTTGGCTGGACCGGCAACTAATTTGGTACTTGCCGTTATGGGTGCGCTTGTGGTGCGTATTGCCGGCATAGATATGTTTACGGGAGTAGGCCAGGGGGCGGCCATCTTCATAGAGATTAACCTATTATTGTGCGTCTTCAATCTTATACCATTACCGCCTCTGGACGGTTCACGATTGCTCTATGCTGTTGCTCCCGAGCCTCTGCAGCGGCTAATGTACCAACTGGAGACTGCTGGCTTTGCGGTGACCATCCTATTGCTATTAGTCCTATCGCCACTCATAAGTCCATTAGTAAGTAATATAGTAGGCGACTTCTATTCAATTTTGGTGCGCTGATAGGTGTTATGCGGTATAATATACATGGCTGGACACGGGCCGAACGAATGATTATCTGAATAACTATTCGTACGGGAGCCTGATACCTGCAGCGACCGTGGTTACTGCGTGAGGGCACCCACCTGGTTTACACCGGGTTAATCATATCGGTCCAAGTCCAGTCTTTTATATGGCTCTTTGGCTTAAGAGAGGAGGGTCCTGCGAAAAGCAAGGCTTTTCCAAGAAAAAAGGAGTGGTGCCTGGTTTGTCACATCGGGGTGTAGCGCAGTTGGTAGCGCGTACGGCTGGGGGCCGTGAGGTCGCAG
>CAZSZJ010000045.1:0-5926 GCA_964610985.1 uncultured Candidatus Saccharibacteria bacterium | reverse complement strand
CACCAGACTTGAACTAATAAAACCGGCTTATTACGCAGCCGGTTTTTGTTTTTAAAAGATGGTACGGATCTGAGCTGCTCTCAGCTCTACGGGGAGCCAGCCTTCTGCGGGCATCCCTTGATTATTTATTTGGTCCTCAATAAAGAGTCTGAGCGCGGTTGCTGGACCAACTTCAGAGCGCGCGTTCTGAGTGTTGAGTTCTTGGAGTTGAGCTTTAAAATTTTCGCGGTTCTCACTGAAGATTCTGTAGCGCTCCTCTTCGCCAACACCGAAGGGGTATCCTTCTTCATTAATGCCATGCGGGTATCCTTCTTCAATGCTACCAAATGGGTATGTTCCTTCGTCAATGGTGGCTAAAAATTGATCTTCTGCCACTGTTTTGGCGCCAAAGATATCCGCGAAAGGTATTTCAATCGTCTGCTCTTCCCTCAGCTGCCTGGGCATTTCGCCAAAGGCTATACTGGGGCGCCGTGGCAGCAGGTCAAAGCGAGTGACCTTATAAATTTCGCTTCTGGCATGATTGTATTCCTCGTATAGTTCGCTTACGACGGGATTCTCTATGTCTAATCCGAGACATAGTCGTTCTACTGTTTCGCCCGGTTCAATAACAACGCCAGTAATGGCAGTCTGGGGTAGTTTAAGAGGCCTGAGGCCTCGCCTTCCGATTCTTTTTTGGACCTCTTCCGCGACAGCTTTGGGCTTGTCGCAGCCTTCGAGCATTGCTCGTACCTCGTCACCGTAGAGTACGTTGTGCTTAAGGATTGGATAGCTGAACGCTCCGGGATTAAGATTGAACGGTGCATACCCGCTTAGGCGTTTATCTCGGGCCGCCTGTTCTTCGGGCTGGCTAAGCTGGTCTAACCCTTCTTTGAGCGCTCGAGGTGCAGCAGCTCCTTTGAAAGGTGCCTGACGTTGCTGTCTAAAATCTCCACCATACCAAGAAGTTTGGACGGTGCGATACATTTCAAAGCTCGGTTCAGTTAGTGCGGGGGCGGTAACGACCGTCGCAGCAACGCCGCGCGCTTCTCTTTTACCAAATAAAGACATGACAAACCTTATGTTACTATTCCGTTTCGGAACATGATACAAGAGATCTTAGCATGCTTCTGTATAAAAGTTAATATCTTGTTCGTAAAGATCTATATGTTACTCAAGACGAATGGATCATTTCGTGGACAGCGGTAGTGAGGGCCTCGAAGGGTTTGGAGTTGTTTTGCAGCCACCAGACTACGGCATAGGCAGCAGTTTTGGCTCGCCAGATGGGTATTTCTTTGGGGAGTTTGGTACTGCTTACTTCGCCATGTACCGCCACAAAGATGTTATCGAGGTGTTTGACGATAATGTGAGGCGCGTGGCGTTCGGTAAACCGGTGCAACCATTCGGTCAAGCGGACCATATCCATACTAAATGCTAGCGGCAATTCAAATTTAGCTGCGATACCGAGACGCTGCAGCTGCGAAAAGCTGAGCACGAGCGTGGTGTTTGGCCGGTGTAGCGCTGGATGCGGCAACGAAACGACATAATCTATGGCGTCTTTGGTAAGCACGGTCGGTGCCTCGCATTTAGTCAGGAACTTTTCGACCATTATAGCGGTTTCGGAGTTGCGGCCTAGGTCTCCGGCAAACAGGACGCCGTCTGCCCACCTGCACCAATCAAGGAGTTCTACGAGCGCACGCTGCGAAAAGCTGCCGCTGGGTGTGCTGGCGGCAAATTCCCCGTTTTCAATGGAAGGTCCGACGACTTTTTGGACAGCGCTCGGCAGTAGGACGCGACTCATGCCAATGCCGGCTTTAACCGTTTCGCTATACGCCGTAGCGGGTGCGACAAAACCATGCAGATTGCCGCCGACGATCAGCAGCTTCCCTGCTTGCTGACGGTTTTCGGGACGGCTCCAGAGCAAATGTGGAAACAGCGGCTTGCCGGCTTTTTGCTTTTGCCAATAATCATTTTGCATATAAATACTCAAGGACGGTTACGTAACCTTCGGGCGATTGCCAGAGGTCATCGTGGGATTTGTCGTAATGAATAAAGGCGTACGAATGGCGGTCATGTGGCGCGTTTTCGGCTAAAAACCCGGACCAGGGATCGTCCCGGAACGCAATAACGGCTACGCGCGGTACATCCAGCCGGGGCAAAGATTTACGTCCGTACGAAAGTCCGCGCAGCATGCGAAAATGATGCCCTGGTTTGCCTATGATGTACCCTGCATTGTAAAGCGATTTGCCCAAAAATGCCGGCAGCGTTTTTGCCCGCACAGCACCCCGCATGTCTTGGTGAACTTTGCGTAGCGCGGTTCCCAAAAAGCTGCCGCGAAACCCGGTAATTGGCCCCACAATAAGAATGGCCCGTGCGGCGGTAGATGGCGGTATTAGCAAAGCTCCTCCTGAATGTGCAATGATCGCGTCGGCCTGAGCGGCATTGTCCGTGCAGACAAAGCCGTGCTCCTCAAGCAAACGACACAACTTTTTGCCAATTCGTTTACCTTCACCCGTACCGTACAAAACGGCGATGGTTGGTCTGGTTACGGAGCTATTATATGGCATAATTAATCTTTTTTATGTAATATTTCTTGCTCGGTTTATTTGAATTGCAAGAGGATGGTCCGGGATACGTCTTCGATAGACCGGTCGCTACCGTGATGGCCGGCGATGGTCATAATGAGCTGGCTATTTGGTAACTCTTTATGCAGTTCATATGAGGTGCGTGGCGGGCAGATCATGTCGTATCTGCCCTGCACCAGCCATACGGGCATGGTGAGTTTGTGAGCATTGCGGAGGATATGGCGGTCGGACATAAAACAGTGGTGTTTAATGTAATGCATTTCAATGCGTGCGGGGAGCGGGTCGTAACCTTCGAGGTCATTGCTGCGAGGCCGGTCATCCAAAAACAGCACGGCTCCCTCCATGTTATCATAGGCGAACGCCGAGGCTTGCTGTGCCTGCAGGTCGCCATTTAGGGCGCGTTCCATGTGGTAACTGCCCGGGTCGTGGCGGTATTTCTTTGGCGTTTTTTCCAGATACGCTTCCCAGACCTCAGGGAAGAATTCGCGGAAATGGCCCTGTTCTAGCCAATCAATTTCTGATTTTGATGCGGTAAATATACCGCGAAGCACTATTGCCTCAACGCGTTTTGGATGTGTGATGGCGTAAGCTAAAGCCAGCGTTGAGCCCCATGATCCACCGCATAGTACAAAGGTTTTGATACCAAAATGATCGGCGATCTTATTAATGTCTTCTATCAGCTTGTCGGTAGTATTATGCTCAAGTGACCCATACGGCAAGCTGCGGCCACAGCCTCGCTGATCAAAAAAGATCACACGGTGCTGACTGGGATTAAACTGCCGCTTGGCGCGGTCCTTGCAGCCTGAGCCAGGGCCGCCGTGCAGATAAATAATCGGGCTTTTGGCTTTTTTATTGCCCCATTCCTGCGCATACAACTGGTGACCATCCCCCACTTCAATGAAAGTTTCGGTAATCGTGTAGTCATCGGGGTTCATACGGTTATAATCCTTTCTTTTTGTGGTCTAATTTGGCTTTGATCCAGGCATTATGCCAGTCTTCTCTGTTTTTTCCCTTAAATTTTTCGGCTGGGAATTTTTTGCCGGATTTTTTGAGCTTTTTTTGGATGGCGTCGGTGATGTCGATGTCATTGACCTGCGCAAACTGAAAAGCGTAAAGGAATATGTCGGCTAGTTCTTCGGCCAACTCCTCTTTGGAGCCGACGGGCGCATCGGTCCACTGGTAATGTTCAAGTAACTCACTGGCCTCCAGGGCTATCGACGTGGCCAAGCCGCGCGGCGGATTGTGGTGCCAGTCACGGGCGACCATGTAGTCCCAGATGATTTTATTGATTTCATCAAAGGTCATGTCGCTCTGGCGCGGCATAGTCGTACTATGGTGCTTTTCCCCCGCGGCATGCGGGTCGCTGACAATGCGGATGTTGTGCGTAATGACCTCTGTTTCGCTGGCGTTTATAGTTCCGGCAAACTTTTCACCGGCCAGCACATGTGGCAGCCATAGGCCGTCCGCAGGCCACATCAGACTGTACGGAATGTTGGCGCTGGAAAACCACTGAGGGCGCATTTCTTCGGATTCTTTTGGTTCGCCTTGCCAGTTTTCGGTCACATATATAAAGCAGTCGTGTTCAAATTGCGGGTCGTTTGGCATGAAAAAGCGCAGTCGGCCGACCAAATGCATGTCATGTGGCGTGACGCCAATCTCCTCTTGGCACTCGCGGGCAATAGCCTGCTCAGGTGTTTCGCCGGGTGCGATTTTGCCGCCGACGCCGTTCCATAGGCCTGCTCCAAAGCCGCGCTTTTTCATGGCCAGCAGCACACGGTCGTCCTGCTTTAGAAAAAGGAGCGTCACCCGTTTCATAGGCTTATATGTCCAATGTAATGCTTATTGGGCAGTGGTCGGAACCCATGACATCGGCGTGGATGTCGGCAGCTTTGACCTTGTCTTTAAGGCCTTCCGAAACCAGGAAATAATCGATGCGCCAACCCACGTTGCGCGCGCGGGAGTTGGCGAAATGACTCCACCAGGTGTAATAACCGTTGCCTTGTTTGAACATACGAAGCGTGTCAGTATAGCCAGCGTCCAGAAATGCCTGAAAACCGGCGCGCTCTTCGGTGGTAAAGCCTTTTTTGCCCCGGTTGGGCTTGGGGTTGGCCAGGTCGTCTTCGGTGTGAGCTACGTTCAGGTCGCCGCAAAAGATAACCGGTTTTTTCTTTTCCAGCTCTTTGCAGTACGCTAGGAACCCTGGATCCCAGTGCTTTTGGCGGAGCGGAATACGGCTGAGATCATCTTTGGCATTCGGTGTGTACACTGTCACGATGTAAAAGTGTTCGTATTCGGCGGCGATGACACGGCCTTCTTTGTTGGGGTCGCCATGCAGATCACCGGTCATGTCGTACTTTTTGATCAGGTCTTCAGGAAAACCATTCAGGACGGCCAGCGGCTTGGTTTTGGAAAAGATAGCGGTTCCTGAATAGCCTTTCTTTTCGGCGGAGTTCCAGTATTCTTCATAGCCAGCGAGGTCGATTTCGGCTTGGCCTTGCTGGGCTTTGGTTTCTTGCAGGCACAAAATATCGGGCTGCTCTTTGTCGATAAAGGGTTTGAATAACTCTTTGCGGACGACGGCGCGGATACCGTTGATGTTCCAGGAATATAGTTTGATGGCCATCTATTTGCGCTCCATTTTACGTAGACGTTGTTCTTGTTCCTGGGCTCGGCGGTCGTCTTGTTTGTCGTCTTGCCAGAGTTTTTGAAGTTCGCGCTCCAGTTTTTCGATGCGGTCTTCGAGCTGCGGCACTTTGCGAATTTCTTGTTGCATATAATTGAGGGTTTCGACCGCGCGGCGAATATCGTTTTGGGTTTGGCGGTGCGAATCGTCAAGCACGCGCAAAGAGTCATTGAGTTGGTTGCGGGCGCGGACGAGTTCGGTGGTATCGCCTTGGTTGCGGTTATGCGATTCGGTGAGTTTGCGCACATGGTCGTGGACGGCGCGGTGGCTGCTGGAAAGTTCTTGCAGGCTGGTAAATAACTTTTGCTGATAATCCAAAACATTGCGCATATCGGTGCGCGTTATAAAAATGCGCCCAAGGGCATCTAAAAATTCCGGGTCTTCCTCTACTCTCATGCCACTATTCTAACACCCCTGGCGACCAGATGTCACGTTAAGGCGCTAACAAGTTATACTCTTTGCGGCGTCGGACTGCCCGTCTGCGCCGAAGCCACTGCCTTGGCTTCGGCCTCCATGTCGGCAAATTCCACGTCGACCCCTCGCATAACGGCATGTTCAGGCGTGAATGGACCGGCATTCATCTGGTAGATTATGAAATTTTTATTGATTAAATGCAAGTTTTATCTTACCTGAATCTCGAAACTAAAAAGTAAAACACGCCTCTGTTACTCTAAAAGTGCAA
>CAZSZJ010000044.1:0-6255 GCA_964610985.1 uncultured Candidatus Saccharibacteria bacterium | reverse complement strand
TAGAACAGTCGGTCTTTGGGTGTTGCAGAGCTATTGAGTTATTACGAAGTACTTGTAAAAATACTACTTTTATGGTAGTATTTTTTTATTGAATCGAAAACAAAAACATGAGCTACAGCTATGAAAACCCAAACAGCCGCTGGCAATCCCCCCAGCCACGAGATACAATTGATAATCTGCTGATAGCCGCCAAACAAGAGGGTCACGCCACAAAGGAGATCAAAGTTTGGGAAACAGATACGATTTCAGTTCCTGATGGAGGAGTAGGCGTAGCGGCTACCGATGAACTTAACGGATGCCATGTATCGATTTTTGTTACTCCCTCCGAAAACGGAGACGCTATGACGATAACTCATTTTCCTCCTGATTTAGGCAGGGAACGGTATGGACAGATCCTTGAGAGCCTCAGCGTTTCAATGCAGGCAAAGGGGGTGACACCTAAGGCAATCGTTACACTCACCGCTTCTGACCGTCCAGCGCGGGAAGATACATGGGCGAGCGAGACGTTTCCCAGTACGCCTGTCTACCCGTTATCATATAAAGCTAGAGATCGAGAGCGACGCGCTCGGCCTGATGCAGGAAAATGCATGGCGATACTAGATAAGCGTGAAGGGGTGTCTCATTTGCATATTCTTACCGATAGTGGTGATCAGACTATCGGCCTGTAGTAGCAAATAGTTCCAGACCTGTTCGGCTATGGGTGAAGGAAGTCATCAGGCAGTCATGGTCTTTGGCGGCCTTTCCTCTCCTACCGGTTTGGAATCGAGATGGAAGCGAAGTAAACCGTGAAAATGCTTTTTGGTATACTCTTGATATGAAGAAAACAAATCCAGGGATATGCCGGCTGTTCGTAATGCGTCATGGCCAGTCGATTTATAACGTACAGGACATCATGAGTGGTCACGTAAATCCGGATTTGACTGAAGAGGGACGTAGCCAAGCCCGCGCCGCAAGAATCAGGCTGGCGCATGTGCATTTTGACCAGGTTTATAGTTCGGATCTGGGGCGGGCGATCGAGACGGCCGAGATTATCTTTGGGGCACCGGTGCCCAAAAGCCATCAACTGTCAGAACTGCGTGAGCGGGCCATGGGTGTCATGGACGGCAAGCATAACGACCATGCACGAAAACTATTCCAAGAATGCAGAGAGACATGCAACTTGGACGATGAAAAGATGTGGGCACATGCACATATCGAGGGCTCGGAAAGTAATCATGAGGTATCGGAACGTTTTGTGCGTGCACTTACCGAAATTGCTCAAGCAAATCCAGGCAAAACGATTCTGGTTGGTGCTCATGGCGGTGCGGTACGCACGATGTTGATCGCTTTAAAGCACGGCACAAATGCTGACTTTCCCCCTGGATCAATCAAGAACGCGAGCTTTGTAGAAGTGCTGTATGACGGCTCAAAACTGACAGTTGTTGATTCCCGGGACGCAGTCGATGACTAAATACACTCCGGGCGATCTCGAAAACCACGACGCGATCGGTATGGTCATCCAGGATGACCATGGGCGTATATTGATGTTCTATCATGCCAAGTTTCAGTTCTGGACGATTCCCGTAGGCAAGGCCGAACCGCACCAGACGCCATACCAAGGAATGTGTACCGAAGTGTTCGAAGAATGCGGCATTACGGTCACGGCGGCTACTGAGTTAAAGGTTCGACAGTACGTATACGTGCGCCAAGGCAAGCCGGTATCGGTCAATTTACATCTTTACCAAGTTGACGTCTATGAAGGCACGCTGCAAAACCTGGAACCTCACAAGCATCCCGAAATGCGTTTTATGACACGTGAGCAAATAAAGGCCGAACCAGAGCTTTCAGATGCTACACTTTTGTTGCTCGAACTTGACCCCGAACTTGAGTCGCCTCAGTAATTTATTCAGGCTTGCTGAGTTTGGTCAAAGGCGTTTTTACGTCCATGTTCAAAGAGTCAGGGAAGGAA
This sequence comes from uncultured Candidatus Saccharibacteria bacterium, assembly GCA_964610985.1. Taxonomy (GTDB): domain Bacteria; phylum Patescibacteriota; class Saccharimonadia; order Saccharimonadales; family UBA4665; genus JARIHD01. Next base: position 4,307 of record CAZSZJ010000044.1, on the reverse strand, counting down.
TATTCGCTCAAGATTGTTGTGGGTGTGAAATCTGGAATGCCACCCGCTACCGTCACGATCTGGCTGTATATTGGCAGATGGGTCTCCTCGTCGATAACGTAAAAGCCTTTGAGTTCGGGCTGGGGTGTGGTGTCGTGGAACCGCGATTCAAAGTTGTCGTTCATTTTGTTTATATCGGGAATGTTTGCACCAACCTTATTGCTTGGACCGTCCCTGAACGCGTAAAAGAAGATGTTCGCGCGGTGTTTTGTGCCGGTCTTTGCTTCGTTTACTTCAAAACCAATCTTGCGGCCCTTTTTGCCATTGTAGGTGGCTATTCCTTCGTCCGTATATACTACGCCGGCGCGTCCTTTTAGCCCGGTAACCATGTTTTTTGTCTGGTCTTTTGTTAGGCCAACTGGCAAAATACCATCTGTAAAACTGCCTTGAAAACGGCTTTTTCCATAGTCGCAGGTGCCAAGGGCACCAGCTGCACTAGGCTTCCAGTCTTCGCCAATGGTTGTTTCGGCTTCAGCTAGGGTGTCAGGAAGCCTATTAGTAGTCGAGACATATTCTTTGCCGTCTACGCATCGTCCGGAGCTGGCTGAAATGCCGTCAGAAACGTACACAACGCCGTAGTCATGGGTCTGGGAGTCATATTCCACCAGAGAATGGGCATATACCGCAGGGAAGTTTGGTGCTTTAGGACGACTTAGCTCGTAGTTGTAGTGCACCTTGGTTTTTTGGGCGGCCGTTTCTAGCATGGTCAGAAACTGTTCTTCTGCAGGCGATGTTTTTGTACCGGTAATGAAGGCTAAGCCCGCGCTAATAATGGATGCGCCGACAATAACGGATACAATAACAAGCCAGGGTTGTTTGTAAAAAGGTGTTTTGGCTGTTGGCGCTAGGGTCGGCGTGGGCGCTTCATGAAGTATAAAGGCTGGCGTTGGGTTGGCCGGACTGGGTTGATTGTTTTCTTCCACTAAGTCATCTCCTTTGTGTTGCTAGAACTATCTTTTTATAATATCGTACAAAGCTACATCGCCATAGAAATTTTCTGGGATCCGGAGGAGTCTTTCGGGCTGGCTGATCAGTCTAAAAGGTTATCGGATCGGCAATGGGCGGCGGCTTCTGTGTAGTTATTTTTTGAACACGAGAGCAGCTAATTTTTCGCGGTATGCGCGCTGGTTAAAGCGGCCGGGGTAGTCGACGAGTTCGGTATTGAGTACGATGTAGCCGGCTTCGCGCAGGGGCTCTGCCGCCACAATGAAAGGATTCGATTTAATGAGGACAATCTTGGTGTCCTTATTTGCAATCTCGTGTACGCGTTCTATCAGGCGCGGCAGGGCGTCATGAATGCGTGACTGCCGGTCATTCTTGGTGACCTCGTGCTCTTGAGAGTCCTCCAATGCTTCGATCATGTAAAAACCGTCGGCCTGAAAACGGCGTAGCCATTTTTCTTTATCGGGTTGGATCTGGCCTTCCGTAAGGTCTGCCGTTTCGGGGTACAGGGCTTTGATGGTATTAGTAAATAAGCGGTCGTCGCGCCTTTCACGGTCGCTACGATAAAAATGGCGGCTACTCGGGGTATCGGCCGAAGCTGGCGGTGGCGATTCGGCAATCAGCAATATATGGATATTGTTAGGTTTGTAGCTTTGGCGCAATTCATCATATGTCATATTTATTAGCATAGCCCAAAACGGTCTAGTTTTGCATAAGTTCCGTGTAGGTTTCCGTGACTTCAATCACAGGTGCGGGCCGTTCAATCTGTGGTATTATGCTGCTATGTCAATGAGATTAATCGTAACCGGTGGAACAATAGATAAGCAATATAACGAACTAACAGGGCAGCTGGGCTTCGACGAGGGCTTTGCTCACGAGATGCTCGACCAGGCACGCTTTACGAGTCCTATAAATATTGAATGGGTGCTCATGAAGGATAGCTTGGATATGACCGAAGACGATCGCCTGGAGATTGCCGAAGCATGCGGCCGCAGCCCAGACGAACAAATCGTTATTACGCACGGTACCGACACTATGATCAATACTGCGCAGTTGCTGGCTAAAACGCCTGGACTGAACAAAAAGACTATTGTTTTGGTGGGGGCTATGGTTCCTTTTAGTTTTGGTGTAAAATCTGACGCTAGTTTTAACCTGGGGGCTTCTATCGCATTTGTGCAAACGCTGCCGCCGGGCGTTTATATCGCGATGAACGGCCGCTACTTTACGAGCGACAATGTGCACAAAGACCGCACGTTAGGTGTCTTTAGCGAAATCGAAAAACCGGGTGCGAAAAAACCGGCCAAAACCGCCAAACACTAGTGCTATACTTCTCATATGACAGCTCTTCAGAAACTAGTTCTTTGGATTAGTATTCTGGCATCTTTTATCGCGTTTCTAGATGGGTCGGTTGTCAATGTGGCGCTCCCGGCAATTGCTGATGAGTTTGGTGGCGGACTGTCTGTCCAGCAATGGGTTGTAGACGCCTACCTTATCATATTAGGTGCACTTATGCTTATTGCGGGGTCACTATCTGATCTGTTGGGCCGTAAAAAGGTACTTCTGGCCGGCCTCATTGGTTTCGGTTTTGCATCGGTACTTTGTGCTGTCGCCCCTAGTGCAACATTTCTAATTATTGCTCGTGCATTACAAGGGGCAGCTGGTGCGCTATTGGTTCCGAGTTCACTTGCTCTCATTATGTCTTCATTTGAACCGGACAAAAAAGGTAAGGCCATTGGGTTATGGACGGCTTGGACGGGCACGGCGATTATCGCTGGACCACTACTTGGCGGTCTTCTCGTGGACTTTTCTTCATGGCGGTTTATCTTTGCTATCAATATACTTCCGATTGCGGCCGCACTTTGGCTGCTTGCCAAGTTGGAGACCCCTTTGGTTGAGGCTCATTCCTCATTGGACATTCGAGGGGCGTTGCTGGGGATTCTTGGATTGGGCGCGCCTGTCTATGCACTAATTGAGCAGCCCCATCTTGGCTGGGGAAATCCGATCGTATCCATATTCCTCATATTCGGTTTAATCACCATGGTAACCTTTATTTTTTATGAGCGGCGCATACGTGACCCCATGCTGCCACTGGGTCTCTTTCGAACGCGTAATTTTAGTATTGGCAATGTCGCAACCTTAGCCATTTATGCCGGTCTGGCATCGGCAAGTTTCCTTGTTACGGTGTTTGTGCAACAGGTTGGGGGTTATTCTGCCACCGCAGCGGGTCTATGCCTTATGCCTGTAACCCTTATAATGTTCCTTTTATCTCCGAAGTTTGGCGCATTGGCCGACAAGCATGGCCCGCGGCTTTTTATGGCAGTAGGGCCAGTTATCGCCGGCTTAGGTTTTATTACTATGCTGTCAGTAGATCAATCGGTGCAGTATTGGACGCAGATTTTGCCTGGGGTATTGCTCTTTGGGTTAGGATTGGCCGCTACGGTGGCGCCGCTTACGAGTGCAATTTTGGGATCCATAGAAACGGAACATGCTGGAGTGGCTTCGGCGGTCAATAACGCCGTGTCGCGTATTGCTGGGTTGCTTGCGGTGGCGTTTATTGGAGTTTTAGCCGCTGGAAAGCTCGACCTGGTTGCTTTTCATAGGGGCTTATTACTAACGAGTGTACTGCTCTTTATCGGCGGCATTGTTTCTGCCTTTGGTATACAAAATCCAGATAAACACTTGCACAAAAACCGTCACCCACTGCAATAAAAAGATCACTATAATCGGCCTGGCATAACGCGCTATAATGAGGCTATGAATAACACAGCTGCAAAAATCAAGAAAAATAAAACATTTATTACGGGCGTCCTAGTTCTGCTCATTTTAGTGGCGGTTGCCTGGGTGGGGGTCGCAGTGTTCGCGCCCTCCGAAGGCAAAGACCAGCCTATCCAAAAAGACGGTCACGTAAACCTAACTGGCGAACTTGTTTGTTTACCGCACAAGAATACGGATGGCCCGCAGACCCTGGAGTGTGCCGTCGGTTTTAAGTCGGGCGATGACTACTATGCGCTCAAATACGACGCTCAAAAGGTGGGCACCACACCCTTCAATAAGCCCGTTGAGGTAGAGGGTACGTTCAGGAGTGAAAACAGTGATGTTTATGATATGCAGGGTTCAATTACGGTTGAGCGTTTGGAATTCAAATAAACCACCTCTGTTAGATATGAGTAATGAATTTGTTCACCATATAATACTGGGCAAATAAGACAAAGCGTCGGCTAGGTCCTGCGCTTTGTTAATCGGATTCATCTGATATAATACAATTTGTTTTTGCCACCTTAGCTCAGTTGGCTAGAGCACCGCTTTCGTAAAGCGGGGGTCTGGGG
>CAZSZJ010000043.1:0-6376 GCA_964610985.1 uncultured Candidatus Saccharibacteria bacterium | reverse complement strand
CAGCTCAAGAAACGCCCGGCTGGCGCCGGGCGAAAGTGTGGGGTGGTTCAGGTTTATTCTATTGCGCTATGGAGTGTAATATTCTATAGTTTCCTGGATATGTCTCAAACGTCTGAATATTTTCCGGATCAAGTAGCCGATGCATATTTCGAAGCCAATATACTCTACCCTCAATCCCTAACGAGTGTGCTGGCAGCTATGGGTGCAACTGCAACCGAGCTAATAACGGCTGGTGAATATTCCTGGGGCCGTTTATTATATGATTCTGCCAGTAGCGAACAGCTGCAAGCAGCATCGGAAAGAATCTTGAATGCTCACGGGGATGGCATTCCATTCCGACCTGGCGAAAAATACGCCAAAGAAAACGGTATTACTACCTTTCCGATGCAGCGCGTGAATATCCACATGCATGCAGCAGCAGGGCACGTAGCCGAGGTCACGAACAGACTTCTTGTAGCCCTGCGCCCCAATTCCAGGCTACGCGAACTACTCCTGACTAAAGAGTACGATGACTATTTTCAGAAATACGAAGTACGATTCCCGAATGATATGGCGGCGATAAGCGTTTTATTTGGTGGCGTACATGCGGCCCTGATGGCAAAAGATGCCATGACGCTGGGCATGCGGCATGATTTGCATGGTGCACTGCGCCAGTACTATAAAATTGACTTGCAATCTGCCGAGGGCAAGCAAGAAATGGATCAGATCGTAAAAACACTTACAGGTATGAGGCCGAGATTCCGGGCTGTCATAAGGACTGGCTATTACGCCTGCCTGCCCGAAGTGGAGGAAGTGCTAGGTCAACCCATACCCGCGGAGATGGATGCTATGGTCATGAAAATAATGTCCAGCCATGTACAAATACCTGGCCAGGGCGGACTGGATTACCTGATTCGGAAAGACCTAGAGCAGCCTAAAACCGATTCTCTTTAAGATTTCGGTCGTGGCCCATACAGAAAAAGGCCAAAGAAATACGTCAACTGCTTGATGATATGCTACAGCGTTGACCGTCCAACACAAGAGGGACGGGGGTATTGCTACGAAGAGCTGCTACCGAGGAGTAATAGCGAAGTCCCCAGCTCCTGTTATCGGTGTCCATTTGCAAGGACTGAGTTTTTTCGCGGCTGCCTAGCTCGAGAGCGTAGCCTCCAAGAACAGGCAAAAGCATGTCCCTACGAGGCTCAAGTAGGAATCGATGCAGACCCATGGCCGAAAGCACCTCGCCGTGCGCCAGCACCTGTCCTTCTTCGGCGGTTCGCTGCCAAATATCGACCATAGAGGTGGTGTCAGCATTGGCCGTTAAGTCAAGACGGACCTCGTGAATGCCAACCTGATAGGTACGAGTGTTCTCACGCAAATCGAGCGATCCAATCGAGTCATCATATGAATTCCAGTGCGCAAAACCTGCTAGGCGAGGCATGAAAGCGCGACGCCAGCCTGAGATCGTTGCCTCGGGAGAACCAAAATCTACGTGTAAGACTTTTAGACTACTCAGATCCCGCTGAGGCTCGTTATCCACTGGCACATTATTAAGCTGTTCGCTGCTAAATTCTCTCCAACAATCTTCATTGTAAAAGTTGATAAGGGTCAGTTGTTCGGCGGTCGAGAGTAAATGGTCGGGTTTCAGCAGATGGGTGGGCGAAGACATAATACAGTATCTTGCCATATCTTAGACGTATTATCAATAGTCGTTTCGATTTCTAGCCATAAGAGCAGATTACCTCCGCGCATTCAAGAAGTATTCCACGGTCTACTCAATTAGTTGAATAATCTCTTGGCCGGGAGGGTGTTATTATTTTATGAGAGTAGTGCTCATGGTCTTGCCGTCTAGGGCGATTCGAACAACTTCACGGCCGACGCTTACCAGCATGGTCTTGGACTCACCGGTGGAGACCTCGGCGAGAACCCCCATATCGATCGTTTCGTAATGTAAGCCCTGCATGACAAGCCGCACGCCTGACACGGCGGCGTCATTTTTGGCAGAACCTTCACCGACGATTGGCACAAAAGCCAATTCGGACATTTGTACAGCCGCGCCGCGCCAGCCCATTACCGAAAATCCGGCTTCAGCGGTTAACGCAATAGTTGCGTGTTTATACGCTTTGGCTGCCGCACCATCATATATTGTAGTTTTTTCACTCACGGATGTAGCCAGGGTAGAGTCTTGGTTTGCTGTAGCTAGGCTGGTCAACCGCTCAACTTCCAGGCCGTCGGGCTTATAGTCTTGTGGTTTGAGGTCGTAATTATTACTGCCCATAAGCACATCGGGCTGGTCGCTATATTCCTTGTACGTGCATGACTGGCTGGTAGGCTTAGCATATCGTTTAAGGTCAAAAGTATTTGGAGCTGGCGCAATGTGATGGTCGGCTAGGCTGTAGGACTTGCCACCTTTAGTAATTTCACATTGTAAAGTCCCTTTATGATTCATGCCTAATAGATGGCCGAGCTCATGTGCAGTATCGTGTACGAGCATGTCTTCAAGTTTTTCGGATGGATCAGGGAGAGTATTAGCAATCTCTTCTATCCCTTTTTTGTATATATCCGCATGACGACCGACAACATTATCGCTCAGTCCCAAATCCCCAACGCATGCCGGCTTGTCGGTTATCGCAATCACAAAGTCATAATTCTGCTGCAATTGAGGCATATGAATATCGGCCATGACGGATGCAAACTTTTTAGGGTCAACGATTGCACATTGCGGATTCGTCTCGTCAAAAGCCGTTTTGGACTCAGGTGATGCAGCTACGACCGAAACCGAAGGCGTGACAATGCCGGCTGTGGCGGCAGGCATGGCAATCTCCATATCATCGGCAACCGCCTCCAAGAGTTCTGACTCAGCACCGAAATTAACCAGAGCTACACGCCCATGTTGTTGTGCGTTATGGCATCTTTCGGCAATTTCCCGTGCTTTCTTTTCATCTCGCCGGTCGGTGGAGCAGGCGGCTTCGGGCAAAGCCGCTATTGCCGCATTATGTTGTTCTTCGAGCTGTTCTGCGGGTGTCAAGCTATAGGTTGTAGGCTCTGGAGTTAGCTCAAAATGAGAAATTTCCGTGGACTCTGGGGTGCTACAAGACAGAGCAAGCCCTGCTGTACTGACAACCAAAAGTTCTTTTAACTTCATGGTCTATATTATAATATAAACTTATAATAACGTCAAGATTCAGGTAGGATCACATTGCAATCTAGGTAACTATAGTACATAATACGCATATTATGCGTGATTTTCGCGAGAGTAAAACATTTCGTCCATATCGTACAGTTGCTGCGGTGCCTGTCCTGCGAAACGGCCAGATTACAACCGAGCTCCAGCACTACAGTTGGTGTATGGGCTACATGAGCCAAGGGTATAAGGCCAAGCTTTTCCTTACTGCTCGTGCCTCATTAGAGCCGGGCGGTGGAGATAGCGCAGAAAAGCTGAGTGCTATGGCCAACTACCTAACCTCTATGGGCGTTGAGAACTTCTCTTGGATGGTAGGAAGTAATATTCAGCGAAGCGCGCCAGCCGTAGAGCACGCAATGGAACGGCTGTACGCTTACGGTGACGAAGACTATGATCCGATTCACCAAGAAGATGCCTTGCATTATGCGCGTTTCGGTAGGAGTATGCTGAGGCTTGTGCGTATACCAACGGCCGAAGATGCACTCATCAATGATGTCGCTCTCCCCATAAGTCTCGAGGTTAAAAGCGATCCTGGGCCTGAGATGCTATTTGGTTTTTCAGAGACTACCATTACGACCATTTATCCGCTCCCTCTCAACCAATAATTAAGCCTACCATTTTGTTTTCAGGGCGCCAATAAGTTAGCCGAGAGGCTAGGCTTTACGAAAGCCTAGGATAAGGTACTCGGAATGGAGGGTAGGATCTTCGGTCGGGTATCGGGCCAGAAAATCTTCGGTAAAGGGTGGATAGGCTTCAAGTAAGGGCGCGAGACCGAGCTGGGTTAATAGCTTTTGGTAGTACTGTGCACTGCGTAAGAAGATAGGAACGGCTGTATCGCCAAATACAAGTGTACCTCTGGACGGATGTTGTTTAGAGTCAAAATTCGTATAAGGACTTCCTTGGGCTGCTAAACAATCTTTAACATATTCCGGATTGTGGGTGGCAAAAACAAAAAGACCACCTGGTTTTAGTGACGAAAGCAATATGGGCAATACTTGCTCAATGTCGGGTATAAATTCAAACGCCATGAGTGAGGTAATAAGATCGTAGGGTCCATGCTGTCTTGCCACTAGCTCATCGCCGGTAGTAAATTCTGCGTAGCTGCCATAGTGCTGCTGAGCGTTTTTTATCATTGCTGGCGATGTATCCGTGCCATATGTTTCATAGCCTAAGGCGTGCAGCTTGGAGGCGAAGCGGCCGCCTCCGCAGCCGTAATCCAAAGCGCGTTTGCCCTTGGGTTGTTGGTCATTCTGATTGATGAAATCAATGAGGACGGGCCACGCAATAAGGATGTTATCTGCTGCTTCAGGTGGAACGTCTTGCAGATTATCCGTGCCTGCAAATATTGGGCTTAAGCCATCCCATGGATTGGTCTTCATGTGGGTATTGTAACAAAAGAGGGAAAGGGATAGTGCACTTCGTGCTTTCCGCTCCAACTTGCTCGAAGCAAGCTTCTGCGCATGTCCTTGCTTCACCGAACCCCGATATTGAATTTCATTTTTATAATGCCCCCATATGGCTTAAGACGAATGGCCGCCGGGATAAATTGCTGGCTCGAATACGCCATTTTTGAGCCAGCCAAGCTCCTGGACGACGTGCTGACTATCGTAGCCTGGGGGTGGCGTGAGAAGGGGCAGAGGGTATGATTCGGTGTCAATATATTTGGGATAGCGATTAGCTACATGAGTTATGCGGTTATCCATAACAAATTCGCATCGTTCCGTCCATCGTAACCGTGCATACTCGCTATTTAAATTGTATTTCTGTTTATCTTTCTCTCTACTATATGGGGAGGTGGCGATTGCTAAAGTGCCATCGCTTCCTCTAGTAGCTATATATCCCCCAGCGTTAACCCATGTCATTATGGGGGTGAGAGGATCAACTTTCTGAGCTATATCTCTCGCTGCATCAATTTGCTCTGAGGAGAAGTGCCGTCTTAGCTGCCATGTTGTTGTAAGGCCTCGCACGCCTCTTGCTAACAATACGCTATGATTATCCCTATATTCCCGGTGTTCAAATATCCGAAGTGCCGTGGGAATATGTCTACCTGGTATTACCGGCAGCCCCTCAACGCCCTCATGCAGTCCTGACCCCATAAAGGATTCGGCTGCCTCATGATTGATGACGCCCCTGACAAGCGCACCGAGTGGCAAGCTGGCTTGTGCCTTTCTAAAGAGCTCTAAGTGCTGCTCAATATACATATTTTGAGGCCAAACATATAGGCCATGATCGGGTTGATTTGGCCGGGGTATTCGTGACTCTAGGACGTCCATGGCCGCATTATATAATCATGTAGCCATTTATACTAGCGCTAGCCAGCACCCCTGGCAGTACTTCAAAAAAACATGAGTGACACAGACTCGCAAAACAAAAAAATGCCCCATTTGGAACACTTTAATTGTCACGGATGAGTGTCCGTTCGCTATGAAGCGCTGCTTGTTATTTAATACGAAGCCCATTTAATAATAGATTTATTTCCTCTTGTTACTTTACGGATAGTACATAAGGGGGCTCCATGAAGAAGTTACAAAAATATAGAATATGGCCAGTAATTATGGCGGTAGTGGGAGTTGGCATGATCGCTTTATTGCCGCTCAAACATGTCGGTGCCAGCAGTCTTAGCGCTACAACACTTGAGACAAAAGGACAAAGTGGCGAAGGCGCCAACAACGACATACATAAATCCCAGGCTCGTACTTTGAGCGCGGACGGTCGCATATCGGTATTCTCTTCTCGAGCGACCAACCTAGTATCTGGCTCGCATAATGCCATGGAGCAGGTGTATGCCTACGATAGAATCACCAAGAAGACCGAGTTGGTCAGTCGTACCGCCGAGGGTGGGCCGGGTTCGGGCGGCAGTTATGTACCGACCATTTCCGCTGACGGCCGCTACGTGGTCTATGCCTCAACCGCACGCGACGTGGCCCCAGGCCTAAACGATTTTTGTAAAGGGCAGGATGACCCCTGTACCAATATAATAATGCACGACCTTATAACCAAATACACAAGGGTGATAAATATTGATACCAAAAAGAAACGACTACCAGCCGTAGATACAGGGATAGACGGTGAGGCGCCGATCGTTACCCGCGACGGCAGATATGTAACATTTCTAAGCTACCACGCCTTTTATTCGGATCCCAAAGGAGGCTACCGCCTGGTTGTACGAAACCTCGAAGAACAATCAACGCGAATTATTGAACTCACCAATGC
>CAZSZJ010000042.1:0-7497 GCA_964610985.1 uncultured Candidatus Saccharibacteria bacterium | reverse complement strand
CAACGCTCTATCCAGCTGAGCTACGGGTGCATACATCGGCACATATCCTAGGTGCACCGCTCCATTATATCAGATGTAACAGGGATAACCCTCTTTAGGATTCTTTTTTGTCGGCGTCAGATTTGGGCGCCTTTTGCGGGTTCTTTTCGGAAAGCTGACGCGGCTCGGAACGGCTGAGTGCATCCTGGAGCGTGCGGATAACGGCGTGGGCCTGTTCCCGGCTCATGCCAACCTTGGCGGTCGTCAGAATATTTGGCGTACCGCTGGCCTGGGAAAACGAAATAACGACGCCGTTCTGACTGGCAGTTACCTGCACGCCATCGCTATAAATAATGCGCGGATCAACGGCCATAACCAGCACGGCCGAACGGTTATTGACGGGTTCGTCGCCACCTTGGTCACGGTCGCGATCACGGCCCTCAACAGAAGGTGGGTCATAGCCGGCCAACTTCCACAGACCAGCAGCCTCGTCTTCGTGCATACCGAAATGATTGATGAGAAGCATCAAAATATCTTCGGCAGGACGTTCGCGCCCCTGTTCGATGCGCTGCAGTGCTTGTTCGTCAATCTCGACTGCACCCGAAACTTCAGCAACGCTTTCGTGCATCTTTTGCCGAATATTTTTGAGCTTTTCGCCCAACTTGCTCCATGGCTGCTCTTGCTGCTTCTCACTCATATATTTTATAGTAGCGCACTCCCACCAGATCACGCAAGTGAAATTACCCCTTACGGTCCCGTCTAATACGCTATAATATCCAGCATGAATATCCAGCAAAATGTGCCACTGAGCCAACATTCAACCATGCGGCTTGGCGGCAACGCCGCTTATCTGACCGAAATTACCAGTCGGCGCGAGCTGACCGAAGCCCTGGCGTGGGCCGAAGAACAGCCCAACCTGCCCGTCATTATGATCGGCGGCGGCAGCAACATTATCTGGCGCGACGAAGGCTTTCCCGGCCTAGTTATCGTTAACAAAATCATGCGATTCGAAGAACAGCAAGAAGACGTCGAAAACTACTACGTCACCGTCGGCGCAGGCGAAAACTGGGACGACGTCGTAGCCCGCGTAGCCGAGAAGGGAATGACCGGCATCGAAGCCCTCAGCCTGATCCCCGGAACGGCCGGTGCCACCCCTATTCAAAACGTCGGCGCCTACGGCCAGGAAATCGCCGACACGCTGGTTAGTATCGAGGCCTACGACAATCAGCTAAAACAATTTGTCACCCTGCCTGCCGCGGACTGCGCCTTTAGCTATCGTAGCAGCCGGTTCAAAACCACCGACCGCGGACGTTTTTATATCACCGCCATCACTCTGCACCTCATGCACGGTAACCCGCAGCCGCCATTTTACCGCGCCCTCCAGGCCTATCTGGATGAAAAAGGTCTAACGGATCCCACCCCGCAGATCATCCGCGAAGCAGTCATAGATATCCGGCGCAGTAAACTGCCCGACCCCGCTACTGTCGCCAACAATGGCTCGTTCTTTGCCAATCCCATTGTCGACGCCGAACTATTCTCGCAGATTTCCACTGACCATCCAGGCATCCCCAATTGGCCCACCGATGACGGCCGCTACAAAATACCAGCCGCCTGGTTGCTCGAACAATCCGGTTTCAAAGACGTACATGACGCCGAAACTGGTATGGGCACCTGGCCCGCGCAGTGCCTGGTGCTGGTAAATGAACATGCACAGTCTACGGCAGCACTTCTAAAGTTTCGCCAAAAGATTATAGACACCGTTCGGCAAAAGTTCGATATCACTCTCGTGCAAGAACCAGAGATATTTCCCTTGTAAAATAAACTGTTTTTGTAATCTACATTACAGTCAAATAAAAAGTAATGGTCTTTATTGCGCATGCAGCCAAGGCCTGAAATAATGTCGCCTTGTTCTAAAGATAAATAAAGGAGATTTTATGTCTACCTCTACTATTAGTTGTACCGAAAGCCCCGTTTGGACTCCGCCTGCGGTCTACGGCGAACTTTCAAGACAACCTTTTAGCCGAAATCAATTTGATGCCACCTTCAATAACCTTATAACTGGGGGCATTCTTGAGGGTACCCGCAAAGAACTCCGCAATCTCTTCGGGCACGCAAGGCCATCCCTCGATACTCCTCTTGACCTTCTGCATGGACCGATAAAAAGCTATGAGAAAAAAATGGCAGAGCGTGAAAAAAGTGTAGCAGACACACTGCGCAATTTTTTGGCATGCAATTTTGCAGAAACGGTACAAACCTTTAGCGTTGCCGACCAATTGGCCGGGCAACGTGCAAGCATCGGATCCGCCTTTCTGTCTAAAGAGGACAAAAAACACGCACGGTTAATGGATCCGAACCAGGACCTGGTAGCACCTGAAGCGGCAAAAACTCGCGTAGTGTCTACTATGGCACATGTCGCACTTACTGATGCCGTATTTATGCTCAGGGTGACAAAAAGACACAAAGAAAGTCCCAACCAAGTCATCCTGCCGTCCGCAGATGATTTAGGCTTCGAGGGCTTTGTCGCTCATGGCGCTCCAATAATGACGGCCGGGGCTGCCGCCGAAAATCGGACGCTGGTTGCCGCGCGGAAATATTTAAATGCAGGCAATGAGGCTGGCGTCAAACCCACAGAGATAGCCCTTGGGAGCTTCTTGGGCTGCGGCACTGAAAACAACGTAGTCGTAGACATTCCTGAATTTGTGACGGACAAGGCCTTAAACAAGTTCTTTATGGATGCACCAACCCTTGAAATCCCTCGAGCTGGCGTCAATACAGCCCTGGGTCACCTTAAAGACACGGGAGCGCCCGTAATCTTTCCTTTAATTTCGGGCAGCCCGGAAGGTGGCGCAAAACTTTTGGTCGACACCCAGATGCAAGAGAGTTTGCAAGAGAGTTTGATAGTTTAGCTCGGTAGTGGAAACGCTTTGACGAAGTCCTTAACCATAGCGTGAATATCGGTCAACTTGGCATCATTGCCATTGGCGGATATTGCTTTGTCGATCCACTCGGCAATCTGATCCATTTCAGCTTCTCTCATGCCACGCGTCGTGAGCGCAGGCGTACCTAGGCGGATACCACTCGGATCAAACGGTGGCCGCGTGTCAAAGGGCACCGTGTTTTTGTTGACCGTTATGCCTGCGAGGCCCAGGGCTTTTTCGGCGTCTGCCCCACGCACATTTTTATTAGTCAAATCAATTAGCAGCAGATGGTTGTCGGTACCGCCAGTGACCAGGTCGTAGCCGCGCTCCATCAGCCCATCGGCCAGACGTTTGGCATTGCGCACAATCTGGTGGCCGTATTCTTTAAACTCGGGAGTGGCCGCCTCGCGGAGCGCCACGGCAATAGCGGCCGTCTGGTGGTTATGGGGCCCGCCTTGCAGGCCAGGAATAATGGCGCGGTCAATCAAAGTCGGCAGGTTTTCACGCGTACGTTCGGCCTTTTTGAGTGGATTAGACGGATTGCCATTGCACATAATGAGCGCGCCGCGCGGCCCGCGCAGTGTCTTGTGGGTAGTGGTTGTAATTACATCGGCAATTCCCACGGGCGACGGGTGCGCTCCGGCCACCACCAACCCGGCAATATGCGAAATATCTGCTACCAGGAACGCGCCGCACAGGTCGGCAATCTCTCGCAGCCGTTGCCAGTCAATAATTCGGGGATAGGCGGTTGCGCCTACAAAAATCAGCTTTGGTTTGTGCCTTTTGACCAGTTCAGCCATGCCGTCATAGTCCAAGTATCCGTCACGGCCAGTGCGGTATTGCACCGAATTAAACCATTTGCCCGAAAAATTAACCTTGAGGCCATGCGTCATGTGACCGCCGTAGAACAGCTCCAACCCCATGACCGTATCACCTGGGTCAGCCAGGGCAAAATAAACAGCCATGTTGGCCGGTGAACCGGAATATGGCTGTACGTTTACATGACTAACGCCAAACAAGGCTTTGGCGCGGTCGCGGGCCAAATTCTCCACCTTGTCCACAATTTCGCAGCCGCCGTAGTAGCGCATGCCCGGGTAGCCTTCGGAATATTTGTCGGTCAAGCGCGAACCGAGTGCCGCCAAAACATCTTTTGATGTGTGGTTTTCGCTGGGAATCATCTCTAGACCTTCGCGCTGGCGGCGTGTTTCGGCCTGGATTAGCTCTTCTATTTCTTTATCGTTCATGGGGATAGCTCCTTGCACCTATTAAAAGATGTTGTTTCATAAAAGTTTAGGCAAGGGGGCATAGCTAGATCATGTTTTAATTGTACCAAACGTGGTATTATTTGGATACTTGACCGAGGCCAATCATTCTTCTTTTCCAAAAACAAGTTGCTGACAAAATATCATATGTGATATATAATGCTTCCCATGGATACACCCAACGAAAAAATTGGTCATTTAATAGCTCAGATAAGACAACAGCGCGGCCTCACCCAGGCTGAGTTTGCCAAACGTCTGTCAACCAGTCAATCGGCTGTCAACCGCATGGAGCACGGCAAACAAAACCTAAGCCTGGAAACGCTCGGCCGTATTAGCGATGTCCTTAATAAACAGCTTATTAGTCTCGGCAACAGCGCCGTCAATCTACGAATCGAAGGCGGTCACGAACTCAAAGGTGATATCAGTCTCAAAACGAGCAAGAACGCAGCCGTTGCCTTGCTCTGCGCCAGTCTGCTCAACTACGGGGTTACTCGCTTTGTAAATTTCCCGCGTATCGAGGAAGTATTCCGCATTATCGAAGTTCTGGAGAGTATCGGCGTGCAGGTACGCTGGTTGGAGGGCAACACGCTCGAAATCCGTCGCCCCGAAAAACTCAAACTTGCCAACATGAACGCCGAGGCCGCGCGCAAAACGCGCTCCGTCCTGATGCTCGCCGGGTCACTGATGCACGACTACAACAGTTTTCAGATTCCGTACGCCGGCGGCTGTAAACTCGGTCAGCGCACCGTCGAACCCCACCTATTCGCGCTCGAAGAATTTGGCGTCAACATCGTAGCCACCCAAGGCCATTACAATGTGACCGTCAAAAAGAAAGCACCAGGCGAAATGACCCTCTACGAAACCGGCAACACCGTTACCAACAACGCCCTGATGGCCGCTGCGCGCACCACCGACACCACGATTATCCAAGCCGCCAGCGCCGACTATATGGTGCAGGACCTCTGTTATTTCCTGCAAAAGCTGGGTGTACAGATCGAAGGCATCGGGACACCGCTGCTCAAAATTAAGGGCGTATCGCACATCAAAAAGAACATCACCTACGCACCTACCGAAGATCCAATCGAAGCCATGTTCTTTATTTCGGCCGCCGTCACGACCAATTCCAAGATCACGATCAAGCGCGTACCCTACCATTGGATCTCGCTTGAACTGCTTAAACTGCGCAAGATGGGACTCAAATATGACCTGTCTGAGTCGTACAAAGCGGCCAATGGCATTGTCGAGCTGACTGACCTGACCATCCACAAACACGGGGGCACGTTGCGGGCACTCACCGACAAACTGCACCCCAATCTGTGGCCCGGCCTCAACCCCGATAACTTACCCTATTTTGTGCCTATTAGCGCCGTTGTGCGCGGCCGCACGCTCATCCACGACTGGATGTACGAAAACCGTGCCATCTATTACACCGAAATGACCAAAGTGGGCATGCAGGTGGAACTGGCCGACCCGCACCGCCTGTATATTCAAGGCCCGACCAAGTTCAGCAAAGCCGATGTGGTTTGTCCGCCCGCGCTGCGACCGGCCAGTTTGCTACTAATCGGCATGCTTGCCGCTGACGGTATTTCAACGCTTCGCAATGTATACACCATCAACCGTGGATACGAAGACCTAGCCGAACGCCTGAACTCCTTGGGTGCGCGTATCCAGGTGTTCCACGAGTTGTAGAAAGAACCCTCTTGAATTCTGTAGAATTTCTGGCAATATACAGTGATGCCCGAAGGTTTTCCTCATCGACCCAATCAAGATCCCGCCTCAGGCGGGCGGCTGACCCGTTTTGCGGCACGCTTGCGACAGTTTCTAGGCGGCACGAGCACGCGTGAAGCCATCACCCCAACGGATCTGACCCCAGATTTTCGAGAACCGACAACCGAGATAACGCCAAATTCCACCCTCATCGAACCGGCCGAAGAGCCTGTTCCTGAACTCTCGGCGCCGAATTATACCGTCACCTACGTGTCTGGGGCGGCAGAAGTTCATATCACCAGTGATAAACCCGATGATGATCCAACAATTCTGGCGTATAAAATGAACTCAAAAGCAGCCGAGGTCTCACAACTACTCCAAAGCCTCTTACGGGCGGCCGGAGGTCCTGGAGAGCACTTATTCAGCAGGGTTGCCCATGCAATGGACGAGGAGCCGGACGTACTTCGCCGAATCCTTGATCGCTCGACCGTTAAACAAGTACCGGAACATATCCTCAAACGTGGAGAAACGAACCATGGCTGGACGATAACCGAGTGGTTGCGCCTGGGTAATATCGCATTGTTCGACACCCGTCCGGCGACACTGAATGAACAAGATCGCTATCACGAACGCCGAAACCGCCCCGATACGCAAAAGATTGCCGAACGCCTAAAGAGCGAGGATGCCGAAAAGACCAACCTACTCGATCATGAGCAGGCCATCGTAAACTTCAGGGGGCATACTTATGCCCTACCCCTTGAGTCCCGCGAGGCCATCCTCGCCGCGCGCTTGTTCCAGTTTTGGATGTTACAGAATACCTCAACACATAACGAATTACGACAACAAATTCTCCCCGCTATCTGGCAGCTGATGCCACTTGCCGAGCGGGAGTTATTCGTAGATCAAAAACGTGCATTATCAGACATGCCGCCGAGAGGGAGGCTAGAGGATATGATTGCCCGCCAAATGCGCGATCTTATGCGCCAGGCCGCTATCACCCGTGAACCATCCGGTGATAAGTTCAAGCTTGAGGAAAATGTACAACTCACTATAAAATTCGAGAAATCTTCCAGCGTACAAAACGAAGCACTACCGTATATCTTTCCACCGAATACGCCCCCAACACGTATCCTGGCCGCTGAGAGCCGTTCAATATCGAAAGAAGATCTTCAATACGCACACGATAAGGTTGCAGGCGGTTTTAGCGCCCTTATAAGCCACGACGAAGCCATTGAGTTGCTTGATTTTTTGCGCACCAAACCCGGCAGACGTGCTCTTGTGACTTCCTTTATCAATCAAAAAGGCGAAATGGAGGCACAGAAGATTTTAGATATGGCAAACGGGCAGGCCAGACGTGCTCTTGGTGACACCGATTATATAATGGCCCGTCGAAACCGTATGATCGCCGGGCACAAAGCAACTGGCCGTGGCGGTGTGCGGCAAACTGGCGGCGAGCTGTACGCAAATATCACCAGATGGTATATTGGCCGCCCTGAAGAGTTTACAGAGAAAGCCTTAGATCCATCGCAATAAATCATGAGGGCAATCATACAGCTGGCGTTTCCCCAGATATACCCTGAACCACCCCACACTTCACCCTCCCCATAACAGCAGGCCGTAGGCCTGCTGGA
>CAZSZJ010000041.1:0-8769 GCA_964610985.1 uncultured Candidatus Saccharibacteria bacterium | reverse complement strand
CGACGTGTGCGCTTCCGATCTCGCCAGTCAGCGCCCCAACCATAAGCACCCATTGAAAAAGTGACGCGGTAGCGGTGATGTCCCCTACGCCACCGTATTGCTGTGCAAAGTTTTTTAACAGATAGATCGCACCGATAGATTGCAAGATCGCTAGAGGGAGCGTGAGTGTACGGGTCATCTGGTTGATCTTCTTTTGGCCATATTCGCCCTCTTTTTGTAGAGCTTCCAGTTTTGGAATGGCCTTCGTGAGCAACTGCATAATAATGGACGCGTTAATGTACGGTCCAAGTCCGGCAATC
This sequence comes from uncultured Candidatus Saccharibacteria bacterium, assembly GCA_964610985.1. GTDB lineage: Bacteria > Patescibacteriota > Saccharimonadia > Saccharimonadales > UBA4665 > JARIHD01. The sequence goes on along the minus strand of CAZSZJ010000041.1, from coordinate 8,470 downwards.
ATAATTGAGAAGTTGGCCAAAGCACCGCCAGAAAGCACGTTAATGAAGCTCATTAACGAAGAAGAACCAGCCTGGGAGTTAAAGACGTTTTCCAGAACCTGTTTGATGGTCTGCGGGTCACCAAAAGGAATAGGGATGTGTGCCAGAATACGAAATACCAACAAAATACCGAGTACCGCAAAAATACGCTTGCGCATATCTTGATGCATCAAAGACTTTCCTATAACGTTCCAATTCATGTCTCTATTACCCCATTAGGCTCTAATCATGTTTAGTATACATAATAAAGGCTTGATTGTAACTCTGTAATAATTACTTCACCTCGGAGTGGGTTTTGCCTAAGCGGGCTGACCGCCACCTAACGGGTAGGTTTTCGAGTGTACCTATGGGTGTGGCAAACACAGTTGTGTGGGGCGCGCGCGTAAAAAAGTATCTGCTCTAGAATCGAATCATTCGTTTCGGAAATCCGCAAAATGCGGCCGGTTCGTGGCCGAAGGGTCAGCGGCAAATAGTAGTTCAACTGTCGGTATGGCGGGCCATGCATACCGACAGTATAAAACTTAAATTTGGTGAAACAACATCGGACGAATTATCTCAGTGCGTGAATTACCGCCTTACCTAAGGCCTCTTGACCCTTGGCTGTCGGATGATAAAATGCTGGACCGGTAATGCCTTGTATCCATGGGTCAGCCGAACAAAGTTCGTGTCCGCTAAAGTCGACGGAGGCAAACTTCACAAAATCGTATTCGTAAGCCATGGCGTTCAGTGCGATATTGAGTAGCGAAGCCTGTTGCCGGATCCAATCAACCTCTTTGGTGGTTAGGCCTTGTTTGTCCATGCAGGCGGGCTGAGCGTTCGAGACTGGCAAATAATAGCCGGTAATAATTACGGTGGGCTTGGGGTCGGTGCCGCTGCGGGCAGCTATTTCATTCAAAACAGAACGCATGTTTTGATGCACACGCCAGATAAGATAGCTCGAGCTGGCAGTGTCTGAAAAGTTGCCGCAATCGGCCTGGTGACACTTGGTAAGGTAGGTCGACCAGCCAATGTCGTTTGTGCCAGCGGTAATAGAAATAACTCTGGGAGTGCCGGCTGCAAAGGCTTGGTCGAGCTGTGGTTGCATTGGCGTGCCCTGGGCATTTTGTGATTTTAAGAGTCCTTCAGTAATTTTAGCGCCGCCGCATGCCTCGTGATCTAGGGTTGCTCCTATGCTACGGGCAACGACAAAGGGATACGCTTGGCCTGATCGCTGGCACTTGACGGCATCGGGGTCCGTACCATTAAACGGCAAGCCAGCCCCTGATGCCACGGAATCGCCCAGCGCCACGTAACTGTTAGTGGGTGAAGCATGTGTCACTGCCGGCCCAATGGACACAATTCCAAACACTATAAGTAATGAAGATAATGTATAGATAAGGAGTTTTTTCATGTTGTTAAGCCTACTGTTAAGCCCTACCCCGCCGCAGTTAAATAGCTAACGCTTTTTGTAAGAAGGCGAGGCTAAATAGGCCTCATGGGCCTGCATTACCATGGCGTCCCAATAGAGGTCAAATAACCTTCGTGGCCGACTTCTCTTTCGTCCATAGACCATAATATTGAGGCGCTACAGCCGACGCCGTTTCGCTGACGAGATAGAATAAGATTATCTACGAGACTTTGACTAAAATCGACCCTGCCGATCTGACCCATGTCGTCACACGCTGGATTTAAGCCGGTTTCTGGATCTTTTGCCACGGCGAACATAAGATGCGCGCCGTCGCTTGGGCTGAGGCTCGCATAATGCCGTGCCAATCTAATTGAATTCCGAATGATCCCTAGTGCCCCAACATCCGAAATTTTTTGGTACACCAACAGGTGTTCATGCAAGGGATTATAAAGTGCTGCATCCAGCAGCTTGCCCAGATGGTGCGCGTGGGACAAGGCTTCGGGCGTCTCCTCGGCTTCAGTCCCTAGGCGAGGGCCAATCGATGGTGTGCGCTCTATATATGACTGTGGATTTTGCAGTTGATGGGCTGCAAAGTGGTCAGCAAAAGGGCAGGCTCACGTATCTTCGGTGGTCTCAAGGTATGCTGTGGCTTTATTGACGGTGGCCAAGACGGGCTGTTTATACTCGGTTTGAATGTTTTGCGAGAGGTCACTGCCTCATTGTGCCAGATTGAACGCTGCGCTTCTAGTCTGTGCTGCGATACGTTGCTGCCTGCGATGGGCATCGACTACAAACGCGTCCCAATATAGGTCAAACGCATTATATCTTTTGCCATCATGAGGCGACACAACGACCACGCCCAGCAAAGAACAGCCAAAGCCTTTAGCGCGCAGTGGCTGGATCTTGTTCCTGATGAATTCTGATGTGAAGTTAAGTGATACTAGGTTACTGTCTCTGTCGTGCAGACCATGAAAAGTGCCCGGTGCTCTTGCGGCGATGGCAATCTCTCGAGCGTGCTCCGCTTTGATGCTAGCATAGTGGTGTGCCATAGGAAGTGAGTTGCGGATTACGGTCAGTGTCTGATCGTCAGGAAATTGCTGTTGACTAAGAAAATTGTGGGCGGGCCTGTAGATTCTTCTGGTACCCATAGAAGCGGCATTTATAAGGTACTGAATATCGCGGATTCGATCCCTGATGGTCCGGTAATTCTCTGGTTTGGCCAATTCGGGTGTGCGTGTCGTGTAAGCGGCGGGGTTGTGCAGGTACGTTTCTTCAAAATGAGCGGAAAAGGGACACTGTGCCGGATTAGGATTTTGGTCTAGGTAATACATAACTTCATTGGTAAAAGCGGTCATCGGTAATTCGTGGTTGGGCAGTAGCGGGCGGAACATTTGAATGATTATAGGATTATGATTTGGTAGTTGCAACTTGGCCTTGGTAACAAAACCGGACGCTCCTAAGGGAAGCGTCCGGTTTGCTATCTCAGCCTGTTGGGTGGGCTTTTGATAATGGTTGGTGTCTACAACCCGTCCATGAGGACATCGTTACTATACACCTACACCTTATTTTTGTACATAACTTTTTAATAATTCGTGAGGTCTGGTGGACGCTGCCAGTTCTGATCCGTATCTGGCGCTCGAGGACTTAACGGACCACGGCCATTCTGCCACATGCTTTGGAGATCCGGCAGACCATTTTTACCGGGTACAAAGACTGGTTGGTCATTTATTTCGGTCGCGCGCCATAGCGGGTCGCGGCCAGTAAAGGTAGGCTCCATTAGCTCACCCCACTCAACGTCGTCAGCCTCGAAAAGTTCGCCAGCGTAGTTCGGGTCACTATAATTATACAGTTTGACCCCTGGGCCAACACATAACACGCCAGCAGGAACATAGAGAGCTGAGCCTTTGCGCATGTCGCCGTTGAGCTCAACCCATGCCATGTTTGGGCCGGAATAACTTTCCCGCACAAAGTTGGCGTCAACCATGGCATTGCGATGGATTGGGCCATTTATAGTCAAATATAGGTTAGGACTGCGTAGGCGTACTTCGGTATTTTTTCCCAAAAGACTCCCGATCGGCGCATTAATGACTACGCGATCTTCGTCAACCTCAACGAGACCCTTCAAAGGCTTATCGATAATTACTTCGGAACGGCCAAGCATGCTAATGTCCTCTAAGTTAGATCAACTATAACATAAGTAGTATGTTATGTCAATATAAAAGGTCCGCAGCGCGCGGACCTTTTATTCACAGAAACTATTCGCTAGTCTTCTTTTTTGCGAGTTGCTATGCGGGCTAGGCGGGCAACTTTTTCGAATGAGCCGCCAACTTTTTGGACGGCTTCGATAGCTGCAGCCGAGGCGTTTTGCAGTTTGACGTCGTGCTTTTTGGTCACGTCGCCTTTTACGAGCAGCTTGACTACTACGTAAGCGCTGCTTATCAGACCGGCTTCGGCCAGAGCGACAGTGTCTACGGTCTTGGCGCTTACTGTGTCGAGCTGACCGGTGTAAACTACTTCAGCAGGAACGCGCTTAGACGTAAAGCCAGGCAATTTTGGCAAACGCTGCATCAGTGGGTTTTGACCACCTTCAAAACCAGGTTTGCGCTTAGCGCCAGTGCGAGCCATCTGGCCTTTTGTGCCGCGTCCGGCGGTTTTACCTTGGCCGGCAGCGATACCGCGACCAACACGCTTGCCGTTTTTTTTGCTAGAGGCCTGTAATTCGTGATACTTCATTACTTAGTCTCCTTCTTTGCGGCAGCTTTTTTAGGAGCGGCTTTAGCGGCGGGTTTCTCGGCTTCGGCCTTTTCTGTCTTTGGCGCGGCCTTGGCTTTTTCGTCTCTCGCGGCTTTTAGGGCACCAGCGGTGACCCACTGGTCGGCAGGAACAATGCTGTGCAGTGCCTCGATGGTCGCGTAAGCTGTGTTAGCCTTGTTGGTTGAACCGAGGGATTTGCTCAGAATGTTCTTGATGCCGGCAACTTCCAGAATGGTACGAACCACACCTCCGGCGATCAGACCAGTACCGGCGCTGGCTGGCTTGATGAGGATGCGTGCACCGCCGACCTTAGCTTCGAATTCATGGAAGATCGAACCATTTTTGTTGGTTTGGACGGTTATGAAGTGTTTTTTGGCAACTTCGGTAGCCTTGGAGACGGCAGCAGTAACATCTGCACCTTTGGCGATGCCGATGCCAACGCGGTTTTTGCGGTCACCAACCACGACGAGTGCGCGGAAGCGGAAGCGACGGCCACCCTTGACGACGCGGGCAACGCGGTCAATGTGCAGTACGCGCTCATCAAATTGTTTTTCTTCGGGAGCCATTTCGGGACGACGACCATCGCGGCGGGGACCGCCTGGGCGTCCACCGTGACCGTGGCCTCCACGAGGACCGCGGTTGTTCTGGTGCTGAGCTGCAGCGGCAGCTTCGGTAGCGGCCTGTGCGGGAGCTGTAGTATTTTCAGCCATGATTAGAACTCCAATCCTGCTTTACGAGCTGCATCGGCCAGCGCTTGCACGCGGCCATGATAGATCCGGCCACCGCGGTCGAATACGACAACAGTAACCTTTGCAGCTTTAGCTTTTTTAGCGATTTCAGTACCAACCCATTCGGCACGCTCTGTCATCGAACCTTTGGCGGCTTTTGTGCCGACGGTCGAAACGTAAGCGAGCGTCTTGTGGGCAGTATCGTCAATGACCTGGGCAATGATGTGCCGGTTAGAAACCGATACGCTCAGACGCGGACGTTCGGTAGTTCCGGAAACGGTCGAGCGAACGCGGTTTTTGCGTAGGCTTTTGTTGAGAAGCTTGTGTGCTAGTTTGTCCATACTTCTACCTATTTGTCCTTACCTGATTTACCACTCTTGCGAAGGATGCGCTCGTCGGCGTACTTGATGCCCTTGCCCTTGTAGGGCTCTGGCTTCTTGAGTGCGCGGATCTCGGCGGCAACTTGGCCTACCTGCTGTTTGTCGATGCCAGAAATAGTGATCTTGTTCTGTTCGATAACGGCAGATATGCCCTGTGGTAGTTTATAAATAACATCGTGCGAAAAGCCGAGATTAAATTTGAGGTCAGCGCCTTGCATCGCAACGCGGTAACCAACACCGTTAATCTCAAGCTGTTTGCTGAAGCCCTTTGTTACGCCAACAACCATGTTGTTGACAAGGGTGCGCATCAGACCGTGCTTAGCACGATTGACGGCTTCGTCGTTTTCTCGTGTAACTGTTGCTACACCGTCGGCGACCGTTAGCGTAACGCCCGGCATCGTAAACTGTTTCAGTGTGCCTTTAGCACCTGTGACAGTAACGAAATCGGGGTCGACAGTGATTGTCACACCGCTGGGGATTTGGATAGGCAGTTTTCCTATTCGACTCATCGTTTTTCCTTACTCTTAGTACACTTTACAAATTAATTCGCCGCCAACACCCTGTTTTTTAGCCTGAGCACCGGTCATCATACCTCGTGAGGTTGAAACGATGACGACACCACGGCCGCGCTTAACAACAGGAATTTTGTCGCTACCGATGTAATACCGGCGGCCTGGCTTGCTCATGCGAACGATCTCGGTGATGCGGGCATTTTCGCCAGCTTCGTTGATAACGATCTTCATGCTTTTGCCAACGCTAACGTCGGCAACCGACACGTCGCTAATGAAACCGCTGTCCTTCAAAAGACGGGCAACAGATTCTTTAACCTTTGAGTGCGGCATAACCACTTCGCTTTTGCGAACGGCAATTGCGTTCCGGATGCGGGTTAGCATGTCGGCGATTGGGTCAGTAGATACCATCATATGCATATTCTCCTTCTACCAGCTGGCCTTTGTTACGCCAGGAATTTCGCCCTTACTCGCGTGTTCGCGGAAAGAGATGCGGCTGAGGCCGAACTGGCGCATGTACCCATGAGGGCGGCCGGTTTCGACACAGCGGTTCTTCCAGCGGGTGGGAGAAGAGTTACGAGGCAGTTTAGCCAAGCCTTCTTGATCGCCCAGAGCTTTGAGCTCGGCACGCTTAGCGGCGTACTGCTGAATCATTTTCTGACGCTTGAGGTCGCGGGCAATGTTTGATTTCCTAGCCATTATTTATTCTCCTTTTCAAAAGGCATTCCAAACTTTTCGAGCAGCACACGTGCGTGGGCCGGGTCGTGGCATTTGATAGTAAAGACCGCTTGCAGACCGTGCGAAGTAGTGGTTTCGTCAAATGTCAGTTCCGGAAATACCGATTGGTCAACCAAACCGAAGCTGAAGTTGCCCTGGCGGTCGAAAGCACCCCGGCTTACGCCGTGGAAGTCACGCAGACGAGGCAGCACGATGGTTACCAGGCGGTCCAAAAATTCGTACATCTTGTCGCCACGAAGGGTAACTTTGAGGCCGATCTTGTTGCCTTCACGAAGTTTGAAGTTCGCGATAGATTTTTTGGCGATCGTTTCCATCGGTTTTTGGCCGGTGATCTTAGTAAGTGTGTTTTCGGCAGCAGCGATAACTTTTTTGTCATCTTTTGCTTTGCCAAGGCCCACATTCAGAGTGATTTTTTCCAGTTTTGGCACTTGGTGCGCGTTGGCAAGACCAAGCTCCTTCATCAGATCAGCGGCAATCTTGTCGTTGTACTGATGGCGAAGACGTACAGTGGTTGTGGTGGTTGTTTTTTTGTCTGCCATTATTGTTTACCTCCTGGAATCTCTTTGCCGCTTGCCTTGAAGACGCGGGTTTTATTACCTTTGTCGTCGAGCTTGTAGCCAATGCGGCTGGCTTTTTTGGTTGAAGGATCGACGATAGCGACCTTGCTGACCCAGATCGGCTTGGTAATTTCGAGAATGCCGCCTTGTGGGTTGGCACGGTTGGGTTTAACATGCTTTTTAACGATGTTAACGCCTTCGACGGTTACCTTGTTTTCCGATGGGTGGGTAGCGGTGATCTTGCCGGTCTTGCCCTTGTATTTACCGGTCGTAACAACGACGGTGTCGCCTTTGTTCAGACGGATCTTGTAAATCTTCTTTTCTTGAGCCTTCATTAGAGTACCTCCGGAGCTAAGCTAATGATCTTGGCGTAGCCGAGGTCACGAAGTTCGCGTGGAACTGGTCCGAAAATACGGGTGGCCTTAGGGTTTTTGTCCTCACCGATAACTACGGCAGCGTTGTCGTCAAATTTGATGGTGCTACCATCTTTGCGGCGGATGATGTCCTTGGTGCGGACAACAACCGCCTTGATAACGGTTTTCTTTTTGACGTTACCCTGAGGGTTGGCTTCTTTGACGGTTGCGACGATGATGTCACCAACGCGTGCGTAACGGCGGCGTGTGCCACCAAGAACCCGGATACACAAAATTTCTTTTGCACCACTGTTGTCACAAACGACGAGGCGGGATTCTTGTTGAATCATTACTTGTCCTCCTCGGTTGTTTCGGCTTCAGCGGCATCCGTTTTGACAGGCTTTTCCGCCTTCTTTAGCACTTCTGGCATGTCAGCTTCGCTTTCGACGTGCTTAACACCGGCCTTTTCTGTAATTCGATCCAGCTTGAAGTGCTTGCGAGCGCTCAAGGGACGGGTTTCTACGATGATAACCTTGTCACCTTCCTGAGCTTCATTGTTTTCATCATGGGCCATGAACCGCTTCGTCACCGTGTACTGCTTGCGGTACAGCGGATGGGTCAGACGGACATGCTCGGTCACGATGATGGTCTTGTCGGTCTTCTTGGAAGACACAATACCGTGAATCATTTTTGCCATTACATGTTCTCCTTTGCGAGCTGCTCGCCTAGTACCGTCAGCACCCGTGCGAGGTCCTTGCGCTTGCCGCGAATGACGCGGACGTTTTGGACTTCACCCGTGGACAGGCGACGCTTAAGTTCTGCAATCTCCGCACGTAATTTGGTGCTCTCGGTGGTCAACTCGGCAGTCGACAGCTTGCGGATATCAGCGATTTTCATTACGCGTCCTCCTTCACCAAGAATTTAGTTTTTACAGGGAGTTTATGTGCCGCGAGGCGCATGGCTTCGCGGGCTATTTCTTCGCTCACACCCTGCATTTCAAACATGATGGTGCCAGGTTTTACTTT
>CAZSZJ010000040.1:0-8782 GCA_964610985.1 uncultured Candidatus Saccharibacteria bacterium | reverse complement strand
CTAAAACATACTAACCCCTTTAAGCATCCCATTGTGACTTCGGTTGCAATAGGATCCTGGTGGTCCTACAAAGAGCGAGTCCCTCAAGAGATGGTCCATATGGACCGGCGCATCACTTTTGGAGTTTAGTGCATGACGCTTCGCTGGGTGGGCTTAAAGGGTAGAATCCTTCGGGATTCAAATGGAGATATGGCGGTCTTTGGATCGGTATGTCTCCAAAAATAGGCCAACAAGCGGTGCCCACCCCCTCTTGTTGGCCTATTTTTAGTTTTATTGTTTAATAAGGTATAATTACAACATGGCAAGATATCGTAATGAAGCTCCAGACATGCCCTTAGAGCCGCTCGTGCCACGAGCGCCGGAGTTTTGGCTTATTCCTAATGGCGACGCTCTGCAACTGCGGAATCCTGTTACACTACAGCCTTTGCATGAGATGCCGACCTATATTTCAGTACTGGATGATGAAGGCAATCAAGAATGGCCTTACCTTCAGGCCGAACAAGACTTTTGGCACGATAAAAATATGCCTCAAATGCAGCTCATGGGTGATATCGGCCCACATAGTGTTTTAGACGATGAGCCGTTGCTTCAAGGTACCATGATTGATATTTATGGTTCTCCAGTCGGACGTTTGGACGATGGCGCAAATAGCGGGGATGTACTGATCGACTACGGTCCTTTTCGCAATAAAGTTGCGCTTTTGGAAGAGGCAAGACAGGTCGCAACATTTAATACGCTTAGCCCCGATGACAGTGTTCTGCCCCTTCCTGTCTTGGCACAGGAGTTGCAATTTATGACCTTGCTTGGTTTGGCAGATGCTGCGACGGCGTATGGACGCCACAGGATGGAGCAGGAAGAGGCGCAGGCGCGCCTGCGCGTGGCCGCGGGCATAGTGTCTCTGGTTGCGGCCGAAGGTTGGGCCGACGCTCAACAAATTACCAGAGGGCTTGACCAAGTATATCGAGAACGTCCTGAGTTGGCCGAGCGTATACCAAGCACGACATATCTACATCTTCACCCCCGGCAGCGATACGCACGCGGAGCCCTTTTGGCACTCGGAGCGCCCTCCATTATCTTGGGGAATCGCAACGGTAATATTTTCCTACAAGAAATGGCAAGAGTGGTAAGTGAAGTGGTCGGTACCAGTCGTATTACAGATGCTCAATTCGCAGCACTGCTCGAAGGCGAAAAGCGGTTCAAGTTTTTACACAATAAATGACCGCGTTTCGTGCGGTAATTGACCACTAAAAGCGTATTCGCTCAGGATTGCACTGGCTTCGCGGGTCAGGTTTTTGAGCTGATCTTGTTCCGAGGACGAAAAACGGGCTAATACAAAGTCGGCGCTGTCCATTTGTTCGTGTGTTTTGGGGCCGATGCCGATGCGTACGCGACCGTATTGTTCGCCTAAATGTTGCGTAACCGACTTGATACCGTTGTGCCCTGCGCTACTGCCGCCGACCCGAGTGCGGATTTGACCGAACGGTACATCGAGCTCGTCGTGCACAACCGCGATGCTATTTGGGCTAATTTTATAAAAGTGTACGACGGCCTGCACCGCTTCGCCACTGAGGTTCATGAATGTTGTTGGTTTGATGACGATCACCTTGGTATCGCCGAGCTGCGCAGTTGCCAGATGACATTTGAGGTCTTTTTTATCGGTCCAGCCGCTGAAGTCGTGGTCGGCAACAAACCGGTCTACTGCGGCAAAACCGATGTTGTGGCGCGTTCCGTCGTATTCTTTGCCTACGTTGCCAAGGCCCACGATCAAGACGACTTTATTGAGACCAATGGTAAAAAAGCTTTTGCTGTCACCCACCTGTGGTTTTTTTTGGAAGAATGCCATATGCGTAACAGTATACCCGAAAGACCCCTGATTTTTTATTTCTTCTTTTTATATTCTTTGGGCATGCCGCTTGGTTTGCGGGGTTCTTTGGTGGGACTGTTGCCGTGTTTGTGGTGTTCGTGTTTTTCAATAAACCAGAGTTGAACCGCTGTCCCTTCAAAATTGTAGCGTTCGCGCAGATTGCGCTCTAGGTAGCGGCGGTAGCTCCAGTGTACAAAACTCGTCTGGGAGCCAAAGATCTTGAATGCCGGTATGGGGTTGTCGTCTTCTTGAACCATGTAGTTGAGTTTGGGGTTGCGGCCTTTGAGCCCCGCTGGCGGGTGGCGGTCGATAACTTCGTGCAGCCAATTGTTGAGTTCGCGGGTAGGAATACGTTGGGCACGCCGCTGGTCTATCTCCCCTGCTAATTCAAAGATTTTGGTGACGTTTTGTCCGGTGACTGAGCTGGTAAAGATGAGCGGAGCCCAGGGTGTAAAGTCGAATGCTTGAGCGATCTGTGGTGCAAGCGCGTCGCGCGTGAAGGCGTCTTTGCCTTCTACGGCATCCCATTTACTGACGACGATAATGAGTCCCTTGCCCGCTTCTTTGATCATGCCGGCGATTTTTTGGTCGAGCTGCGTACTGAGTTCGCTGGCATCCATCAGGAGTAAACAGATGTCGGCTTGTTCGATAGCGGCCAGAGATCGGATAACGCTAAAGTGCTCGATTCCTACGCCAATCTTGCCTGGACGGCGAATACCGGCGGTGTCCATAAGTTCGATGTCGCGGCCCTGGAAACGTACGGTGGTGCGGTTAACATCGCGTGTTGTGCCGGCGAAGTCGGCTACGATGGCCTGCTGTTTTTTGGCCAAGGTGTTAAACAGGTACGATTTGCCCACATTCGGGCGGCCTAGGAGGGCGATACGGAGACGCTTATCGTCTTCCGTGAGCGTTGCCTTTGGAATGCTAGCGATAAGCGTGTCGAGCAGTTCGCCAACGCCGCGGCGTTGAGTGGTGCTGGTGTGGATAATGGGTTTGATGCCCAGGCGCTGAAAGCCGTCTAGGTCTGTGCCTTTTCGGGCCTTATCGATTTTATTGACGACCAAAAAGACTGGCTTACGGCTTTTGAGCGCTAGTTTGGCGACGCGGCGATCTTCTTCGGTGATGGGTATGTCGGCCTCTACTAAAACCCAGATGACATCGGCGCTATCGGCGGCCTGCAAGATCTGCTCTTGGATGGTAAATTCGAAATCGTCCTCGGCGTCTTTCATGCCGGCGGTGTCGACGAGCCAGAAGTCTTGGCCGCGCCAACTGGCTTTGGCGGTGATGCTGTCGCGTGTTGTGCCCGCTTCTTTGGCCACAATTGCTTCGCGGCGTTCAAGAATGGCATTAAACAGACTCGATTTGCCCACATTGGCCCGGCCGACAATTGCAATAATCGGTAATTTTTTGGAACTCATTAGGCCTATTGTAACAGATGTGGGCTCGTTGACAAAATTACTTTTAGATGATTGGGTAATGCCTATTGACGGGCATCTGTCAAAATGAAATAATTGCCGTAAAGATGCTACAGTTTCGGTAAGTATAATGAGCGAAATGAAACCCGATGTCTTAGTCGGTTTGCCGGATTATAGGCCGGTCGATTTGGGGTTTGACTACATCGATGGCTTGCAGCGTAGTCTATATGATGCGAAGAGTATCCGGCTGAACGATCCGGCGCGGCAGTATGTGGATGCCGAGCTTGCAGCCGCGCGGCTATTTACCTCGCTCGCCCTTATGACGGCCGTGGAACGCGAAGAGACTGCCACGGTAGTGCCTTTGTGGCTGACCGAGGAGATCTTGGGCGGGAACCATTGCTTGGAGCGCCGGACGGTCACCTGTCATCCGTTGCCATTGCCGAGTGCGCCGGGAAAATTTGCCGTCTTGCAGCAAGTTCATTACCTGCTGCCCTACCGAGGCGGAAAGCGTACGCGTTGTCTGTTGCCCATGGTTAATATCTTTCAGCATGACGTATTGTCTTTGTCCCCGCCACAGTTAACCGACCGTTATGCGCGGCCGGATGTGCAGTTTTTGGATGGTTGGGTTAGAGGAGTGCGCGGCACTCCTTTTTTTGCTTCGTGCTCCCGCGAGCATTTGGCGTTTCGAGAGACACTAAGCCGTAAGACACCTTACGACCGCGAGGAGTTTGACCGGAAAGTTGATCTGCAGAAACAATACCTAGATATGCTAAAGGGTCTGACAGAGCCAAAGCCGAGCGACAGGACTTGGTTGCCGCTCCAGCCATTTGAAGCTAGCCGGCCAGAGGGTACGACTTATCTGAACTAGTCAGCCGCCTGGGGTGTAATGTCTTGGTATTGTCCAGGTTTGATTGAACTAAGCCGATATGGACCGAAATGAGTGCGGTGTAGTTTGGAAACAGTGTAGCCGAGTGATTCAAAAGTGCGACGGATTTGGCGGTTGCGGCCTTCGTGCATCGTGACTTTCCAAGCGGTTTCATTGCCATCACGCAGGCGTTCAAGTTGCAAGCGACTGAGGCCATCGATAAGCTGCAAACCGATGTCGCTAATCATTTGCCGGTGCAGCGGCTGTAAGGGTTGACGTAGCATTATCTCGTATTGCTTTATCTTTTGAAAACTGGGGTGCGTGAGCTGCTGTGCCAGTTTGCCGTCATTGGTGAGTAGTAGAAGTCCGGACGAATCCTTGTCTAGCCGTCCAACTGGCTTGAGGTGATGAAGTTCTGGAGGTAACAGATCGTAGATGGTTTGATTGCCCTGCCCGTCACGACTGCACACGTACCCGACCGGCTTATTAAACAGGATCGTTTGGGTGTTCTGTAGGGTTACCGGCACGTTGTCTAGGGTGACGGTGTCGCCGCCGATAATATTCTGTCCGACTTGAGGTGGCTGGCCATTGACCAATACCCTGCCCTCGTCGATGACATGGTCGGCGTCGCGCCGGGACATGCCGGTTGCGCTGGCAACAAAACGATTGATTCGCATGCAGCTATTATCGCCGAAACGTGGTGCCAAAGCTAGGCTAATATATTTCTCGTCTAGAGAGCGATGGTGTTGGGATCAACGCCTCCACCGGATGGCGAAATGACATGGCCTGGGGGATGTGGCGTGGTGGGCAGTGTCGAGGTGGGTGTTTGCGGAGGTGTAGGCGTGAGCATAGGCTCTGGGTTTGGCATTACTGCACTGGTTTGGGGCTGCTGCGTGTGAGTGTCGTCGTCGAGGTTAGTAAAACCTTCCTTGGCGAGTAATTCATCCAGGTTGGGGGTGCGGTCTTCGGGGTGTGAGAGTGGTTTTATAATCTTTTTGCGGGCTACAACGGAGCTATCATCTACGGGAGACGACGGCGAAGTGGGTTCCGGCGCAAGGCTTGCTGTTGGTTCGGTGGTCGGTGTCACGATGGTGGGCGCGCTTGATCCGGGTACGGGGGTGGTGGCGTCTGAGACCAAACCTTTAATAGCATCCGACATGAATGCATTGCTTTCGGTGGGGCTAGGAATTGTTGCGTCAGGGGTTGGTGAGACAACGGTGGTTGGTGCTGGCTGCGGTACATCCGGTGTGCTGGGCGCTGGCGTAGCATCTGGCGCATTAGTGGTTTCGGGCGCTTTTTGATTAATAAAGCTTTTTATTTGAGCTTCAACTGCCGCCTGCTCGTCAGAGGTGCTCTGTGCTTCGGGACCGGTAGGTTTTTCAGCTTCGGCGGGTGCGGGTACGCCGTTTGGTTCGGGATCGGTGGTTGTCGGTGCTGGCGGCGGTGTTGGTTCTGGGGTGGGACTTGGTGCTGGACTCGACGATGTGGCTGCAACAGGAGTCGGTGCGGGCTCGGCAGCTTCAGGTTTTGCGGGTGGTTCGGCCGGCGCAGGATTTTCGGTGGCGGTGGGTGCGTCTGGTGCTGGCGGCGGTGTTGGAATTGGAGCTGGAGCGGCCGGAGGTTGTGGTGGTGCTGTGGGCGCGGGAGGCGCGGCTGGCTCACTGGCAGGTTGAGTCGTAGCGGGCGCGGGAGTTGCAGGAGCGGCTTGAGGTGTATTGATTTGAGGAGTTGGCGTAGGCTGGGCTGGTGTGGGTGTTACGGGGGGTGTGCTTACTACTGGAGTGACTGCAGGTGCTGCTATCGGGGCCGAAGCTGCGGCTGGTTCGGCGGGAGGTGTAATGACGGGTATAACGGGTGCTGGAACGGTGACTGCAGGTGCTGGCGGTGGAGTCGGCGCGGCTGGAGCGGGGACCGCAGGAGCGGCCGGCGTATCGCTGGCGGGGGTAGCCACGCCGGCTTCAACCAGGAGTTCTTGGGCGCTTTTGACAATGTCTTCCAGGGTGACCTGCGACTTAACCAGGTAGCGGTCGGCTCCGAGGTTATCGGCACGAGCGCGGTCCTCCGCCTGGCCAAGTGCGGTGAGCATGATGACCTTGACGTGCTTAAGACCATCGGTGTTACGCAGAATATCGAGCATTTCAAAACCGCTAATGCGGGCCATCATAACGTCGGAGATGATGAGATCAGGCTTTTCTTGTTTGGCGACAACTAAGGCTTCTTCACCGTCCATGGCAGAGACGACGGTGTACCCTTCGGCTTGCATCCGTGCTTCGTAGATTTCACGCAAATTGTTGTCGTCTTCGACCAGCAGAATTTTTGCCATTGTTCGTTCTTAGCCCCTTTAATATGGTTGTCAAGCTTATGGTTAGCCTTATTGTATCATGATTTTTGGGTTGTCAAACCTGTTGGCTTGCTGCCGAGCGAGGTTTCGGCGCTTTGCAACTCCCCTGCCCGGGCGGCGCTGAGGCGCGGTAGGTTTATAAAGAATGTGCTGCCAACACCCACTTCGCTTTCTACCCAGATGCGGCCATGGTAGAGCTCGACGATTTTACGGCAAATAAAGAGCCCGAGCCCGGTACCACCGATGGTACGTGTGGCTGAATTGTCGACGCGATAGAATTTTTGGAATAAGTGCGGAATGTCTTCGGGCGGGATGCCTGCGCCGGTGTCACGAATATACATCTGGACGACCTCGGTGTTGCCGGTGAGGCCAATAGATACTTTACCAGAGTCGGTGTATTTACATGCGTTGTCAAAAAGGTTGGTGATGACTTCGCGCATGCGTTCCGGGTCGATATGTACGTAATAGAGGGGTTTAACCAAATGTTGACTGGCAGCGTCTTTGGTGGTGGCGTCAATGGTTTCGTCCGCCCCGCCTATGACGAATTCGGCTAGCAGACCTTTCTTTTCGGCGGAGAATTTGAGGTCGTCGGTGAGCTGCTGCATAAAAGCGCTCATTTCGACAACGGTTGGGTGGTTGCTCAGCCGCCCGTCTTCGGCCTTGGAAGATGTAAGGAGATCCTGGAAGAGTTTGCCCAGATGCTGCGTAGAGGCATGGGCTTTTTCCAAAAAGCCGCGGGCGCGACTGTCGATGGTGCTGACCTTATCGTTGAGCGCCAGCGCTAAGTAGCCTTCGATAGCGGCTACCGGCGTGCGCATTTCGTGGCTGGCAGTGCTGATGAACTCGGCACGCAGTTTTTCGGCCTCGTGCTCTTCGCTAATGTCGCGGATAACGGCCACCGATCCGCGTGGTTCGGGCTCGTTGCCGATAAGTACTGGCGACACGGATAGCGAGATACTGATGTGATTTCCGTCGCGCCCCTCAAGTTGTAGGGTTTGTTTGATGTTTTGTTTGAGCGAAATAGCCTCGGTAAAGGGATCGTCCTCTTTATCGACCTCGGAACCGTCTTCATTTTGAAGCTTGGCGACCAGTCGCGCGTCGACGTTGATGGCTTCGGCAATCGGCCACTGCGTCATGGCGGCTGCGGCCGGGTTGATAAGGGTGATCTTCCCTGTCGTGTCGGTCATAATAATGCCGTCCGAAATAGACTGAATGAGAATCTCTGATTGTTGCCGATTGCTCTGGAGCATACCAGATAGTTGGCTGACCTTTTGCTCTTCGACGCTGGTAAACCGCAATTTCCAAAAAAAGTAAGCTAGAAATGTGAGTACTATCGAGGATGCAAGCAGTAGCCACATAGGATACGTGATATTGCCAAAGATAAAATCACTTTGCAGCACCGTGAAGACCAGCGACATAAATGCCGACCCGACCAGAAGTGGCAGCCCATAAATACCGCTAAAGAATACGGCGATCAGCCACGCACTCACATACAAGAGCGCGCCCTTGCTTGGGTCCACCGATGCCATCCCACTGAGGAGTACAAAACTAAAGAGCATCGACCCTACGAGTGTCGCAAACGGCAGGCTATACCGCGCGATTATCCAAAAAAGGCTAAGCAGGTATACGACTGTAATGCCGACCCACACCAACCCAAAAGTTCCAAGTTCAAACAAGCTCGAATACCGCAGGCCCAATTCCAAAAAACGGGCAGCCAGCGTAAGACCGGCAAAGAGGATACTGAAGCCAAGCATAATGGCCCAATAGACTCGATACCAATGCCGATGTACTTGATATTGAAAAAACTCGAGCGCCATCTAGCCTACAGTTTACCGCTTATGGTTGCGTAATGCCAGGCTTTGGGCTGGGCGTTGCCGCCTGAATTGTGCACGCCCGCGCACAACAGATTTTTGTTCCGCTTTGCATTCGCTACGCTGACACATGTCCAGTAACGGCAACTAGGTAAACGAGGAATACAAATGAGTCAACACCACGAACGTGGCGCTGTTTTTTGCGCCCAAAATTTGATACCAAGAATAGAGGAAGTCGGTCAGATTGCGCTCCGCACGTCGCGCGTCCGCTATTCAAGCGGCTTTCCTGACTTTGAGGGCGGTAGCGAACGGAAGCTTGGCCATAATAACGAGCGCCACAATTTTATCATGGGACGGGATGCATCGCGCCTTTTAGGTCATTTGGGGTTTAATGCATTTGAGCAGCGACTCGGTCGTACTACCGGCGAAGCTCACGACCGTGATCAGCTGGGCGGACGCGGCAACGATGAGTATAAAAGTGGAGCA
>CAZSZJ010000039.1:0-8840 GCA_964610985.1 uncultured Candidatus Saccharibacteria bacterium | reverse complement strand
TGCATCACACCACAATCGTATACAACTCATTTGCGGCATTATACTCACAGACCCGCCTGATGTTGGGCCGGTACATGGATAAGTTCGACGTGACCGAAAAAGCGGTCGTTACGAGCGAAGGTCAGAAGAAAAAGTAAAGCTTCAGCAGTCGTTTAGCTTCGACGCCTAGGGTTAGCGGTGATAGGCTTGATAGATTGCAGCAGCAGAAGCGTCGAAGCGCTGCAGCACTTTTGCTGCCGTCTCTATAATTGCACTGCGAGTAACCTTGCTATCCCGTAAGCGGCCTTGGAGTAGTTCGGCAACAATTGTTTGAGTTAGGCTCGACACTTCGACTAAGGTGTTCGGACGGTGTTTGCAGCTTTCGTAGATACTCACGAATAAAAGATCGCGATGAAAAGGTTGGAGCGTTTTATTGTTGTACTCGACGAGTACACTTGCCGAAAGATCAAAAACTTCATGAGAAGTCATTATATTGCTGCACTGCTGACATTTACGACGTCGCCAAATCTGATTCACTCGCTTTTGGGGGCGAGAGTTAATCACTTGTGTTTCTGAACCGCAATAGATACATACCATGACTACATATTGTCATGTAGCTGTTTAAAATGCTAGTGGAAAACTCTCTGTTATATTGTGGGTAAGGCCCATGCCGGGCAAGCAAAAAGCCGCCTCAGCTTACAGGACGGAGGCGGCGATAAGTGCTTTGCCACTACTTAACAGAGGTGGCTACGCGCAAACGGCGAATTCGATTGGGTTTAGAGGAAAATGCTAATTCCTCATAAAAAAGCTTGAAATCATCAAGCGTGCTTGATTTTTTGATACTCACCAAAAACTCTCTTAACCGGGATATGTTAGCAAAGGATGCGCCAGGAGTCAAGCCTGCAACAGGGAAGCATGAGCGGAATAACAGGGGGGATGCTCTTGCGAAAATCATAAAGGTGCGCTATATTAATGGAGTTACTTTAAGGGTTTTGGAGTTTGGGCTCTTAGCTCAGTTGGCTAGAGCGCATCCTTGACGTGGATGAGGTCAGAGGTTCGAGTCCTCTAGGGCCCACCATCTTCCTAAGTAACAAGCCAGGGTAATCCCTGGCATTTTTATTACCATGGATGAGATATGTCATATCTGGTATATACCATTCATGATATAAATCTCTTGTGGCTTGGGTGTGGAGTTATCCCCAGGGACTATTACAAAAATGACAACACATTAGTACTAGCCGGATCGTACCATCATTGTTATAGTAGTACGTGTAAGGCGAAGTTTTGCGATGTGTTACAATGATTATGAACTGGGAGGTTCATAATCACATCGAGCGGCGAAGCAGATTCACCAACTGCCGAGCTCCGTGGGCAGCCAAACGTACGTTAACGTGAAGCAATAAGCGCCTGAGCTTTCAAAATAAAAGCAAAGGAAGTCCGGTGGAACCGCCCGGAACTATCAAGCAAAATTTTGCGACATAGCTTCTGGGTCCGAGACGCGGTAATACGATTGAATACCATGCGAGAGTATTTAATCGAACCGCGTCTTTTTACATATAAGAAAGGAGCCTAAAATGGCCAGCCCACATGACGATCAACTACATCCAATGCGACACAGCCTCGCGCATATCTTGGCAACAGCTCTCACGCGTCTGCATCCCGGCATCAAGCTTGGCGTTGGACCGGTGGTCGAAAATGGCTTTTATTACGATGTCGACCTGGGCGACAAGCAGCTTTCCGAAGAAGATTTTTCCAAGATTGAGGCTGAGATGCAAAAAGTCATTGGCGAAGACCAGGTTTTCGAGCGTTTTACTCGACCTGTCGACGCTGCTATTGAGTGGGCGAAAGAGGCCGAACAGCCCTATAAAGAAGAGTTGCTAAACGACCTCAAGCGCTCCGGCACCACCATCGCTAAGGATCTAAAAGCCGAGGAACTAGGCACAGTAGCTGAAGGCGATGGCAAAATCGACGAAGTTTCATTTTACAAAAACGGCGACTTTACGGATCTGTGCCGCGGCCCGCACGTGGAATCAACAGGTAAGGTTGGCGCCTTTAAGCTAATGCGCGTATCGGGCGCGTATTGGCGCGGCAAAGAAGACAACCCACAGATGCAACGCGTGTACGGCGTTGGTTTTGCGACCGAAAAAGAACTCCGCCAATACCTGAATATGCTCGAAGAAGCCAAAAAACGCGACCACCGCAAACTTGGCCAGGAGCTCGATTTATTCTTCTTTCATGAGACTGCACCTGGTATGCCGTATTGGCTGCCGAATGGTGTTGTGCTTTACAATGAACTTATCAACTTTTGGCGCAAAGAACATGCGACCCGCGGCTACCAAGAGATCGTGTCGCCTCTACTTAACAAGAAAGACCTCTATGTGACCAGCGGTCACTTCGATCACTATTGGGATGATATGTTTACTTCTGAGACCGCTGAGGGTGAGTTGTATGGCATGAAGGCTATGAACTGCCCGAACGCGATGATTGTATTTAAAACAAAAAACCGCTCTTACCGCGATCTACCTCTTCGCTTTAGTGACACTGATCCCTTGCATCGCTACGAACTTTCCGGTGCGCTGAACGGTTTGCTGCGCGTTCGCGGATTCCGTCAAGACGATGCTCATATATATGTACAGGAAGATCAAATAAAAGAAGAGTACAAGCGTATCTTTGAAATCACCGAGCTGTTTTACTCTATCTTTGGTATGTCGTATTCATTTCGTTTGGGTACGCGGCCCGATAAATTTATGGGTGACCCGGAACTGTGGGACCGCGCCGAAGGTACGCTAAAGGAAATTCTGGAAGAAAGCGGCAAAGAATACTTTATCGAAGAAGGTGACGGTGCTTTCTATGGGCCAAAGATCGACATTTTGATGACCGATGTACTTGGTCGGCCATGGCAGATGGGCACGATTCAGCTCGACTTTCAGCAGCCGCTGCGTTTTGAACTGAAATACACCGACAAAGATGGTCAGGAAAAAACACCTATTGCTATTCACCGCGTAATTTATGGCTCTTTGGAGCGATTTATCGGCATTCTTATTGAGCATTTGGGCGGTAAGTTTCCGGTTTGGATCGCTCCAGAACAGATTCGCATCATTACCGTGAATCAAGAAGAAAAGACGGTGGCATTTGCTGACTACATGGTTGCTCAGGCGCAGGAATTGGGTTTGCGCGTATACGTCGACAACGACAACGAGTCTGTAGGTAAGAAGATCCGAAACGCCGAACTAATGAAGGTTCCATATTCGGTCGTAGTCGGCGAAAAAGAAATTGAAACCGGCCAACTGACGCCGCGCGTGCGTAAAGACATGGAAGTGAATCCTGCTCACGAAGCACGTACAATTGATGAATTTTTGAAGACGGTGGCCAACGAAGCGAAGAGTCGCGTAAGTAAAACGTCTCTGTAGGGGTTAAGGCTATGCCTCGCGTCGATGCTGATTTTAAACAGAGAGTGTACGAAGTCGTTGCCCAGATACCAAAGGGGCGGGTGGCGACGTATGGTCAGGTTGCGGCGTTATGCGGCGCGGCTTGGGCGGCATGGGAAGTGGGGCAGATTGCACATACCGGTCCGACGGATTTGCCATGGCAGCGTGTTGTTAATAAACAGGGCGGGTTGGCCGCCGGTTGGCCAGGCGGCGGCCGCGATGCGCACCGCTCCGCCCTCATGGCTGACGGACTTGAAGTTTCGGATAATTATACTGTAGACATAAAGAATTTGTTATGGAATCCAGATCAGATCAGTCTCTTCTGATAGTTATTGTGGGTGAGACGGCATCGGGCAAGTCGGCACTTGCCGTCGAATTGGCGCAGATGTTTGGCGGCGAGATTATCGCGGCCGATTCCCGTACGGTGTACCAAGGTTTGGATATTGTGACGGCAAAACCGACTCTCGATGAGCGAACAATCGTACCGCATCATTTATTGGATGTCGTATCGCCAGACCGGTCATTTTCTGCGGCCGAGTTTAAAGTTTTAGCCAGCCAGGCCATACAAGAGATTGCCCGACGTAGGCGCGTGCCCATTTTGGTAGGTGGAACGGGGTTGTATGTCGACGCAGTGATCTATGATTTTGAGTTTCTAGAAAAGGCCGATCCCGTGAAACGCAAAGCATTGCAAAAACTATCTGTCGAGGAGCTGCAGGATATTCTGCAAGGGCAGGGAATTCCGTTGCCACAAAACGAACGCAACCCCAGGCACCTTATCCGTGCCATAGAAACCGGCGGAAAAACTGGTGGACATGGTGAACTTCGGGCAAATACACTTGTGATCGGCTTAACGATTGACCGTGGGGAGCTAGAGCAAAGGATCAGGCAACGTGTTGACGCTATGGTGGATGCTGGTTTGCTCGATGAAATCCGCGCGGCTGCCGGGAAATTTGGCTGGAATGCACCGGGGCTACAAGCGCCAGGTTTTAAGGCATTCAAAAAATATCTCGAGGGTGAGGTGTCATTATACGAGGCAAAAGAAATTCTTGTTCACCAACATTTGCAGCTCGCTAAGCGTCAACGTACGTGGTTCAAACGCAATAAAGACATTCATTGGATCTGTAAAAAAGATGAGGCTGTAGATTTAATCACAACTTTCTTGAACAAATGATATATAGCTAACGACCAAAGTTTGTTACAATAGGCTCATGATTGAGCAATTGTTTGGATCAAAGACGAGGGTAAAGCTGCTGCAGCTATTTTATAGCAATCCCAACCGCTCATTTTATGTGCGGGAAATTACCCGCAAAATCGACGAACAAATTAATTCGGTGCGCCGCGAACTTGCCAACCTCTTAAATGTCGGCATAATTGTATCCGATAACACCAATAATCGTCTGTACTACGAAGTTAACCAGACATACGAATATTATGACCCGCTGCTTATTATTTTTGGTAACGGCCCGGGGGCGAGCACCGCAAGTGACGATGCTGTTCCAAAAACCAAAGCCAAAAAAACTCCCGCTTCAGCCGAGTCGGAAAGACTTAAGAGCTTGGGCAACCTACAGCTTGTTTTGTACACGGGCCAGTTTACTCGTGACGAAGCCAGCGGTATTGATATGTTGGTAGTCGGCGACATCAACCAGAACGCATTGCAAAAGTATGTCTCCGAACTCGAAAAACAAGAAAACAAAGACATTCGCTACGCAGTTATGACGCCAACTGAATTCGGCTACCGTCGTCAGATCAAAGATCGTTTCATAACAACGGTGCTCGATTCAAAAAAACAGGTGCTCATAGACAATACCGAGTCACTGTAGATAGGGAAGATTAAGGAGAAAATATGGACATACAATTTTATGGTGCAAATTGCCTGACGCTTGGGACCAAACACGCGCGTATCGTTATCGACGACAATTTAAAGGAGTTGGGCGCTAAGACCATTACCAGGGCGGGTGATATTGTTCTCTTTACTCAGACTCACGAAGATCCTGCCACTGAATCAAAGATTGTCATCAATCAACCGGGCGAATACGAAGTTTCTGGCATCTCTATTTACGGCGTTGCCGCCCAAGCGCATATCGATGAAGCGGGTAAGCGAACCGCCACTATGTACAAGATCGTCACCGATGATCTCCGCATCCTCGTAACGGGCCACATTTATCCCGAACTCAGCGAGGCTCAGCTAGAGTCGATTGGAATGATCGACGTCATGATTGTGCCTACCGGTGGTAATGGCTATACGCTTGACCCCATCGGCGCACTAAAAGTGATAAAGAAGGTTGAGCCAAGACTGGTTATTCCAACGCACTATGACGATGATAGCCTAAGTTTTCCCGTATCACAACAACCCCTTGAGGAAGCTGTTAAGGTGTTTGCTATGGAAGTAAAAGAGCCAGTAGTCAAACTTAAATTAAAATCAAGTGAACTGGACGAAGTCCTGACATTGGCGCCACTCGAGCGTGCTTAACATTCTTGTCCCTTGCAACTAAATAAAAAAACCTCCTGGTGAAACCAGGAGGTTTTTTTAAAGACAAAGTACTTTGGACTAAGCAGCCAAAGCAACGTCTTTTTTGGTGGTCTTGGCTACAGTTTCGTTTAGCAAGCCCTTTTTTCGGAGGGTGCGGATAGCTTGCGCGCTAATGCGTAGCTTCACTTTTTTGCCATCAACAATGATAGTCTTCTTTTGCAGGTTTGGTTCCCATACCTTTTTGGTGTGGCGCTGCGAAAAGCTGACGTTGTTGCCGAACTGTTTTCCTTTACCAGTAATATCACACTGACGCATTTAATAATTCCTTCTATTCAATGATGTATTTTAGCTTTTTTTACTCCTTAAGTCAATAAACTTTCCAGAGAGAGTAGAGTATACTAGTAGCATGTTTTCGAATCTATCCGGCAGCGAAATTATAATTATCCTCGTATCCTTGGTTATGTCTGTCGGCGTACACGAAGCGACCCATGCTTTTGTGGCACATCGTCTGGGTGACTCTACTGCCCACGATGAGGGGAGAGTTACGC
Organism: uncultured Candidatus Saccharibacteria bacterium; assembly: GCA_964610985.1. Lineage (GTDB taxonomy): Bacteria > Patescibacteriota > Saccharimonadia > Saccharimonadales > UBA4665 > JARIHD01. Next base: position 2,415 of record CAZSZJ010000039.1, on the reverse strand, counting down.
TCAACCCACTCAAACACATCGATATTTATATGACCATCCTACTGCCGGCAGTGCTGATGCTATTAAAACTGCCACCGATTTTTATCGCGCGGCCGGTACCCTTTGATCCGCATCGAATCCGCCACGGTGAATATGGGGCGGCAATTATGGCCGTGGCAGGACCGATATCGAACCTAATGCTTGCCATAATTGCCGCCGTGTTGATTCGTCTTGCGCCCAGTATGGCAATTGTCGAGCCGCTTTTGCTCTTTATGGCCGTAAACGTCGCGCTTTTTGTCTTTAATATGTTGCCGATTCCGCCGCTAGATGGTTCCCGACTATTTTATGCGTTTGCTCCCGAGCCGGTGCAAAAGGTTATGTATCAGATTGAATCGATGGGCTTCATTGCTCTTCTTTTGCTGCTTTTGCTGTTATCACCCGTACTGAGTCCAGTTCTGGCTACACTGAACCGAGCTATATTGCAGTTCTTGCTGTAGACCGGCTCTACATTAATTAAAATTCCATTATTAATTACTCCGGCGAAGCGATATAATAAAGATGCTCGGGGACCGAGCGAATGATTATCTGAATACTAATTCGCAATGGGATTCCAATATTTGCAGCGGCTGTGGTTGTTGCGTGAGGAGACCCACCTGGGTGTTACCAGGTATCATTAGCGGTCGCCGGGCTTTTTAATTGTTCCTCTGTTGTAATCCCATTTTCATCTGTTAAAATAAAGACATCTCGATCGGGGTGTAGCGCAGTTGGTAGCGCGTACGGCTGGGGGCCGTGAGGTCGCAGGTTCAAGTCCTGTCACCCCGACCAAAATAGAATTTGATGGCTCTTATCTAGTGATGTGAGCCATTTTTATTTCCATGGACTAATGGGTATCCGCGACGGGATTAACCAGTGGCAGTATGCTCGACAAAAAGACGGGCAATGTGTATTCGTACTGCCGTTTTTTTCATACCAAGGAGAGTATCCAGAAGTATGTGCAGGCTGCTGGTTTCGGTGTTGCATATGTCGAGGTTTTCGACGAGAATCTGTAACATGGACTTTATGCGTAACAGCACCGGCAATGTGTTGCTTTTACGCGTTAATTCGGCAAAGTTGCAAGGTGGCGGTGAGTATTGGGATCTTGCCAGGCAGTCGCGTTCAGAGGCGCCAGACCGTGCTTGAGACGCTACGGCGGGAAGTTGTCGAAGAGACGGGCATAGTTGGTAATCCCCATGAAATAGGAAGGGTATTGTCGAATCTTCGCATACCGCTGGGCGAAAATAGATCAGTGCGACTCATTCTCGGTATTTATGCGTGCGAGATTCCAGACGATACGGTCGTAATCATTTCAGACGAGCGCGTGGAGTATGCTTGGTTCACGCCAGGGCAGGCGGCAGAACTGCTTGCCGTGAAGTATTCTGAGTATTTCTGCCGGTGAGTCACATCGTCTTAGATGGTCATCTGTTATACTGCTTAGTAGCCATGAAAGCACTTAAACTTGACCACGAACTTGCAAGCCTAGTACGAAACGGTGAAAAGACATCCACTTGGCGTATTTTTGACGACAAAGATCTGCGTGTAAATGATGAAATCGAACTCGTTGATAAGGTCAACGCCTCCGATCCTGAGACATGGGAGGTGTTTTCGATAGCGCGGATTGATAAGGTTATCGAAAAACGTATCGGGGATATTGTGGAGTCTGATTTTGAAGGACATGGTGACGTTGCCAAGCCCGTGGGATTGGTTGACGAGTTTCGTCAATACTACGGACCCAATGTTACGCTCGAGACACCGATAAAGATGATCCATTTCAGCCTGCTTGATAAGGATGCTGTAAAAGAAAGAATAGTTTTCGACACGATACCCAAGTTAGTAGAGGCAAAAATGTATGCAGACGGTGGTTCGCGCGGTAACCCCGGACCATCGGCTAGTGGTTTCGCAATCCTTAATTTAGACGATCAGATCGTTGTAAAAGAAGGTGTCTACCTGGGTGTTACCACCAATAACCAGGCTGAATATCAGGCTCTAAGGCTTGGCCTTGAGCAGGCAAGACGCATGGGCATACAAGAGATTCAGGTATATATGGACAGTCTACTGGTCGTAAATCAAATGAAGGGTATTTTTAAGGTCAAAAACCGCGATCTTTGGCCTATTCATGAGGCTATCAAGCAAATTGCCGTTGGCTTTAAGCGCATTTCATATACCCATGTGCCGAGAGAACTTAATAAAATTGCCGATAGTGCGGTAAATGAAGCTCTCGACCAGGCTGCCAGTAGGCAGAAATAGTTATTTTTTGGCATAAGTGGTATAATAATACGTGTGCCTGATTATCGGCTGATCGCTTTAGTGTTGTTTTGTGGTCTATGCCCCGACAAGGCTACAAAACAACACTAAAGAGGAAAGTCCGGGCAGCGCAGGGAAAGACAGTTGCTAACGGCA
>CAZSZJ010000038.1:0-9623 GCA_964610985.1 uncultured Candidatus Saccharibacteria bacterium | reverse complement strand
CTTCAATAGTAATAGGCGCAAGAAAATTTCGTGCCCCCTGATTGAGTTCGCCTATAGCAGGACTTGGCCAATACCACGTCTCATCGCTGCGCAGAATAAACGTCTGGACGCCGCCGCCGTGCAAAAAGAGCAGCAAAACCAAGGCGGCAAACACCGTTGTAGCATGCCGCCAGGGAAGCCTGGCAAACAGCAACCCAATCCCACGCCCCAAAATCACCGCCAAAAGCGGCAGCACCGGCAACAAATACCGCCCATTTATGGCCACCGGCTGCGCCGTTTGCCGATACATACCAAACTGATCAAACCACAAAATGCCGATGTACAACACAATAATTCCGGCAAAAAAGACCAAAAAAGCTTGGCCCCGAAACACGCGCCGAAACTGCGTCAAGACAGCAACAAATCCAAACGCCAACAGTACGATCGCCGTTCGGCTCGGCAACGGCAATGGCTGCCAATTAGTGTAGTCAATCGCTGGTCCGCTCACCGCGAAGAACGACCGGTACCACATACCTTGCACCCACCAGCGTGCATATTCTAGCGGATCTGCCCGGAAATCGCTGGCCTTGGTTCGTTCGTACCAATAATCGCGGCCCCATGGCCCGTAAGCCGAACATTGATCGACCGTCAGCACCTGCCCGCAGTCGGGAACGGGCGCATGATAGACAATCATATTTACAATGTAGCGCTGTGCAAACAGCACGCCGCACGCTACGCAGGTCGCCAAAAGAGCAATCTTGACCGGTCGCCGCACCGCATCAAAACTCCTCCGCATTGCCGGAAAAAACTGCTTGAACTCGCCACGAAAATGCCACACCAGCATAACAGCCAAAAACAAAACGGCAGCAATCACAAACGGCAGCGCCGCATATTTGACCACGCTCATCGTTAGGCTCACCGCAATAAAACCGAGTAAAGCCATGGCATCCACTTGCTGCTTCCGAAACCCATCAACCAGAGAAAAAACCGTCAAGCACATTAGCGGCAACAACACCATGATCGCATTGTCATAGTTGATATGCGCTGCCAATTGCGGCACAATCGGAATCAAAGTAAAAATCGCCAGCGAAACGTTCGTAGATAGCAAAGACGCCCGAGCCCGCAGCATAACCCGCCGAAACAATACCAGCCCCCAGGCAAACAGCGCCACATTCAAAAGTCGCAGCACCACAACCACCACCGCCTCGCTATGCGTAAACTGCATAACCAACCGATACGGAAAACTCATCAGGTAATGAAACAGGTAGGACGGGTCGCGCACAACCGCTCCAAAGGCATCAGCTCCAGCGGGCTGGTTAGCCATAAATGGCGACCACTGTTCGGCATATAACCGGATCACCCCCAGATGGAAATCTTCGTCAAATGCCATGGGATAGGCAGCCGAAAACACAAACCACAGCGCCTGCAATACAAACACTCCTAGGATAATGTAGAAAAACAGTCGTGACCCAAAAAATACCGAAAGCCGCTGAAGAAATTTGTTCATAACAGTTTTCTTCATTATACATAAGTCTGGCTGAAGGGTAGCTGGGACATACGCAAAGCCGCCGCCGAACCCTGTTATAATAAAAGTAATGAACCTCAGAAAGCGCGCCAAAGTAATCCTGGTCTTTTTGATCCTAGCTGCGACCATTGCCGCATTCGTGCACTACGCCGCCGGACATTCCGAATTATTTGATGCGCTACAGGAAGTGAATCCCATGCTAGTCGTTGGGCTGCTCGCGGTATACGCCATTTGGTTTGCGGCTATCATTTTGACCCTGCGCTATAGTCTGCGGCTCTACGGCAAAACCATGCCGCGCCAGGAAAACGTGCTGCTCAATGCCTATTCCACGCTCATTAACTTTTTTGGTCCAGGGCAGAGCGGGCCGGCTTTTCGCGGTCTGTATCTCAAAAAACGGCACAATTTTCCATTCAAAAAATACATCTTTGCATCGCTTATTTATTACGCGTTTTACGCGGTTATCAGTGCGTTTTTGCTATGCGTGGGCAGTCGGCCTTGGTGGCAAACCGCACTACTGGTAATGGCGGCGGGCGGTGGAAGCCTGTTCATTCTGCGCCTTTATATAAAACGCTCCAGAACCAGTGGCATCGCCAGCATTAAGCCCAAATATCTATGGTGGTTATTTGGCGCGACCATATTGCAGGCCGCAGCTCAAACTGCTATCTTTTACGCCGAACTGCGCAGTTTGGACGCCAGCATTTCGCTCGCGCAGGCGCTGACGTACACCGGGGCGGCTAACCTTACGCTGTTTGTCGCACTCACGCCGGGTGCGATCGGTATCCGCGAAGCGTTTTTGCTGTTTAGCCAGCAATTGCATCATGTAAGCGACGCTGTCGTGGTGGCCGCGAACGTTATTGACCGCGCCGTTTTTCTGCTATTCCTGGGGTTATTGTTTATACTAGTGCTCACGCTGCACGCCAAAGATAAACTGCGCATAGGTCAAATCCCGGAAACTGACGCGGCTCAGAAGACAGGAAAGACCGAACAAACTCCATGAACTTTGTGGACCTCGTCATCATTTTGTTTTTCATTTCGGCGCTGGTGCGTGGCGTCGAGCTGGGTGTAGCACGCCAGGTCTGTTCGACGGCTGGCGTCTTGGCGGGACTCTTCGTAGGCGTATTTATTCAAGGTAAAATGATTCACCTTGTACACACGCCGCCATCAAAAGCCGTGCTTGCTTTGGGTGTCATCATCGGGGCCATCACATTATTCTCGGCCCTCGGCGAACTAGGGGGTGCATATCTCAAGCGGCATATTGAACGCGTCCAAGTTGGGGCAATTAAAAAGCTCGACCATGGTATTGGCGCGCTCGTTTCCGGCGTGACGCTCCTGCTTGCGGTATGGCTGGGTGCGACCATCTTTAGCAATGTGCCGTCACCAGACCTAGAACGGCAGCTGGGAAGTTCGACTGTCATTGCTACGCTCAACAAAAACTTGCCGCCCGCGCCCGAAATCATCAGCCGCCTCGGCCACCTTATTGACCCCAATAGTTTTCCAAATGTCTTTACTGGCCTGGAACCTGCCATCGACACCTCGCGGCCGCTGCCATCCATTGGTGAACTCGATCCAGCCGTGCAAAAAGTACGTGCTTCGGTAGTACGAATCGAAGGACAGGGCTGCGGTGGCATTAGCAATGGCTCAGGGTTTGTGGCGGATAACGGCGTTGTCATCACCAATGCGCACGTTATAGCAGGGGTAGAGCGACCATTTATCATAGACAGCTCTGGCCGTCACCGCGCCGAGATCATTGGGTTCAACCCCGATCTGGACGTTGCTGTACTTCGCGTCGACAAGCTAGCCGGACCACCGCTCATCGTGCGTGGCGGCCTGGTCGAAAAGGGCACGCCTGCAGCCATCTTGGGCTACCCAGGCGGTGGCGAATTTACCGTCGGACCGGCCGTCACGGTCGACGCCTTTAAAGCCATCGGGCGCAACATTTATAACCAAGGCCAAACGGCACGAGAAGTCTACTCCATAAAAGGCACCGTCGAACCAGGCAACTCCGGGGGTCCGCTGATCGACAAAAACGGCGATGTCATCGGCCTTATTTTTGCCGAATCAACCACCTATGACGACGTCGGTTACGCGCTGACCATGGACGCCGTGGCCAGCGAACTAGACCAGGCAAAATCACAGGGCAGGGCAGTCGGGAGTGGCGGCTGTGCCCAGTAAAACCACAGGCAAGCGGCCTATACTAACGGTCAAGATGAGCATCTTTAAGGTAACACTGGAACGCGCTCTACCTTGGCTACTGATTATCTGCGGTGCGATCGGCCTGATCGCCGCCTTTATTATTATGGTAGAAAAAATCCACCTGTTGCAGGATCCGTCCTTCCGCCCTAGCTGCGACCTGAATCCAGTCATTAGTTGCGGGTCGGTCATGGCGTCCGATCAATCAAACGCTTTTGGGTTTCCTAACCCAATCATTGGACTAATCACGTTTCCGGTGGCTATTACGACCGGCGTCCTCATGGCCGCGGGCGTAAAAATGAAGCGCTGGTATATGCTGGGACTGCAAGCCGGAACCGTGTTTGGCTTGGCATTTGTGCACTGGCTGTTTTTCCAGAGCACATATCGGATCAATGCGCTCTGTCCGTACTGTATAGCGGTGTGGATTATCACGATTACGACGTTTTGGTATGTGCTGCTGTACAATCTGCGCGCGCGTCATATTCGACTACCAGAAAAGGCAGGTGGCTTTTTACAGCGACACCACCTGGACATCTTGCTTTTTTGGCTGCTCGTTTTGGCTGCACTCATCCTGAAACATTTTTGGTATTATTACGGCCCGCTCCTTGGTTTCAAGGGCTAGCGCGGCAAGCATAAGCAGTCTGCTATAATTAATCGTAGTTAAATATTTAAAATATTGCTGGGCCTATTCTCCAAATGCCAAAAGAAAAAGATATCTTTACTAAGACCGCCGAGGCGCCAGCCGTCGCGCTCGCGAGAACTGTTTTGGCTACCCAGATTGCCCGTGACAAGATGGTGACCACGCTGCCCAATTCGTCCGCAGTGCGCAAAACCAAAGAATACTGGCACATGCTCGGGCCGGGCCTGACCACCGGCGCATCCGATGATGATCCTTCGGGTATTGCTACCTATTCCCAGACCGGCGCACAGTTTGGCTACCAGTTTTTATGGCTTTCGGCGTGGACATTCCCCTTGATGGCGATTGTGCAAGAAATGTGCGCACGCATTGGGCTAGTGACGGGCAGAGGGCTAGCCAATAACATCCGGGTGTTTTATTCACGGCGGGTGCTGAATATCTGCACGATTTTGCTGTTTGCAGCCAACACCTTTAACATCGGGGCCAACTTAGGGGCGATGGCCAAGGGCGTGCAGCTGCTCAATCCGAACCTCAATTTCAGCTTACTGGTGATTGGGTTTGCGATTTTTAGCCTGTTGCTGCAGATTTTCACGCCGTATGTGCGCTATGCCAAATACCTTAAGTGGCTGGCGCTGATCCTGCTTTCTTATATATTATCGTCGATTTTGGCCAATCTTAACTGGGACGACATCGCCAAAAATGCCGTTATTCCGAGCTTTTCATTCACCAAAGAGCATATTTTTATCCTCTGTGCGGTGCTGGGTACCACTATTTCGCCGTTTCTGTTTTTTTGGCACACCTCACAAGAAGTCGAGGAGCAGATTTTGCAAGGCAAAACCACCGTCCACGAACGCCGCGGCTACACCGACCCCAAAGACGTCCGCAGCATGCGCATCGATGTCTGGTCGGGCATGTTTTTGTCCAATACGGTGATGTTCTTTATTATCGCGGCCTGTGGCGGCATATTGTTTACCAACGGCATTACCGAAATTACGTCGGCGGCGCAAGCGGCCGAAGCGCTCAGGCCATTTGCCGGCGACGCCACATATTTCTTATTTGCGCTGGGGATTATTGGCACAGGACTCTTGGCCATACCCGTGCTGGCAGGATCCAGTTCATACGCGCTGGCCGAAAGTTTTGGCTGGAAAGAAGGCCTGTACCGCAATTTGCAGCAAGCCTATGCCTTTTACGGCATCATTATTATTTCGATGTTGGTGGGGTTAGGGATGAACTTTATCGGTATCGACCCTATCAAAGCGCTGATCTATTCAGCGGTCGCCAACGGCCTTGTCGCGCCGATTATCCTCTTTATGATCGTGTCCATAAGCAGCAGCAAAAAAGTCATGGGACATTGGCGCAACAAACCCGGCGTTACACTTGTAGGCTGGATTGTCTTTGCGCTCATGGCCGCGTCAGGCATCGCCGTTATTGGCGCGCTGTTTTTGTAGGCTATTTTCTACGGTACGAGTGGTGGTGTTCCCGCCAGTTCAATATATGGGGCCTCATTATCCTTCGCCCTTCCAGGTACTTCGACAAGCTTCATAAGTGACGTATTATACAAGCCCCCAGGATAAGCGCAAATCTATTCGTGGCGTAGCGCTTCGATGGGGTCTTTACGCGCGGCCTTGGCTGCGGGTAACGTGCCAAAAACAATGCCGATGAGCAGCGAAGTGAGCGTAGCAATGGCAACCGCCTCCCAAGAAAGCACTGGCTTGAGGTCGGTGTAAATGCGCAGGCCATAAATGGCCGCGACTGATACAAGAATACCAACCACGCCGCCAAATAGACTCAGCACTGCCGCCTCCATCAGGAATTGATTCAAAATCTGGCGGCTCGTCGCGCCGATTGCTTTGCGTACCCCAATCTCGTGCATGCGTTCGGTCACCGTGGCGAGCATAATATTCATAATGCCGACACCGCCAACCAGCAGGGAAATGGCTGCAACCGCGGCGATCATGGTAGTTATAAGGCTCAAGACATCGCTGCTGGCCTGTAAATTTTGCTTTTGGTCCAGAACGCTAAAGTCTTTTTCGCCGCCGTGCGCTTTTTGCATGTTTTTGTTTATCGAGGCCAAGGCGGCCTTGGTCTGGTCGGGCTGGTCGGGTTTGGCCAGAATGCTATACATTTGTGTGCTGTCGCCGGTCAGCCGCTCGGCCACCTTATACGGAATAAAGACCGCGTTGTTAAAGTTGGATACGGGAGACAGCGGTGTGCTCTTAAATTCGTCAAAAACGCCGCGCACCACAAATGTCTGCCCACGGAAGCTAAAAGAGCGCCCCAGCGGCACATTATCCTCAAAAATAGTCTGGGCCACATGCCGGCCGATGACAGCAAAATTGCCCTCTTCGCTTTTTTCGGTAAAGAAATCGCCGTAGCGAACTTCGTGGTTGAGTGCCTTGGGCAAATCATAGTTGGTTGCTAAAACCAAGGTGTTATTAAATTTCTTGTCCTCGGCAGATACCGTACCCGACACCACACTCAGCGGAGCAGCCAGACGCACATGTTCGCTTTCACGGATCGTTTTGAGATCTTTTTCGGTTAGGCCGCTCAGGCTGTTGAGGCCGAACAACAGGTCGGTGTTGGTCACGATCTTGCCGTTATTTTGGTGTACATTTCCAGGGCGGACGGTAATCAGGTCATCGCCAAATTGGTTAATCTGCTTGGTTACTTCCTGTTTGACACCTTCGCCAATACCAACGATCATGACGACCGACACGATGCCGATAATAATACCAAGCATAGTGAGCAGACTACGCCATTTGGTGCTGCGGATGCTGGCCAGCGCCATTTTGACATTGCCGCGGTGCAGGGTGGCCATTATTTTTTCCTCCGCGTCGTGCGTTTTGCCCGAGATTTGCCGGTTTTGCGGCTGGCTTTAGCTTTTTTAGGAGCAACGGTTTCATGAGCCAGGGTGTCGGAGGCATCGGGAACGTGCTGCATGAGCACCGAAACGCCAGCCAGATCGTCTTCTTCGGTCTTGGTGGGCGTGCTAAAGATGATCTTTTTAGCGGTTGCGGCGATTTCGCCGATCTCGGTTTGTTCGTCGTGGACGACGGCGCCATCGTGCATATAGACTACGCGGGTTGCGTAACGGGTGAGTTCCGGGTTATGTGTCACGAATAAAATAGTATTACCCATTTTGTGAATGTCGCTCAGCAGCTCCATAACCAGACGGCTACTAACACTATCCAGGTTGCCGGTCGGTTCGTCGGCAATAATGATCGACGGGCTATTGATGAGCGCACGGGCGATTGCCGCACACTGCGCCTGACCGCCGCTCAGGTGGCGGGGCAGGTAGAATTCGCGGTCTTTGAGCCCCACACGTTCCAAAATATTCAAAGCAGCCTTGGTGCGTTTCTGGACCGAATAGCCTTTGTACATCAGAGGTAGGGCAACATTTTCCAGCACCGTCATACGCGGCAGTAGGTTAAACGACTGAAAAATAAACCCGACAGTATCGCGACGAATTTTGGCCCGCTGACCGGCACGCAACTTGGAAACATAGCGCCCTTTGAGCATATAATCGCCATGCGTGGGGCGGTCCAAGAGCCCAATTACGTTCATAAGCGTCGATTTGCCGCAGCCACTCGGGCCCATTACGGCCACAAACTCGTTTTCTTCGATATTCAAAGTCACTTCGTCGAGCGCCAAAGTAGTCGCATCACCGAAGCCATACAGTTTACTAACGTCTTTGAATTCAATCAGGGCCATCACAAGGTAGTGTAAACGGATGTTTGCCCTCTTGCCAAGGTGTAATGCGTAGTAATTTATACCTAATCTTTGTATAATAGGCAGGTTGTCATATTATTTGATGCATGGAGAGGTGGCCGAGTGGTTGAAGGCGCACGCTTGGAAAGCGTGTTGGGTTGCAAGACTCACGCAGGTTCGAATCCTGTTCTCTCCGCCAAACTAAAATCCCGGATGCTTCACGGTTCGGGATTTTAGTTTGGCGATATGGCGGGCGGAAAGTCGTCTGGAGGTCTAACGGTCATCACATTCAGCGGCTGTGCGGAAGCAAGTAGAGGAATAAGTATGGATCCAAGACGCGCGCTTTTATCCCGTGCATTCGGCGACGCCCAAACGGCATCGCTGCCCATAAACTCAGATGCATTAGGCGTCCAGGCGATGGCAACATCGGCAGATGTGCAATCTTCCTGATCTTCATGAGGCGTGATACCAGCCAAATATATGGTATGTCGGTTCGCCGTAAGAATCGCCTTTCCCACAAATCCCCGCTTGACTTTTTCGGCAGGTAAAACCGGGTTCGGGGGGATAAAAAGCACATTTGCCAAAAGGACGCCGCCATAGCCAGGGATCGTTTGCTTCTTTATGAGCCGGTAATCGCAAGTGTCAATTATGCGGTCAACATGGATAGTAGCTTCTGCCACGAGCAAATTGCCCATTTTCAATTTGCGCGTCTCTTCACGCGGAACAATAGGAAAATCAGATTCTGGCCCAACACCCATAACCGATCCTTTATTTTATCCGACGAATGTGCCGACGGGTTGGCCCTTGGCGGCCTTTAATAAATTGTCCGGGGTAGAGGCATTGAGCACCACAAGCTTCATGCCTTGTTCGAGCGCCAAACCCAGAGCAGCTTTGTCCATCACCTTAATAGCGTTACTTTCTAGCGCAGATTGCACGTCTATGGTCGCAAACAGTTTGGCGTCGTCGTATTTGGCTGGGTCTTTGTCGTACACGCCATCTACTTTGGTGGCTTTAACGACGACATCGCAGTCCAGCTCTAGGCCCAAACTCACCGCCGCGGTGTCATGGGTGAAATAGGGGCGTCCGAGGCCACCTGCGATAATGACTACACGATTGCGCTCCAAATGTTTTTCAGCCAATCGGAACGAATAGGACTCGGCGACTTGCGTGGCAAAAATATTGCTCATGCAGCGGGTAGCAACGCCTTCGCTCTCAAAAATATCAGTCACGGCCATGGCGTTAATGAGTCCGGACAGCATGCCCATTTGGTCGGCGGTTACGCGCTTAATGCCATGACCCGCAATATTTGCACCACGCACCAAGTTACCGCCGCCAACCACAACGATCAGTTGTGCGCCCGCTTCGACAACCTTTTTAGCTTCGCGCGCTAGATATTGGGCAACTTCGGGGTCGACCCCGAACCCATGCTTTCCTGCAAGCTGCTCACCAGAGATCTTTAGAAGCACGCGTTTGTACATCTTCCATAAAATATCAAACGTTGCCTTATCTTGCAAAGCAAAAAAAGATAAACCTGAATCTCGAAACCTACCACCCAGCCTGCAACAACTGGTATCCAAGCAGTAT
>CAZSZJ010000037.1:0-10180 GCA_964610985.1 uncultured Candidatus Saccharibacteria bacterium | reverse complement strand
GGTTGAGTTGACCCCTTACGATCTTACTAAGGGCAGAATCACCTATCGCAAATCGTAGGACTCTAACGCGCGTTAGCCCTACATCATTATCATCAAATAAGCAGTGAGTCATCGCTGGAAGGAGCATGATCCGCATGAAAGTGCGTGCAAGTGTCAAAAAGATCAGTCCCGACGACAAACTCGTTTGGCGCAAGCCAAAGCGTGGTTCTCGTGGACGCGGCCGAAAAGCTCGGTTGTTCGTTATCAACAAACTTAAACCAAAGCACAAGCAGAGGCAGGGATAATATGGCTCGAATTTCTGGAGTAACCATTCCTAGCGAAAAGCAAGTTTGGGTTTCCCTGACTTATGTGTATGGTATTGGTCCAAAAACCAGCCACAACATTTTGGAGGCTGTGAAGGTCGATCCTACCGTTCGCGTTAAGGATTTGACCGATGCGGAAGTTTCTCGCATTCAGGACTATATCAACGAAAACTTCACCGTCGAAGGTGAACTGCAGCGTATCGTCAGCACCAACATTAAGCGCCTGAAAGATATCAACGCTTACCGTGGTCTGCGTCACAAGGCAAACCTGCCTTCGCGTGGTCAGCGCACCAAGACTAACGCCCGCACCCGTCGCGGCAAAAAGACAACTGTTGGCGGCACAGCTAAGAAGGCTCCGTCGAAGACGTAGGATGAGGTTATAGAGATATGGCAGAAGCAACTACACAACCAAAGAAGAAAAAAGCCAAGCGCTCTGTACCTGCCGGTCAGGTGCACATTTTGGCGACCTTTAACAACACTATTGTGACTTTTACCGACGCTCGTGGCGGCGCTTTAACCGCTGCAAGCGCTGGTGGCTGCGGTTTCCGCGGTTCCAAAAAAGGCACAGCCTATGCAGCCCAGGTGGCAGCCGAAAAAGCTGGCCAAGCGGCTAAGCAGCAATACGGCTTTGCTAAGGCAGAAGTATTCGTTAAAGGTGTTGGCCTTGGCCGTGACGCCGCTATCCGCGCGCTATCCGGTCTCGACATTCAAGTAGAAAGTATTAAAGACGTGACGGGCGTGCCATTTGGTGGCGTTCGCCCTAAGAAAGCACGTCGCATCTAGGGTGAGGAGGTAGATACATATGGCACGAGATACTCGCTCAATCGTTAAGATGTCCCGTCGCGAAGGCTACGCTTTACACCCTAAAGCACACAAAGCACTCGTTAAACGTTCATCACCCCCCGGCCAACAAGGTAGCGGCCGCGGTGGTCGCCCAGCTAAAGCAAGTCAATACTCTTTGCAGCTGCGCGAAAAGCAAAAAGTTAAGCGCCTTTATGGTTTGCTTGAGCGTCAGTTCAGCAACCTCATGAAGGAAGCTACCCGCAAACAAGGTCAATCCGGTGAAGTTCTATTACAGCTGCTCGAACAGCGCATGGACAACGCCGTTTACCGCGCCGGATTCGCTTCGTCGCGCCGCGCTGCCCGCCAGCTGGTGACCCACGGTCACTTCATGCTGAACGGCCGCCGCGTCGACATTCCTTCCATCCGCCTCCGCGCCGGTGACGAATTGACCCTACGGGATCACAGCAAGCAGACCGAATACTTCAAGAAGATTGATGACGTTAGCCCCGCACCTAGCTCGACACCGGGTTGGTTAAAGGTTGATCGCAAGAAAACAACTGTTGTAGTAACTGGCGCTCCTGCTCGCAGCGATGCTGAGCCGGACATTAATGAACAATTAATCGTTGAATACTACTCACGCTAAGGGGAGGAAGCACTAAATATGTCAAAGATGATTCACACACCAGGCCTCGTAAAGGTAGACGACCATAGTGCGTCAAGCGCTACCTTTGTTGTGGAGCCCCTCCACAGTGGCTACGGTATGACCCTCGGTAACAGCATGCGCCGCGTATTGCTTTCGAGCATCGCCGGTGCGGCTGTTACCAGCTTCAAGATTGAAGGCGTGACCCACGAATTCACCGTAGTAAAGGGCGTTAAGGAAGATGTTGTCGACATCATGCTTAACCTCAAGGGCGTTCGTTTCCGTGTATATGGCGACGAGCCTCAGACCCTACGCATCGTCAAAGATGGCAAGGGCGTCGTAACTGCGAAAGACATCCAGGTTAACGCCGATGTCGAAGTAGTTAACCCAGACCACGTAATCGCTACCATCGACGAAGACAAGGCTAAGTTTGTTATGGACTTGGTTGTTGAAACCGGCCGCGGTTACCGCACTGTCGAAGAAGGTGCTGCAAAGAAAGCCAGCGATATGATCGCCGTAGACGCTATCTTTAGCCCTGTTCTTCGTGTACGCTACAAGGTCGAAAACACCCGTGTCGGCCAAATGACCGACCTCGACAAACTGCTGCTTACCATCGAAACCGACGGTTCAATCACTCCGCGCGACGCTTTCGAAGAAGCATCAGCTATTTTGGTAAACCAGTACACAGCCCTTGCGGGTAAGACCCGTGTTGAAACCGGCGAGCAGCTTGTTCCGTCTGGCGTTAGCGCCACCTCTGGTGTTGCTACCGATAGCGACGAACCTGCCGCACTCAACACTCCTATTGAGGATCTCAATCTTTCGGCTCGCACCACAAACGCGCTCATCAACAACGACATCCACACTATCAAGGATTTGTTTAGCTTGAGCGACGCAGAACTGCGCGACCTCAAAGGTTTTGGCAGCAAGGCTTTGGACGAAGTTAAGGAAAAACTAGCGGAGTTGGAGCTTTAGAATGCATCGTCACGGATATAAAGGCCGAAAACTGCACCGCGAGCGCGACCAACGTGAAGCGCTGATCAAGGGATTGGCAGATTCGCTCATTAAATATGAGTCAATCGAGACCACCCTTCCAAAGGCCAAAGAAGTGGTGCCTTACGTAGAAAAATTAATCACCAAAGCCAAGAAGGGCGATTTGCACTCTCGCCGCCAGGTTATTAGCAGCTTGCATACCATTGCAACCGCCCACAAACTGGTCGACGAAGTAGCCCCCAAGCTGTCTGGCCGCACCAGCGGTCACCTGCGCATCGAGAGAACTCGCTTGCGCCGCGGCGACAACGCCCAGCTAGCCCGCATAAGCTTTGTAGACGACTTGGGTGAAGCCCCAGTTGCCAAGGCCGCCAAGCCGGCAGCAGCCAAAGAGGCCAAGGTCGAAAAAACTCCTGCTAAAAAGGCCACAGCTGCCAAGAAAGAGGAGAAATAATGAAGACCTATAGCGCAAAACCATCCGACGTTACCCGCAAGTGGTACGTTATCGACGCTTCAGAAGCTCCTTTGGGCCGCGTAGCGACTCAAATCGCGAAACTGTTGACCGGCAAAGACAAGCCGATGTTTACCCACCACATCGATGTAGGTGACTACGTCGTGGTCATTAACGCGGGTAACATCAAAGTAACCGGCGAAAAGCTGGATTCCAAGATGTACTACCGTCACAGCCAACACCCCGGTGGCCTCAAAGAGCTGACCCTTCGTGAAAAGATGGAAAAAGACCCAACCCACGCGGTAACACACGCGGTACGAGGTATGCTTCCCGTCAACAAATTGCGCGATGGCCGCCTAGACCGCCTCAAGGTCTACGCCGGAGCAGAACACAATCACGAAGCCCAGAAGCCCAAAACTATTTCTGTAAAGGAGGCTAAATAATGGCTGCAAACGCAAACCAGTATTTCTACGCCTTGGGTCGTCGCAAGAGCTCGACAGCCCGTGTTCGCCTGCAAGGCGGCAAGGGTACGATCACCGTTAACGGCAAGCCTGCCGAAGAATATTTCGCTGGCAGCGAATACCTAATGAACGAACTTAACAGGCCTTTTGTTGCATTGCAGCAAGAGAACAAGTACGACATTAGCGCTCGCGTTACCGGTGGTGGCCACGTTGGCCAGATCGACGCAATCCGCCTCGGTATCTCGAAAGCCCTCGCTCTGATGAACGAAGACCTCAAGAGCACACTGAAGCGCGCCGACTTGCTTGGCCGCGACTCTCGCGAGAAAGAACGCAAAAAGTTCGGTCTCAAGAAAGCCCGCAAGCAACGCCAGTTTACCAAGCGTTAGTCCACCCCGAGAGAGGGGTGCCGCAAAAGACAAAAGAGAGGCCAAAGCGCCTCTCTTTTGTATACTAGGATTGAGATGAAACGAAAAGACCAGAGCGAAAAGATAATTCAAAAACGGCGGCAGCTTATTGAACGCACGGCAGTTGCTTTACGCATTTCTCAGCCTGAAGCCGAAGTGCTTCTAAGAACTACGAGACAGCAAAGTATCCGCGTAAACACACTTAAGAGCACTAGCTTAGAACCAGCGACAAACTGGCTGCAAACAGTAGGAGCGGGAGAGCAATACGAATGGGTCAAGGAAGGGTATAAGCTCACGGTCCCGGTAGCCGACATTCGAGACAGTGAGTCCGTTATGGACGGCTTCATTTTTATTCAGAATGCGGCCAGCTGGCTACCGGTTATGGTGCTTGATCCATGCCCAGGCGAAATTATCCTGGACGTCTGTGCTGCACCCGGCGGTAAAACCAGCCACATCGCGGCACGCACAGACAATCAAGCCATTATTTGGGCCAACGACAACTCGCGGGCACGCCTTGCCAAATTGCAGGCAAACATGGCTCGGCTAAGCGCTCAGATCGCAAACTACACACTTTACGACGCCACCCAGCTCTCGCGCAAACTCGATGGCCAGCAGTTTGACAAAATATTACTCGACGCGCCTTGTAGTGGCGAAGGCATGATGAACCTGGCAAACAACAAAGACTTCAGCACCTGGTCGGTCGCGCAAATCAAGCGCCTCCAGCAGCTGCAAAAGCGCATCCTTGGCCAGGCATGGCAACTCCTTAAGCCTGGCGGCACACTCGTCTACAGCACGTGCACCATGGCCCCCGAAGAAAACGAAGCCGTTATCGACTACTTCTTACGGTCACACGATGACGCTCAGATTATGCCATTTAGCCTTGACCTACCCAATAGAGTACAACCCGTCGCCGAATGGAACGGCCGCGCCTTTAGTCCGCAGATAAAAGAATGCATGCGACTCAAACCCAGTCCCGATATCGAAGCGTTCTTTGTCTGTAAGTTAAAGAAATCCTAGCGAATTATTAAAGAGTCATGGTATAATGCAGTTTGTGAAACAAATCCGCCCACAAATAACAACTTATAGCTTGTGGTTTACCACCCGACACTGTGGCGGTTTGTTCTCTGTGTTCGCCTGACACACCAGAAAAGCAAAGTATCAAGAAAACCGCCACCAACCCGGCGGTTTTTACATGTAACAGGCAGAAGAGGGCAGGAGGCAGCTTTGGAAAAGAACGTGCAACGTCCAGAAGATAATGATCAGCCAAAAAGAGAGTCGCTTATTCCGCTAGACGACGGCCGCATACAAAGTTTCGGTTCGGCAGGAGTCAGAATGACGATAAGTGAACTGGACCAGCTTTGGCGGGATATAAGCGATCAGATCATAAATGAACATCCGGCCAATCAAATAAGGTATAATAATGAAGATGAGTAAACCAGTAGTTTTGACCGGCCTGCGGGCTAATAACGATTTGCATATCGGCAATTATTTTGGCGCGCTGCTGCCTATGATTGATATGGCGCGAACGCGCTCAAGCGATTATCAGATCAATCTGTTTGTGCCGGATTTGCATAGCTTTACGACACCCATCGACCATTCACGGCTCCAGGAGCAAATCCGGCACAATGTGCGGCTGTATGTTGCAGCTGGCCTACCCCTGGATAATGATGACATTCACGTATATCGCCAAAGCTACATTTCTGCGCATAGCGAAATGACATGGATCTTGGACTGCTTTACCGGTTTTGGTGAAATGAGTCGCATGACGCAGTTTAAAGACAAGACTGCCAAGCTTGGCGACGAGCGCATTAGCGTCGGCCTCTTTAACTATCCGGTACTGATGGCGGCCGACATTCTGCTATATAACGCCAGTTATGTGCCCGTAGGCGACGACCAAACCCAGCACTTGGAGTTTACCCGCGACATTGCTGAGCGGTTCAATAATCAGTTTGGCCAGATTTTTACCGTTCCGCTGCCCGTACGAAAACAGCACGAGTTTTTTGGAAAAGACCAAGGCCTGCGCATTCGCGACCTGATTGATCCTGTCAAAAAAATGAGCAAAAGCGATGACACCGGGCGCGGCGTCATTTTCCTGGGTGACGAACCCACCGCTGCCGCCAAAAAGATCATGAGTGCGGCCACCGACAGCTACGGCGAAATCAGATATGATGTCCGGGAGCGACCGGGCATTAGTAACTTACTACAAATTTTAGCGCTTTTGTCTGGCAAGCCCCTTGGCGACGTTGTTTCGCAGTGGGAAGGCAAAACCAGCTACGGCGAGCTCAAAAAAGCTACCGCCGAGGTAGTATCCGACTTTTTGACCGACTTCCAAACGCGTTTAAGGGCCGTAGATGACCAAGCCCTGGCAGAAAAACTGGAGCGAAGCGAAAACACACTCCGCGAAACAGCCAACGCCACATTACTGCGCGCCCAAAAAGTCATTGGCCTGCGCGGATAGCCCCATGAAAAAAGTTCCGTTTTATGAAAACCACGAGGATAATTTGCACTGCGCCGTAGCGGTGTATCGCATGCTCTTCGACCATTTTGTGGACCGCAAGGTCAGTTGGGAAGACATGGAAAAGATGTCAGGTTTTCTGCCCGATCAGCCAGCCAATACAGCGATAGCATGGGAACGTATGACCAAACAAGGATTTGACATACACACTGTCGGATCTGGCAAAGCTACTTTGGAGGATATTGACGACATGCTCAGCGACGATCGTCTCGTGTTTATGACATTGAACTCGAAGGCTCTGAATGATAAGCCCGGATTTGAGGTTCATGCTGTGCTGGTTATCGACAAAGACGGCGACGATTACATTGTGCATGACCCCGGCTTGCCGCCCAAACCGTACCGCCGCGTACCCGCCGCCAAACTCTGGAAAGCCATGGGAGCAGAACGGAGCACGTCCGAAGTGACAGGGGTTAAATTTAAACCTCGCCCCATGCGCGCCGACCAGGTACTCGCCAATCAGTATCCCCTCTATTCGCGCGCTGCGCTCGCAAAGCTATTTGAAAAAGGCCTGGTAAAGCACGAGGACAAATTGCTGCGACCCGGCGCAAGAATACTCTCGAATACCGTGCTTGATGCTGATCTGAGTTCATTGCAAGTTTCGAGCGCCACGATTGATCTGCCGGTCCTATACGAAGATGATGACATACTCGTCATCAACAAACCAACCGGCGTCTTAACGCACACCCAGGGCGCGTTTAACCCCGAGGCTACCGTTGCTACATTTTTGCGCCAGCATGTTACGGAGTTGACCGGCGAGCGTGCTGGCATCGTACATCGCCTAGACCGTCCGACGAGCGGAGTCATGATCTGTGCCAAAAACCAAAAGGCAATGAGCTTTTTGCAAAAACAATTTGCCGACCGCACCGTCCAAAAAACCTATGCTGCCATCATAGAAGGTCACCTGACAGAAGATGAAGCCGTCATAGACATGCCCATCGAACGCAACCCCAAAGCTCCAGCCACCTTCCGCGTCGGCCCCAACGGCAAACCTGCCATAACCCGGTACAAGGTATTACAAAAAAACGAGCATGCCAGCCTGCTAGAGCTCAAGCCCAAGACCGGTCGCACTCACCAATTGCGCGTGCATTTGCATAAATTAGGCCACCCCATTATTGGTGACGCTTTGTATGGCCAGGGCAAGTATGGCGATCGGCTATATCTGCATGCCTTTAGCCTCGAAATAGTTATGCCCGAAACCAATGAACGTAAAATATTCACCGCGCCGTTGCCTCCAGAATTTAGCAAATACATGGAGCGCTAAATGGAGCACCTTGTTCTGCATCATGTCGTCAAACAGCACGTCGCACAATTTTTAGCCAATCCTGTGCATGCGGTAATGCTGATCGGCGTCAACGGCATGGGAAAAGCCGCACTGGCGCAGAGTATTGCCGCGGATATTCTGCAAGTAAACCAAGCAAAACTCGCCGGACATCCGTACTTTAAGCGATCTCAACCCGACGAAAAAGGAACGACCTCCATCGATTCCATCCGGGGTCTTCAGCGTTTTCTGCAGTTACGCACTACAGGCAAAGGCAAGCTGCGTCGCATTATCATCGTAGAGCATGCCGAAACCATGACCATAGAGGCGCAAAACGCATTCCTAAAGTTGCTTGAAGAACCGCCAGCCGACACGCTCATTATCCTAACAGCCGATAACCAACGCGCTGTTTTGCCAACTATTCTGTCACGCGTCCAGACAACTCCACTATTTGCTCCATCCGAAAACGATATAAAAGCCCATTTTGCAAAACTAGGCAAAGAAGTCTCGGCCATCACTCAAAGTTATTTTCTGAGTGGAGGCCTCCCAGGCCTCATGCACGCACTCCTGCATGATGAATCCGACCATCCACTGCTGGCTGGCGTTTCGCAGGCAAAACTTCTTTTGCAAAGTCCTGTTTTTGAAAGACTCGCTATGGTAGAAGGCATGTCCAAACAAAAACCCGCAGCCATTTCGACCCTTGAAGCCCTGCAGCACATCGCCCAGACCGGCCTTAATCAAGCGGCAGATAAACAAGACCCCGCCAAAGTAAAACAATGGCACCACGTCCTCAAAATCGCCACCGAAGCGCAGCAGGCCCTAGCCACCAATGCCAACCCCAAACTGACACTCGCCAACTTTGCACTCAAGCTAAACTGACACACTGTAGTCGAACTTTATAGTATATTACCTTTATGAAGCCTTACGATGCTGAATTAACCGCCTTTCCTACAGGCGTAGAGTCATACGAGCCAACACCGCAAGATCTCAGCCCTTTGCCCTATGACCACACCATCGCATACTTGGCCAGACATCATAGTAGCGACCTTTCCGGAAAGCTCACCATGAAAGAAGAGCAAGAACTTTTGGCGATATACGCGAAAGGCCAGCATAGCTCCCAGCAATTAGAGCAAGTAGAAGCACAGATTGCCATGTCATCGGGAAACCCCGACCCTCAACTGCTCGAAACCAAGAAGCAGCTATCGGAGGAAGAACGGAGAGGCATGCATGCCGGGCGCACACTTATTGAGGTAAATGCACCCAATGCTTTTCGTATAGCCCGCGGCTCTCTAGGCGACACCATCCGCTATGCCTCTCATTACGCCGAGCTGGAAGACCGCATGCAAAATGCAATCATGGGACTTATAAAAGCATTAAAGAACTATCACACCGGGCACGCCTCAGTTGATGCGCCCCTAAGGCTCATTAGATACGCTCATCGTGTCATCTCAAACGAAATATTCCAAACTTTGGACCATGAAGAAATTAGAGATCTGTTAGGTCCCAGGATGTCACAATCTTTGCAACGAAGGGCTGGCGATCTGCAAAAAGAGCACGAAACGGCTGACCTCGCCACCATAGCCTACGAGGGCGACCTCGAAAGGTGGGAACGGCGCGAGATACTCGATCTTCACTATGTCCATACCGCCGCCCACCATGTTCCGCTAGAGGAAATGAAATTTCCTCATGCAGCCTTAGAAGAAACATGGGACAGCGATGGGGAACCTGCAGTACTGCTGCCCGAGGAAGTTATTGCCAACCCGGCAGATGAGATTGGTCAATATATTGAACGGCAATGCATTGTCGAAGCCATCGCCACAGCGATCGGCTCCTTAAAAAATATGGAAGACCGGCAGATTATACGGCTGCGCTATGGCATTGATGATGGCGAACCCCGATCTAACAAACAGATAGCAGTCTTGCTCGACGTCAGCCCGGATCGTATCCAAAAGCGTGAAGCACGAACGCTGGCTGCCCTTAGGGCGATCTTAGACTCCCAGAAAAAGTCCTTGGTGGTTGATGTGCGTGACGAGCCGGGGAATACTGCCAACCTGTCAGTCCTGGCGGTCAAAACCGGCCGAACTTCGGTTGGGCCGCCCCTACCGGGATCACGCACAAAATAATAATGACTATATGCACTTTGCAGGAGGAAATATTTGCTATAATGTGTGAAGCATATGTTTGAGCTAGCAATTGTCGCGGTCTTTGGTTTACTCGCGTTTCATAACACTAAAGTGCATGAGGACGAGTTTGCCAACGCTTCGCGTAAGATCGGTGACCGGTTAGGTAAACTGTGGGATATTGCGCATCAGGGCATGCGAGAAAATCGTTTTTTGCGCGCCGAGAAAGCCTAGCTCACCATCCTAAAGATCGACGAGC
>CAZSZJ010000036.1:0-10221 GCA_964610985.1 uncultured Candidatus Saccharibacteria bacterium | reverse complement strand
TCCCTGAACCAGTCCGCGACCTCGACAAGCCATTCCTGATGCCTGTCGAAGACGTCTTCTCGATCAAGGGCCGTGGTACCGTTGCTACCGGTCGTATCGAACAAGGTATCGTAAAGATCAACGACGAAGTAGAAATCGTTGGTATCCGCGACAGCCGCAAGTCGGTTGTTACCGGTATCGAAGCCTTCAAAAAGAACCTCGACCAAGGTCAGGCTGGTGACAACGCTGGTATCCTGCTCCGCGGTATCGAGCGCGACGACATCGAACGTGGTCAGGTTATCTCCAAGCCAGGTTCTGTTAACCCTCACACCGAGTTTGAGGCTGAAGTCTACATTCTTTCCAAAGAAGAAGGTGGTCGTCACACACCATTCTTCCCAGGCTACAAGCCCCAGTTCTACTTCCGTACAACTGATGTTACCGGGGAAGTGAAGTTCGACAAGGAAATGATCATGCCAGGTGACACCGTTACCTTCAAGGTCAACCTCCTTGCCCCAGTAGCCATGGACCAAGGTCTACGCTTCGCTATCCGCGAAGGTGGCCGCACCGTTGGTGCTGGTGTTGTTACCAAGATCGTAAAGTAATCGATCTATAGTAACTCCCGAGAAGAGCGGCTCTCTGTAGCCGCTCTTTTATTTTGTGTATCTTTATGATATAAATGTACCTTATGATCGAGAATAGGGCATATGTCAGTACGTCAGAAATACCTCTGGAAAACCCCTTTCTTGCTTACGACACAAATAGACCACGAAGGGATTTACTGTTCTTTCAGCAGGATCCCTCGACCATGCAAAAGGCTCTTGATGCATTGCAAAGAGCAGGCGAGCCAGGCATGTATAGGGCGCTAAAGCGTACCTTATTTGAACGCAACGAACCTTGTTTTACGCAACTGTACTGGCATCCGCCTCGAATAGTGAACGGGCTTATCGAAGCGACGCGAATTCCGCAATATAACGGCAGACGTATCGAAATCGTCAATGCCGCATCAAGGTTTGCACTCCAGGCCTATGCCAAGGGCGTTACGGAGTCGAGTGTAAGCAAAATGACCGAAGTAGTTTCTGCAGAGGGTCTGATGGATGCCGATCTCAGCCCGCCGATTGACCAAATATCTCGGCGCTCACTCTATAGCCGTCACATTCAGTCTATGGCTGGGCGATTGCAAGAAAAGACAGGATCCGCTCCGCTTTTTATCGTACCCATTGGCAACGGGGGTGTAGCGCATGGCTTTGCCACGGCACTAGAGTACGGGGCGCTAGTGCCGGAAACAGACGCAAGAGTATACCCAATCCGCTTTTCAACTAAAAAATCTCGTCACATTAAACCCCACGTTTCGCAAGAAGAAAACGACCATATCATAGCCGGATCGATCGACAGGACTCTCGTCCTAGTGGATGATGATGCATATTCAGGCTCTACCGTTCGTCGGGCCGTAGACCACTTTCGAAAGCAAGGCGCATCCGATGTCATAGGGATAGTTGCCTCTGACCAGAGAGAAAGCTTGCCCGACGGAGAATGGTGGGAAAGAAATTGCGCCCATCAACCAATAGTATAAGGAGACTGGCGATAATTATATAAATACGCCAGGCAACAATTTGTGACTTTCCATTTCGGCACTGATGTTGTAGAATAGTGTCTTAGTAACATTAAATTATGCCGAGAACTTGACGGTAGCCACTCACGTTCAAGGTTACGGCATCGCACAAAGGAATTTACCAATGGTAGAACCAAAAAAAGACCAAAAGCAGCGTATTCGTATTCGCCTGAAGGCGTACGACCACAAGGTCATTGACCAAGCTGCCAAGCAAATCGTAGACACAGCTCTGCGCACTGGCGCAACCATTGCCGGACCAATCCCACTACCTACTGATCGCAGCACCTTTACGGTCATCAAAGCGCCACACGTATACAAAAAGGGCCGCGAACAGTTTGAAATGCGCGTACACAAACGCCTTATCGACGTAACCGAGCCGACGCCAAAAACTATCGACTCGCTCATGAACTTGAGCCTTCCAGCCGGATGTGACGTCGAGATCAAAATGTAACAAGGGAAACCGCCGCTAATCCGGCGGTTTTTCATTTATGCCAGAAATATCACGAGAATTTAATGTTGATATGAACGACTGGCGGACGTACGAGGCTGCTTCGCAGCTCATGATTGCTACCGTCGGCCTTTTGAAGGAATACAATTTCCCCGACCAGTTGCAACTGAATTGCATGCCCCACAGAGGTGTCCACAGGTTCGACAATAGTTTACGGGCACCAGAAGGACACACGCCAACCTTTGTTGCTACCGAAACTCAGCAGAATATCTACCGCGTCCAAGCCGAACTACCGCTGCCAGTCGCCGTACAATCGGGAAGAGGAATAAATTCAGCAACTTATCGGCTGCAATTGCCTCATATGGACACACGGGCAGGCGGTATAATCGAAATAGAGGGAAATGTAGAACGCCGCGGGAAAGTGCGTTACCCCATGTCAGCCGCCACCGTCCTCAACGGTCTGACGCAAACACTAGACGAACTCCACAGAAAACGGCTGCCTATTTTTGGATATCGCACTAGCTTTCGCCCCGTCAACTATAACGAAACGGGGCGCTCAGATAACTCAAGTTGACCTTTGACTCTGGTATAGTAAGAGGTATGTCAGAAACCGAACAGATCGTATTTGTCGACGAAGCAGGAACGCCCACCGGCAAAACCGGCCCAAAACTAGTCAGCCACACCGCGGATACTCCGCTACACCTGGCATTCTCGTGTTACATATTCCGCGCTAGCGACGGTAATTTTTTGGTCACCCAGCGTGCGCTGAGCAAAAAAGTCTGGCCTGGAGTCTGGACCAATAGTGTCTGCGGCCATCCCGCCCCGGGCGAAACCATGGAAGACGCCATTCGCCGCCGCGCCGCTTATGAAGTCGGCATTAATGACCTTCGAGATATCACTATAGTACTGCCGAACTACCGCTACATCACACCCCCATACAATGGCATCATCGAAAACGAATTTTGTCCGGTATTCATAGCCTTTACCAATGACGAACCCGCTCCAAACCCCGACGAAGTCGAATCTTACGCCTGGATGCCTTGGCCGGAATATGTCGACATGCTCGCAGGACAACCAGACAAAATGAGCTACTGGGCCAAAGACCAATATGAGCAGCTCAAAGACAACGAAACATTTCAAAAGATATTGGCAACTACGGCCACCCTTGATTAAATACGCCGCTTACGCTTTAATACCTGATAATGACAAAACCAAAAACCACCGCGCGCCGCCGAACCGCGCCCAAATCCAAGATCGATAATTTTGACGGCGTCTATCTGTTCAAGATGGTACTATATCTATTGATGGGTTCACTGTGGCTCAAATTCAGCCACAGTGCCGCACTCAATATACCCATCCCGATCGGACTCATTATCGGCCTGATTTTTGCAACGCACGAACATTTTCGCATTGACCGCAAAATAGAATATGCGGTCCTGCTGGTGGCTATGTTGTTTGGCTATTTTGCGCCGTATGGCCTGTATATTAGCCTCTAGGAATGGTCTTTGTCTTTGTACGAACTCAGGTCGCCTCGCTTGGCGCCGATAAACCATTTGGTGGTATTTTTCGACATCTCGCCACCGACTTGCATTACGCGGCCGCCTTTACTCACTATGGCGGTACCCGAGATGGTGCGCGCGTGATACGCCGCATTGTAGGATGTCCACCCCAAACTACGCTGTACAATGGCATGTAAGCCATCTAGTACTTCGACCAATTGTTCGCGCGTAGGATGTCCCATAGCCGTTCGCAGCGCATGTTTTGTCCGGTCTCCCATAATAGAATCAAGCAGCTCAATAGCAGCTTCATGAGTCAACATAACCGATGCTTGGTCTGCGGATAGTTCCAAATATTTGGTAGCCGCGCGAAGTTCCCCACCGGACAAACTGTTGGGTCGAAAGCGTGCCGCCACCTCTTTATCCATCCCAGGAGGACTAATGAGACGAAAACTATTGTCGTAAGGCTCTTCGGGTGGCAGAGGCTCAAGCGTTATACCAATCGGGTCTCTAGTCGTACGAATATAATTATTGCCACTTCGCGTCATGCCCAGTGCCGCTGACAACCCACGCAAAGCTTGACGCATCACAGCACTAATGGCCCTCGCCGAATCACCGTAAACAGTTTTTTCGGCGTCCGAAAACAGCATCCGTTCGGCTATAGTCAGCGACCTCCATACCCGCACGCCAACATAGCTTTCGCTTTTATCATCATCGGGGTGTGCCGCGATATATTCAAATAATCTGACTGCGATAATTGCCTCGTGGGATGCAAGATCCAGAACAAATTTCTGACCCTGAAAAGTTATTATGGCGTGATCATGCGAGCCAAGTTGCACTTTTTCGGCATCGGCGGCCTGCACTTTATTTTTGGCATACATTAACGCTTCGCCGCCCGCCTCTTGTATCTTAGCATCAAATACTGCACGCTCGTCAGGGGTTGCATGACGCATGGCCAGCGTCATGTCCGCCAAGCCAATCCGTGACGCACCACCAGCGGAATCTTTACCTCGCGTAGACTGCACCAGCTCCGGTATTATTGCCGCCAAGCTTTGAGCATAGCTGGAAATTTGCGAAACAGTCAGCCCAGAGGCCACGCGCAGGTCGCGGCATGGATGCTCACCCGAACCGGCTGCCATCACCAAACTGCTGAGTCGATCCATATAGTCTGTGGCTTGGCCAACTGTTTGCATCTCCAAGATTTGTGGCTCAGGAGAGTCTGGCGAATAAATATGCCACTGATTGATCTCGGCGACGGCCGTAATAAGAGTAGCGCCCGTTTCAAGAGTAGAATAGTTGGGCAGCATAGCCATACCTATTTTTTGTATATAGACTTATCTGGCCGTCCGATATGCCACTTTGTTGTGGTCGGTAGATTACCGGTAACCTGCGTAACCCTGCCACCCTTGCCGGGATTTTTAATGCGGCTAAAGCCGCCGCCCATTGTTCGCTGCCTGTATGCCACAGCATATCCCGACCATCCTAGCACATTCCGGGCTATATCATGAAGTCCACTCAGGAGATGCTGCACTTCGTCTCGGGTAGGATCATCGAGGCGTTGAGCGATTTCACGCTTGTAGCGGGGATTCATTATAGTGTCCAGCAGGGCAATGGCATCAACCTGCGATCTTGGCCTGTCAGGGGATTGCATCTTTTCCAAGAGCTCATCCATCTGGCTTATTTCCTTGGGGGTTAAGGGCTGATCGATCAAAGCGTCGCGCTTTTCTTTATCAACTCCAGGAGGAAGGATATGACCGACCTGATCTCTAGCGGATTCGCTCGGCGGCATCGAGTGCGGTGACGTCTTCAGTTGGCTAGCAGCGGGATCAATCGTGATCGATTCGGCTGAAACGCGGCGCGCCAAGCGCATGCGGGCAAACAGCCCATCAACCACATCGTGGATCGATTCCATTAGAGGTGCGTACTGATCGTTGGAATATAAAGTCTTTGGGTCTTCCGTAAATAGCATGCGCTCGGAAAGAGGCATCGTGCGCCAAATAGATTGAGCTGTTTGCCAGACGCTTACACGTCTTTCCTTTGACATGGCGAGATGCTCCATAAGCCGCGTGGCAACAATTGTCTCCGCACTGTCAAGCGGCATCGCAAATGCTTCACCCCGAAAAGTAACCAGGGTATGGTCGTAGGCGTGCAAAGCAATCTTATTCGCTTCTGCCGCCCGCGTAGCTTCGATGTCATACAAAAGTTCATGACTGCCTGCTTCGACTACACGGGCTGCAAGCGCTTGCTTTTCTTCGTCGGTTGCCAGACGCGAGGCGAGGGCAATGTTACCAAAACGCACAAAACGCCCCCTCTTATTAGCGCCGTCAGCCTTACTATCGTATAGCACATCGCCTGAGAGCATGCGCATCACAGAGCCACAGAATACACCCGTCTGCTGCGGTGTCGCCCCGAGCGACTCGCTTATCTCTTTGATCGTATGATTGCCGTCGCCGAGAGTCATATAGGCCGCGCCCAACCGCTCCATATACTTTACGGCCTCGCCATGGGCGGGCGGTTCGGCGATAAGCGGTTCATTATCAGGGCTGCATTCAACATGTATCTGATTGATTTCAGGTACAGCGGTCACCAGAGTGGCTTTGGACTTGATTGCTGGATAGTACGGCAACATAAAGGGTAAATCATAACATATTAGTCATGGTACTGCAACGGCATCGTTTATAAAAGTATTTACAGATAATTTTTATCTGGTAGGATTCTTGCTGAAGATGTCCGTAAACTTAGAAGCAAGTGCGCTGTACGCGTACCACGTTGACTTTTGTCGTGATGAGCCGGAATTTTATCCTGCGCGCGTTCTGCTAGGCACTGCCAGTATGGCGTTGCTCGATATCTATAGGGCTGACGTACGATTCAATTTTGAGCGCCCCGTAAGTCCTGAGCGATTACCAGGCGTTAATTCTCCTGGCCTCACCGAAAAGGTGACCGCCGAACATCGGATCAGAGGTTGGTCATTCAATGTACAGCTGCTAGAAAACGGTCAGATGCGGTACGTTGATAATTTTCCGAACGCTATGCTAAGTACGCTACAATTCTCTGTGCCGAGCTGTGGCACTGCGGCAACCGGTCTCACTTGCAAACGGCTTTTGCTGGAGGACCATGATGTCCCGCGCATCCCGCTACCTTCGCTCTATGAACAAAATTTACGCTTCACATCCCTGGAAGTGGGCGTCGACCGCCGGCGTTTCAGCAATGGCAACCGTACCGCAACGCTAGCATTACAATTCATCAAACAGCTTCAGAAGCCCGGTCAGGCCAGAAAGGGTGGCGGATCAATTATATGCGACGTCCTCGAAGGACAGAGCGAAACGTAGGATACGCGGTCCTGCTGATGTTACTTTGCGCCGCATGATCTTTACTGTAAGCTCCGACGATTATTGCGTGGCTACTCAATACCTGCTACTGTAGGTTTTTGTCAAACCTCAAATCGGATACTATTTATGCGTGATCTACGGCGTGTTACGTCTCCAGTCGAATTTGCCTTTGACCAGACCGACGAGCTGCTCGCCACTCGCCTGGACATGTTGGGTGCTGCCACCGTACGACTGGCCGAGTCGGCTGGGGCGGCAGACGCCTTGCATTTCGAATACCTTATGCACCGCTATACCAAATCGCGCACCCATGATCTCTATTTCAGTCCGCAGCCTCAATACATTCGTATGTACCGCGGTGAAATGCCCGACGCCACACCTATACCGCCCGGCTGGAGCGTTGAGGCACAGTTTGCTTCTAAACCAGCGAGACCGTCTCAGGTGTCTACAAGCCGGCCGCGCGCATCCAGGCTGGGTGTGCTTTCTCTTATCGACCGCATTAAATATCATATCCATGATGATGGCACCAACACAGTTCATCAATTGAGCAGGTCACTCGAGTACCTGCCAAATATTACTCCCGCTTCCGACGCGAAAACGGTATATGGCCGCGCCTTAACGCCAGCGTTCGCTATGGGGTGCATTGCGACAGGCTTGGAACAAGCCCACAAGCGCGGCGAACACATGAACTGGGATCGCAGAGAATGGGCAATACATTAAGAATGTATAGGTAGAATATACAACATATTGACAGGAGTTAGGGTTACTGGTACACTGGCAGGGTATAACAAATTTCTGTACTTGGTGATTTGGGAAAGTCCGTTAGCCTCAACAGGGGTGGAAACTACTCAGGGCCGAGCATTTTTATTCTCACGTAAAGATGCCGGGGACAGATAAAATATGCTACAAGCCCCCAAGTGCTTGCGAGCGGAGACACTATGAAAGCACTCATCACTCGAAAGGTTGGCATGACCAGCACCATCGCTGAAGATGGCACGGTTCAGGCCGTAACCTTGCTTTCCGCTAGTCCTTGCGTGATCACGCAAGTCAAGACCGACGAGATCGACGGCTACACCGCCGTACAGATCGGTTTTGAAGAAGCGAAAGAGCACAATGTTGCCAAAGCGCAACAAGGCCATTTCAAGGCCGCCGGATCTATGCCGAAGATTATTCGCGAGTTCCGTGTAGACGAAGTTACCGAAGACCTCAAGGTTGGCGAAACAGTTAGCCCCGAGGTCTTTTCAATTGGCGACGAAATCGACGTCACCGGTACTTCTAAAGGTAAAGGTTGGGCCGGTACCATCAAGCGTCACAACTTCCACCGCGGTCGCAAGACCCACGGTGGTCGCTCATATCGCCGTCCCGGTTCGATCGGTTCTATGTACCCTCAAAAGATCTTTAAGGGTAAAAAGATGGCCGGTCAGATGGGTTACGAACAAGTAACCGTCAAGAACCTCAAAATTGCCTTAGTCGACACAAAACTCGGTGTTATCGGTGTTACTGGTGCAGTCCCTGGCCCACGCAAGGGTATCGTCATCATCAAGGAGGCTAAATAATGGCAACTCCAACCGTCCCTACATTCACCAAGAGCGGTACAAAAGCCACTACGGCTGCCAAGCTCGACGCGAGCGTCTTTAGCGTCATGCCAGAAAACCACGAACTGTTGAAGCTTGCGTACACCGCATATCTTGCCAACGGTCGTGAAAACCTCGCCGTCACGAAGACCCGTGGTCTCGTACGCGGTGGTGGTAAAAAGCCTTGGAAACAAAAAGGCACTGGCCGCGCACGTTTCGGCTCATCCCGTAACCCAATTTGGCGCAGCGGTGGTATCGTTTTTGGTCCTACCGGCCTCGAAAACTACACTAAAAAGGTAGACGTTAATGCCAAGCGCCTCGCTATCCGTCAAGCCCTCAGCCTGGCTGCCAGCGAAGGTCACATCAAGGTTATCGAAACCTTTGAAACCAAGGGTAAAGTCGCCGAAACCGTCAAGCTTCTTGGCAAGCTCGAAGCTACCGGTTCGGTACTCCTGGTTGTTGACCACAAAGACGATGTAGTTGTTCGCGCCACCAACAACCTGCCAAAGGTTAAGGCCGTCAACGCCAACTACCTAAACGTCTACGACGTACTAAACGCCGACACTATTGTTGTAAGCAGCAAATCGCTGGACATCATTAGTGGCTGGCTCGGAGGTAAGAAGTAATGGAATACGAAATCGTACTTCGCCCTCGCATCAGCGAAAAGACATACATGCTCAGCGAAACCCGCAACACATATGTCGTTGAAGTTCCCGCCAACGCCAGCCGCGACCTCGTCGCCAAGGCAGTTGCCGCTCAGTTTAAAGTGACGGTAGCCGACGTAAACATCATCAATGTCAAAGGCAAGACCAAGCGTACTGTCCGTAAGGGCGGTCGCCAGATCATGGGCCAACGCTCAGACATCAAGAAAGCCTACGTTACCCTCAAAGAAGGTGACAAGCTGCCATTCTTTGCTGATCCTGAGGACGATAAAAAAGCCGACAAAAAGGCTCAGTCCAAGAAAGAGGAGAAATAACCATGGCAATTAAAGCTTACAAGCCAACCACACCGGCTCGTCGTGGTATGACCTCTCAGGACACCAGTGACCTTACTACCAAAAAGCCACTGCGCTCTTTGCTGGTAACCAAGCGCCGCACTAACGGCCGCAACAACCAAGGTCGCATTACCACCCGTCACCGCGGTGGTGGTGCCCGCCGTCACTACCGGTTGGTTAACTTCAACCTCAAGACTGGCTTAACTGCCACTATCGAACACATCGAATACGATCCTAACCGCTCAGCACGTATTGCACGCGTCAAAGACAATGAGGGCGTATATCACTACATCCTCGCCGCTAAGGACATGCAGGTCGGTCAAACTATTTCCAGCGGGGAAGAAGTCGCTGCCGAAAACGGCAACCGCATGCCCCTAAAGAATATCCCCGTAGGTAGCACCATTCATGCCATTGAACTACAGCCCGGTCGCGGCGCTCAAATGGTTCGCTCAGCGGGCAATAGTGCTCAGCTCATGGCCAAAGAGGGATCACACGCCCAGGTACGCTTACCTTCGGGCGAAGTTCGCTTGATTAACATAGAATGCACTGCAAGTTTGGGTGTTATCGGCAACGAACAGCACCAGAACGTCAAGGTTGGTAAAGCCGGTCGTTCTCGTCACCTGGGTAAGCGTCCAACTGTTCGTGGTATTGCCATGAACGCCGTTGACCACCCCCACGGTGGTGGTGATGGTGGTGCGCACGGTATTGGCCGCAAGCCAGTTACTCCTTGGGGTAAGCCAACGCTCGGTCTGAAGACCCGCCGCCGTAAGAGCACCAGCAAGTTCATCGTAAGAA
>CAZSZJ010000035.1:0-10312 GCA_964610985.1 uncultured Candidatus Saccharibacteria bacterium | reverse complement strand
CCCCCGACATCTTCGGTGTAAACGAAGCGCTCTAGCCAGCTGAGCTAATCGCCCTCGATCGTTCTTTTTTGAGAACAACCTACAGATAATAGCAGATTGCCTCTGTTTTGCCAAGAGCAGTATGTCTAAAAATATCTGGCGCTCAGCGAGTGATATGCCCTGCAAAGTAAGCCAAAAAGTCCAGCCGAGCAGCTGCACCGTCAGATCGGGCAACTTCTAAAGAGGTTGGCGATTTCGAATCCTCATTCCTCTGTATACGTGCTGCCACCATCGACTCATTAGCCACTGCACGCACTGCCGCGTAACCATCAAATTTTCTTGCTGCGCCTGTGGCAACTTCTGACTGCACAGCCGGATCAAGCACCGCCCATCCCGCTCTCTGCTCTAATTCAGGCGGCGGAAACGCATCTGTAGATAGCGGCGCTATAAGCTGTGAATCAGGAACCACCTCGACAAATTGACCGTTCATGACTTCGGTTTCTATAATTTTCATATTCGAATCCTTTCAAGAAACAAAAGCAATCGTAGACCTAAGCCAAAGGATACCAGTCCTTTAAAACTGTTTATATCCCAGGTCGCCGTTAGTGAAACTGTCTAACTTGGTTCGATCAGCACCCAAGCCACAGATGAAGTGTCTGTGCCACTGGTTGAACTAACCGTAAACGAAACACTAGCCGTACGCGCCGCAACATAGGGAGTACCAACGATGCCACCAGGCGTTTGAATCGTCAAAAATACGCGCGAGTTAATGGTAATGGCCGTGGTATTTACCGTGGCCGTGCCGCCAACCAAGGTAACTAGTCCCATTTTTGCGTTGACACCTTCTTTAATGCGGAACCCGCCGCCGGCGGTAACAGCCGCTATATCACCACCTGCTACCGAAACTTTATACGGTGCTGTATCGGTTCCGATCGCCGTATTGCCAGTTGCATTAATCAGTAGTCGCGGGGGGGTAGCCAGCCCCATTATCCTGAATAAAGAAATTATTATTGCCATTCAAGCCAGCATCGGTACCAATTGTCCAATTTGCACCTGCACCAGCCAGTTGCACACCAGCCCCTACTGTACCGGCGGCTGCGTTAGCATTTTCAATCTTAGCGAGCGTACGGGCAGACGTACCAGTAGCATTCACATGCAACTGTTCGACTGGTGTTGTGCCAACGCCTAGTTTGCCAACAAACCATGAGTTGCCGGTCGTCAATATCATAAACCGGTCGGTGAAAACTTCGGCATTATTTAGACCTGTTACGGTCTTGAAATGAATATCATTATCGCCAGCCAGGCCAATTTCGGCCCGGATATTGCCCTGGTCCCGTAGCAGCAGCGTCGCATCCGAAGCAGTACTCGCTTTGTCGATTACGGTATATGCGCTACTTACCCCACCGCCTGATAAAACAGTAGGGTACGTTGTTGGTCCAACCCGTATTACACGGCTTATCACATCAAGGTCATCGTTCGCCGTGATAGTACCACCACTTGTAAATGAACTTGGTACCACGGCCGATCCTGACCCATCTAGCCCGACGTAACCACCCAGCTGATCCTTGTTTGCCGTCTGCTCAGCACCCGTAATCCGTGTGTCGTTACCGGCAGCGGCCTGAGCTGCCCCAGTGCCCAAGGTACGTCGCGAAGCAGTACCCGCGGCCGCATCCGACGCCAAACTAAGCTTCGATTCGGCAATACCCGCACCGGCAGCAATCTGCGCGTCTGCCACCACACCGTTTTTCAGGCTGCCATCATTAGCTAGCGAAACGCTGAGGTAATCGTTTAAGACATTACCCCAAACTCCGTTATCTTGCCCTGGGATAGGCTGACGTGATATTGACATGTTCGATGTCTCTCTAGTGCTTATGCTTAGTCTATTGAATTATCAATATAACTAATAAATACTAAATCTAAATTAACCACGGGCAAAATAGCAGGCGTAAAACAAAAAAAGCGCTCCTTACATGGAACATAAAGGAGAAGATGAGTGACAAGCGACCAAGTCAGATCTTAGGGCTACCGCACAAAGACGGGAGTGAAGCGATGCTAAAAGAGATTGGCATGACATGACGATGCATTGCGCTCAAGTATGCGAATCGCCGGTGAAGAATTAAAATTATCTCTATTTGTAGCCCCCGATAACTAGGCTTCCTTGTACTAGTAGAATATGAGAGTCTTGTAACGATAATGTAGAACTATCCGGCCTATAAAACGGTGGTTTTTATACTTTGGCTAAGACACGTGCAAACTCGCTTGCACCTACCGCTTTTTTGGTATAAAAACCGTGAACTCCGACCCTTTGCCTGGTTCAGAGATGACGGTCACCTTGCCTCCATGTAGTTCAATGATCTTCTTCACTAAATACAACCCCAGCCCAGTGCCGCCAACTTCGTCTGACAGTTCATTGGGAATACGGTTTAGCTTGCCAAAGAGTTTGCGCATATCGCCTTTGGCAACACCCACGCCATTATCTTTTACGGCTACAGATACGTCATTAGCACCTAAGCCGACATTTACTTCTATAGTGCCGCCAGTAGGTGTGTATTTGCTGGCATTGCTGATAAGGTTTTCGATAATCATCCGCCCGTAAGTAGGGTCAAGAGGCGTCTCAATATGCTCTTGCGTCTTATTTACAGCTATCTTTTGCTTGCGACTCTGGATGGTGGGTAGCTGTTCCTCTACTATCTCGTCAACCAGCTGGCCAATGTTTGTTGGCTTGGGATTGAGTTTAATCCTCCCCGCGTCCATTCTAGTGACGTTAAGCATGTCATTGACAATGGTGATCTGCCGGTGGTTACTCTCTTGAATGTTTTGCAGATATTCTTTCTGGCTGTCGGTTAGCGTGTCTCGTTCGTCCCAGAGCAGCTCAGCAAAGTTCTTAACGGCTGTTGCCGGTGTACGTAACTGATGCGAGGCGAGGTTAACGAATTCGTCCTTTGTCTGTTGCAGTTCGTATGAGTGCATCAAGTTAGCCATCATCATGGCCGCAATCATAGCTACCGCCAAACTGAGGACTATCGTAAACCAAATAAACGCACTATCTACCCCAACTCGGCTTAATTGAGCAGCTGCCTCTGTGGTGGGTACGGCCACGAGTACTGTCCAGAAGTGATTGGGGAGTATCTGCGCCTTGGTAAACGCCGCCAATCGCATCCCTTCGTGTGTTGTGTAATGGATATTGCCCGATTCCCCGCGTTGCGCTGCTACCATTGCGCCTCCAAACTCCTCTGAATAGCCGAGTATACTTTTTGCTTCCTGGGTGTTTATATTTTTACCAATTAATTGCGTTTTGGGGTGGTACAGGACGTCACCATTATCATCTAGCAGTACCACGTAGCCGTTGGCGGCCGACGAGACATGCTTTAAGTATTTTTCTTGCAGCTCGTTAAAGTAGACAGCACCGCCCAATGTGCCTTTGAACCGGTGTTGCTGATCGTAAACGGGCACATGTAACGCCGCAACATAGCCGCCTGCTCCGGGCGGCAAAATAGCCCTGCTCAGCACAGGTTTATGCTCCGGATCATTAAAGATTTGCGGAATGTAGCCGCCTAACTTTTCGGCCTTTAATCCTATAGGCTTTTTATTGATTGAGCAGTAAAAATAGCCCTCCGCGTTTACCCGCCCTAGATTGCCAACCTTAGAGCTCATAATATCAAAAGCTTCCGTCAGTTTGGCGTTGCACGCTAATGGGTCGTCATTGCGCACTTCAGGAGTCGCTGTCAACAGGTTTAGCTTGTCTTGCACACCTGCAATATTGTTTTCTAAGTTCTGTGCGACCCGTTCGGCCACCTGATGTTCCTGGCGCTGGTATTCCGCGAGCAGATTGTTTGCCAGCCAGCCTTTGATGACACTGTTTGACAATGCGCCCAGCCCCGTTACGATGAGGGCGCTTATGGCAACAATCAGGATGATGGTTCGTTTTTTATTGAGCATATGTATTTAAGTATAGTTCTAATGTAGTTCCGGGGGCAAACAATTGGACAGGTGGGGCCGATGTAGCTACCCTACACGCCCGTACCGTTAAAACGTGCTGTATAAGGGAACAACACTGCTAAAAGGACTCGAACCTTGTTTGCCTCCAGTAAAAAACCACGACCTTTGTCGTGGTTTGGTTGAAATAGTTGATTTCATTTTGGTGCGGTATAAGGAACGATTATAGAACTTTGGCTGAGCTCGAAGATGTTAGTGTTCTAAAATCTATACGTGTAATGAATATCTGCGGGCGCAGCATAATAATTACACTGCTTGAAGGCGAGCTTCGGCGTCGGTAATCGCCCGCGATAGCTTAACTGCGGCATCAATTCCAGCCTTATCCTCCTGTAGGAGCTGGCTTGGCAGGCGCTTCACGCCAGTGTACTCAGCACTTGGTCCGACTGTCTCTACTTGTACGCCGTAAGGTAAGGTCAACTCCTGGACACCGACAAGGTGCTGGGCTGGCGTATAGAAAGCATTCGTATCGGCGACAACGGTTGCTTCGGGATGATCTGCGAGTTCGGCTCGCTCTGCAAAGAAACGGTAGTTATCGTGGGTTGTTGCGCGCCTAGTTTCTCCGCCTTCTTCGGCATGAATTTCCATCGGTGTGCTGAGGGCAAAAGCGTGCTTTGTAACCGGCACCTTTGTACCATCAGGCTGCTCTTGCTCAACCTCAAATTCGTAAAGCCTATATGCCCATGTATCACCGTTGCGTACTGTCGTATCCTCATTGACTGCCCGTGCGTTAGGATGTTGAGTCTCAATCGCACCACAGCCTAAGTCAAATTCAGTCTGTGCATTTGGTGCATACTCTTTAGCTTTTTCCCGCTCTGCATCTGACACGGGTCGAGACGATCCTAAATAAACCAGCGCATCGTAGTCGTCAAGAGATTCTTCAAGGTGACGTAGCCTGTCATAAGGAGCTTTGTTGGCACCACCTAGTACAACAGCGTAGTTAGGTCGGCGATTTTGGGGCGTACCTGATTCCACTTGACCAAGTTTAGCTGCAGCAGAGAATACTGCATCCCATGCTTCTGATCCTTCTTCGCCGAATGTTCCTTCAACGTTCCAGTCAGTTGCCTGTCTCTCGGCGCCTTTTCGAAAATCCCAATAAGTAGTCGCCGTTTGCTGGAGAACTTGTAATCGTTCGCTCTGGCCAACGGGCAACTCAACATGGTAGAGAGACGCCAATTCAGCACTCCCGGGTTGTCAACAAAGCGTGCTAGCTCTTGGCGAGCTAAGCCTATGCGTCGCTCGTCTTCCGAACGCTCGCCTCTAGCTAATTCAGTAAATTCCTGGGGTGGTTGATGGATTAATTGTTCACCCATAACGTATTCCTTAATGTTCAAAGAGTAAAATTTTATGTGTATTATCGCTATTATTGAAAATACCATCTAACTGGCATACTGGCAATGCCTACAGGTGCATGAAAGTAGAGAGCAAAAGTTTGATTCGTCCTCTATGCCCTCAAAATAACCAAACTAAAACACCCCGTTTTACAGGGGTGTTTTTCTGAATTTTGAATTCGTATTCATGGTGCGGACGAGAGGACTTGAACCTCCACGGATTGCTCCACTACCACCTCAAGGTAGCGCGTCTACCAATTCCGCCACGTCCGCATACCGGGTAGAATATAACCCTGTTATCTTACGCTATACGGCCTCTTTTTTCAAGCATATAAAGAATTATGTGCGGGGCAGATGACCATACAAATGATCGAGCGAATAGCCAGAACGGAGCAGCGCCTTGACCGAATCCATACTCACGTTGACTTTTACGCCAGGATTGAGTGTACCATATGGATCAAAAATCAGTTTTATCTTTTGGAACAATGCGTACATTTCGGAGCCATATTGTTTGGCTAGGTATGGCGCTCGCAGACGACCCTCGCCGTGCTCACCACTGATGCTACCGCCAAGACCCAGTACCAAATTGGTATATTCATCCATCACGCGAAAGACTTTTTGGCGGTCGCCCACTTGGCTGAGGTCCAAAAAAGGCTGCACATGCAAGTGCGCGTCACCGGCATGTCCCCAAACGGCTGCCTGCAGATGAGCTCGCTCGAATAGCGCATATAAACCCTCCAGATATTCACGAAAACGCTCGGGCGGCACAATGCCGTCCTCAATGATCGGCAGAGCTTTTAGACCGTTTTCCGCATGACCGACGATAACGGCCGACGAATGTCGGATCGTCCAATATTTCTCCTGTTGGGCAGGGTCGGTTTCTACGTGGAACTCCGCGCCGATGCGCTCCAGAATCTTGCTGGCTTTTTTGACCACTTTCTTTTGTTGACGATCGCCGTAGACGTCGAATTCGATCAGCATCGTCACGCGCGCGAATGGTTTTTTGACCACGTCCTTGAGAAGATTTGGCGCAAGGCGCTCAACCAAGGTCAGCAGTTGGTCGTCAACCATCTCCATAGCGCTTGGCATGTCGTCGAGTCCGCGTAATTCCAACACAGCAGCCTGGGCCTGCTCGAGCGAGCTAAATGAAGCCACGACCAGCGCCGTTTCGGGAGTATAATTTTCCGTCTCCAAAGAAGCCTCGGTCACAATGCCAAGCGTACCCTGAGAACCTACAAACAAAGGAGTCAGATCGAACGAACCGTCTTTTCGCTTTACTTCACTCAGCGCATAGCCCGCCGCGTTTTTGGTTACACCGCTCAAAGCTGCGTCAATCGTCTTTTGATTGTCTTCGATCAACGTGTCCAGAGCGCGGTAAATCTCGCCTTCAAATGTGGCTAGACCGAGCTTTTTACTAAACTCACGCTTATTCAAACGGCGCGTCTGAATAACTTCGCCGTTGGCCAAAACCACCCGCAGTGCTCGCGTATAATCGCGTGTGTCACCATATTTAATCGTCTTTTCACCGCTGCTATTGTTGGCAACCGCGCCGCCAATGGTCGAATATTCCACTGATGCCGGATACGGCGGCAGAAACCGGTCGTGTGTGTGCAGCGTTTGCTGCAATTTGGCGTAATTGATGCCGGCCTCGACCGTAACAACACCACTCTTGCTATCGAATTCCAAAATCTTGTGCATATGCGCCGGAAACGACAAGATAATACCGCTACCCAGAGCCGCCCCTGAAAGATCCGTGCCCGCCCCACGTGCTGTAATCGGAATCACGCGCCCGCGTTCCGCGAGCTGCCACGTAAACCGCGCCGTCTTGCGCACGTCATTTTCATTGCGAGGATACACTACCAAGGCGGGCGTCATCGCCAGCACACTCGCATCGGTCGAAAAATACCGCCGGGCATCGGCCGACGTCATCACTTCGCCCAATAAATGTTCCTGTAAATAATGCGCAACTTTACTCATTACTATGCAACCCTCTGTTTTTGATATTCACTAGACATTACCTTTAGCAGTATCATAGCACATAATACCGAGAGGGTCTCATAACGCAAAAACCGGTCTAATCTGCGTCTATCACACTAAAATACGCTTTGTGATTATAATCAATGCGCTCCAGACGTCCCGCAGCAACAAGCATGGCCAATATCTTGCCTGCACTCGCGTTAGAGCTGGATTTTCCCTGGCGCTGCACGCGGCTCGCCACCTCTTCGATCGTTACGCTCTCTCCCGGTTCAATAAGACTCATGACTCGTTCTGCGTAAACTTGCTGCGGTTCTGAATTCTTGAAGGGCGAAGCCCGTCTGGCTTTCGCAAGGAGCAGATTGACCGTTTCGGGGTCAGTTATAATTTCCAGAGCGCGCTCTTTGCCCCATTCCAAAAAATCCTGATCACCCTCCATGAGCGCATTAACAATAAGCAGGTAATCCTCGACAATACGCCGTCCATCAGGATGTAGAGCCACCCCGGAACGGACCGCCTGGGCAAACCCTGACTGCAACCGAAGCAGTTCTTTTTCCTTCCAGGCCCACACTGCGGTAATGGTTCTTTTTCTTATCTGCTCTCTTGAAAGGTCTGAATGTTTCGTTTGTAGATATGTAGTCAATTCATCCATATTAATAACATCTTGTCCGGCTGCGAGCTTCGCTGTAACAAAACTATGTATATCGCTCGTTATAGCCCCTTTCCGGTCATGTAACTTTAAAGCCATAAAATCGCGAGCATTTGTGATAACCAACTTTCGTTCATCTTCGTTACGTTTTCTCCTCGCAACACTAACGGCACCTATCGCTTCCAGCCCGGCAAGCTGAGCTTCTATAGCGCCTAGCTTGCTTTGCGTATGATCTACGAGTTCTTTGATAGTGATAGATTTGCCCCGCAATGCCTGGAGCTGACTCAATATTTTGATTCGTGTTGCGGGGGCACGTCTTCCGGTCTCACTTTTCGATACCGCTCCACCCACCAGACTATAAAGCGCAACATTTTCATGGGTCAAAGAATAGTCAAGCATTAGACCCGCAGCCCCCAACCCTCGCTCTTGGCCGTAACCGTTTACAAAATAACGCGTATACAAGCCGCCATCAATACTCACCTCAGAGTGCATTACCGCACCGATAGGTTCAAATGATTGAAGAACGTATTCTTGGGTAACCGGTCTGGCGATGTCAGGCCAAGCCTTATTCTGCTCCCCCTGCACATCCAAA
Source organism: uncultured Candidatus Saccharibacteria bacterium (assembly GCA_964610985.1). Lineage (GTDB taxonomy): Bacteria > Patescibacteriota > Saccharimonadia > Saccharimonadales > UBA4665 > JARIHD01. The sequence goes on along the minus strand of CAZSZJ010000035.1, from coordinate 1,794 downwards.
AAGAGGTCATGAATGGCCTTCGTAGAAAATGGATAGCCATCAGCGTGAAGCGCCATTGCCCCAAACAGCACCGCCTTGGCTTCGCTATTGCCAATAGCAGCCAAAAGATCCCCCGCGTCACGCATCAAGATATGCTCGACTCCAGATCGTTCAGTACCAAACATCAGCATAAGGTATCACAGTTATGACGATCGTTGAAAATACTTTTTCAACATACCATCGACAATTCGCGACCGATGTGGACTCTTGCGATTTTAGGTTGCGGAGCTCAATCTACTCCGTGAATTGTTGCAATTTTGGCTTAAAATTAAGCCCGGCCACAAAAGCATGCGAATCGAACTGCGACTGCGGATCATCTGGAAACAAGTCGACCATGCGGTCACGAAAGATAATACGATCAACCTTAGCATACGAAAGCGCAGCCAAGCACATGGCGCACGGTTCGCAACTGCAGTAGGCAACCGCGCCTCTCAGCTTGCGCGAACCAGTCTTGCGATTGGCGGCCATAATAGCTTTGATTTCAGCGTGATGTACGGCAATATTATCTTCTTCTTGGGAATTATAGGTTTCGGCCAGCATAACCCCATCTTTGTCTACAATCACAACACCACATCCCACCGTGTCGACGGACTGCTTGCTCAAATGTACCGCTCGTTTTAGGTAATCTTCGTCGGTCAATGATGCACGTTCGGTTTTGGCAAAATACTCCGGGTGCACATCAAAAACGGCGATCATATCGAGATATAGTCTTTCGATTTCGGGCGAAACAGCAATTTTCTTGGCCTTGACGCCTTTTATATCATCCAGCGTAACGCCGTGGTTACGGTAGTTTTTACCCTCAGATAAATGATTGATAACCATCGGCATCAGTTTATCCAACGCATATACAAACCGGCTTTCGGGGTCTTTACGTGCTTCATAACCCTCAATACTAGCGGTCATTTCGGCAAAATCAGGCCATTGTTCTTTGAGCCGAGCAACGCCCCGCTCTTCGCGGTCGGCTTTCGACGAATGTGCGGCTTGCGATTTATCATACGCAAACGTGTCACCGGCATAAATCTCCTGCAGGTCGTGCACCAGCGCGTAACGGACGCACTTATCGGCATCCAGATGCGGCAGATCTTTGGCCAAATACCAGGCCGCCATCGCCAGACTATAGCTATGCTCGGTGTCAGTTTCGTTACGGTCGGGTTTTCCTTCAACTTTAGGAAGCAAAAGCGTTCGTTCAAGATGGTTAAATTTCAGCAGTAACGTCTGGAGGTCGATGACCCGTTGCAAGGAAGATTTCATATATCCATCATAGTCAATCAGTAGACAAAAAGCACTTTTTTGGACACATGGGAGTATATTTAAAATATGAATACTAAGCTTGCCCAACTCTTCATTCGATGTTACGCCGCTCTCTGGTTTCTGGTGGGGGCATATTATGCCGTCATGCTTCTAAGGTCGGTCACTTCGGAGATTGGCGGTTTTGCGCTTGGTTTTGCCATACTACCGCTCATTATGTGCACGGTCGCCGTCTGGCTCTGGTTCGCACGCGATATCTGGGGAAAACGAATCATCACCACCGTGCTCGGCCTATACGCGACCGTATTTGTTTTGGGCAAGCCCTGGCTGGCGCTCATCTCGCTCGTATTGATGGCACTCGCGCTCTGGGCTACACGGTTTATCCCAAAAGTAAGCACCCCACCAGCTGGCCAACAAAAATAAAACCCCAGACGAATGCCTGGGATCTTATGTTGGTGCGGACGAGAGGACTTGAACCTCCACGAGTGTAACCTCACTAGTACCTGA
>CAZSZJ010000034.1:0-10777 GCA_964610985.1 uncultured Candidatus Saccharibacteria bacterium | reverse complement strand
GCCGCCAGCGTTCATCCTGAGCCAGGATCAAACTCTCCAAAAAAGAATTTGTCTGTCTTCAGTCGAACTAGTTCCGAAGAACTAAATTACTGACTTAATATTCACAAAACAATTCAAAAAAATTGAACTGACGTTGATTTGCACTACTCAATTTTTAATGATCGGTTTCAGAGCCACCTAAATTAGACCTCAAAAACTCTAAAGGAGATAGTACGATGGATCGCCCCCCTATGTCAAGATAAATTTAGAAATTAAGGTAGTGATTCTTACATCATCAATACAGAGGTCGTATTTGTTCCGCGGTTATTACTACTCCCACTAGCTCCGTAATATTAAAATCGCCCCTGTTATGAGGGGCAATTTTAATATTACGGGATAGCGCTAAGCTTCGGGAGCCGGTTCATCATCGTCATCGTCAAGAACTTGTGCATCGACAAGTGCAAGCGACACGACTTCATCACCATTGTTTAGCCGCATGATACGCACGCCTTGAGTTGCGCGTCCAAGCAAAGGAATGTCTTTCAGACCCAAACGAATAGTTTGGCCCTGCGAAGAAACAATTATCACCTCTTGCGACTCGTCTTCTGAAAGCGTCTTTACGCCAATAAGTTTGCCGGTCTTGGTATTTACAATTGCCGAGCGAATGCCCACACCACCGCGAGCGTGTGCCGTAAATTGAGACACCTTGGTGCGTTTGCCGTAGCCGAACTGGCTGATCACGAAGATACTAGAGTTTGCTTGGACAATATCCATGCCGATCACTTGATCTCCAGCACGCAACCGGATGCCACGGACGCCCCGAGAAACCCTACCCATAGGACGTACATCTTTTTCGTTAAAACGAATCGCTTGACCCTGCAGTGTCGAGATAACCACTTCATTATCACCAGTTGTCATGCGGATCCATTTAAGCTCATCACCATCGTCAAGGTTGATAGCGATTAAGCCCGAGCTGCGCACATTCTGGTACTGTTCGAATGGCGTCTTTTTAACTACACCTCGAACGGTACACATAAAGAGGTTGCCTATATTTTCTTGCTTGCTGACGTTGATTACGGCACTTACCATTTCTTCGGGCTGGAGTTGGAGCAAGTTGACGATGGCCACTCCTTTGGCATTTAAACCAGCAGTCGGAACTTCATATGTCTTCAAGCGGAATACGCGACCTTTGTTAGTGAAGAATAGCAAGAAGTCGTGCGTACCTGCATTTACAACATGCTCGATAACATCTTCTTCACGCGTGGTCATACCGCGACGACCTTTGCCGCCACGTCCTTGCTTCTTATATTCCGCTATTGGACTCCGCTTAATGTAGTTAGCCGATGTAAGCGTTACTACAACTTGTTCATCTGGCACAAGGTCTTCATCGCTCATCTTGCCAAGTTCCTGAGGAATGACTTTAGTACGACGTTCGTCACCGAAGCTCTTCTTTAATTCCAAAAACTCATTCTTAATGATCTTTAGAATTTCTTTTTCGTCGGCCAAGATTGCCTCTAGGCGTGCGATAGTCTTTAGAAGTTCGGCTAATTCGTCTTCGATTTTCTTGCGCTCAAGACCTGCAAGCGTACGAAGCTGCATGGCCAAAATAGCCTTTGCCTGAATTTCGCTGAGACCAAAACGCTCAATTAGGTTTATCTGAGCTTCTTCAGTCGTCTCGCTGGCGCGTATGGTCTTGATGACCTCATCAATGTGATCCAGGGCGATCTTGAGGCCCTCCAGGATATGTGCACGCTCCCTGGCCTTACGAAGCTCGTACTCGGTCCTGCGACGCACCACGATACGGCGGTGTTTAATATGTTCGCTGATAATGTCCTGCAGGCCCAGAACGCGCGGCTGAATGCCATCAATTAGTGCCATCATATTAAAGTGAAACGCAGTCTGAAGCGGCGTCAACTTATAAAGCTGGTTTAGGAGCTTCTTTGGATACGCGTCTTTCTTGAGGTCGATAACAATCCGCACGACACCCCGAGCACTTTCGTCGCGTAGATCGGCGATACCCGCAATCTTCTTTTCTTTATAGAGGTCGGCGATTTTTTCGATAAGACTAGCTTTGTTAAGGCCATAAGGGATTTCACTGATGATAATCTGGTGACGGCCCTTCGCCCCTTCAACGATGTCGGCGACACCACGGACAACAACACCGCCACGGCCAGTTGCATAGGCACTTCGCAGCGATTCTTTACCAAAGATAATTCCACCTGTTGGGAAGTCGGGTCCTTTGATAAATTGCAGAAGGTCGTCCAGGGTGGCGTCTTCGTGGTCAATCTGATAGATCGTAGCGTCCATGAGTTCGGTCAGGTTGTGCGGCGGGATGTTCGTTGCCATACCGACGGCGATACCAAGTTGGCCATTCAAAAGCAAGTTTGGCAACTTACCAGGCAGCACCTCCGGCTCTTGGGTCGTACCGTCATAGTTGTCGCGGAATGGCACGGTATCTTTGTCGATATCTGCCAATAGGTCATCAGCCAAACGAGCCATCTTTGCTTCGGTATAGCGCATAGCAGCTGGTGGATCGCCGTCCATCGAACCAAAGTTACCCTGTCCGTTAATGAGCATGTAACGCATGGACCATGGCTGAGCCATACGAACCATAGCGTCATATATAGAAGAGTCGCCGTGCGGGTGATATTTACCCATCACTGCACCAACGACGTTAGCACTCTTGCGGTGACGTGCGCTTGAACGTAGCCCATCACTGTTCATGCTATATAGGATGCGGCGGTGCACCGGCTTCATGCCGTCACGAACGTCAGGAAGCGCGCGGTCGATAATAACACTCATGGAATAGCGCAAATAGCTGTCTTCCATGACGTTTTCAACAGTGCGGAGCTCGACGGTACGGGAGTGATCAGCCTGGACGGTTACAACTTCGCCCTCTACGGCCATAAGGTTTTCGTCTTGAATGGGTGGTTGTGGTTGCATTTGATCGTCCATACTAAATATCCAAATCCTTCACAAACTTAGCGCGGGCTGTAATGAAGTTTTTGCGAAGCTCAACTTCGGTTCCCATTAACTTATTAAAGATAGCGTCGGCTTTTTCGGCGTCGGCTACCTTAACCTGAACCAACACACGCTTTTCGGGGTTCATGGTGGTCTCAAAGAGCTGCTCGGCGTCCATCTCGCCCAGACCCTTGTAGCGCTTTTGCTCGATAAACCCAGCCTGGCGGAAGCGTTCGTCATCAGTTGCAACCTTAAGGCCATCTTTTGTGCGTGCCGCAATGATTTCGTCTAGGACCGTGTCTAGTTCGGCTTCGTCATATATGAAGACGCTTGATTTTCGACCCGGCTTGACCAGCTCGAACAACGGCGGCTTGGCCAGGTACAGGTGTCCGCCGTCAACAACCGGTCGCATAAAGCGGAAGAAGAATGTTAATAGTAGCGTACTAATGTGCGAACCATCGACATCGGCATCAGTCATGATGATAACGCGATCATAGCGCAATCCATCAATAGAAAATGAGTCTTCGATACCCACACCCAGAGCCTTAATAAGGCTGAGGATTTCGTTATTAGCCAGCATTTTGTCCAAGCGTGCGCGCTCGACGTTTAGAACCTTACCGCGGAGCGGCAAAATCGCCTGAGATTTACTGTCGCGACCGCTTTTTGCGGAACCACCAGCCGAATCACCCTCTACCAGGTAGATTTCTGAGATCTTGGGATCTTTGTTGGAACAGTCGGCCAGTTTGCCAGGCATACTTGCCCCTTCCAATACGCCTTTGCGAATGATGTTTTCGCGGGCAGCGCGAGCGGCCTTGCGGGCGCGGGCGGCCAGCAAGGCCTTGCCGACTATTTTGCGGGCGATACCAGGGTGTTCTTCGAGATAATAATTAAAGTATTCAGTCATTACTTGCTCGACATAGCCCCGGACTTCGGGATTGCCAAGCTTATTTTTGGTCTGGCCTTCAAATTGCGGATCCGGCAATTTTACCAGGATAACAGCGGTCAAACCTTCGCGGCAGTCCTCGCCGGTTAGGTTTTCTTCCTTTTCTTTGAGGAGTCCATTTTTGCGAGCGTAGTCATTTACAACACGGGTTAGTGCGGATCGAAATCCGGTTAGATGAGTACCGCCGTCCGGCGTAAAGACGTTGTTTGCAAATTGCTTGATCGTTTCGCTGAATGCATCGGTGTACTGTGCTGCAATTTCGACTTGAGTGTCTTCAACGATCTTATCTACATAAAAAACATCATCATCGACCGCTTCTTTTCCAAGATTTAAATGTGCTACATACGACTTGATGCCGCCTTCAAAATAGAAGCTGTAGCGTTTGCCGGTCCGCTCATCTTCCAAGGAAGTATGAATGCCTTTGGTGAGGTAGGCTGCGTGACGTAAGCGATCCAGAATAGTTTCGTAGTTAAATTTGACCGTTTCGAAGATAGTCTCATCAGGATAGAATTCGATCACTGTACCAGTTTGATCACTCTTTCCTATTGACTTTAGATCGGCCAAAGGTACACCTCGCTCATACTCCTGCCGGTAGGCCTTGCCATCACGGTAAACGGTGACTATTAGACGTGATGAAAGAGCGTTAACAACACTTGAACCAACGCCGTGCAGACCACCCGAAACTTTGTAGCCACCACCACCGAACTTACCACCAGCGTGAAGTACTGTAAGGACGGTTTCGACGGTACTCTTGCCTGTTTTGGGGTGAATGTCGGTTGGGATACCGCGGCCGTCGTCGGTAACGCGAACACCATTGTTGGGTAGCAATACAACCGATACCCTGGTCGCATGTCCAGCAAGCGCTTCGTCGATGCCGTTATCCACGATTTCCCATACGAGGTGGTGCAGGCCTTCTATGCCAGTTCCACCAATATACATGCCGGGACGCTTGCGCACCGGTTCAAGACCCTCGAGCACTTGGATCTGATCTGAAGAATATCCTTTTTGTTTGCTAGCCACTTCTAAAATACCCTCTTTAAGAACAATGAAATAGTAAGATAGTTCCCACTTCTTCTTATATTATAAGTAACTTCACGGGTTTCCGCAACCGTATACCGAAGAGCAACTAGCGCGCGTGTAAGTTGCCTTCTTGGTCGATGAAAATAGTGTCACTCGATGGCTGATCTTCTTTGAGCGCCGCTGGTGGTGGCGTTTTTCCAAGAGGTATTTCACCAGTGTGGTGTTCGTGCGCGTCCTCTTTATTTGCATTGTTTTCATGGGGTTTTGCGGCAGAGTTTTTAGGTGGGTGCGCAGGAGCTGGATGCGGTTCAGCGAGTTTTTTCTTGACCTCTTCAGCGGCGGCCTCTAGCTGCTGGTCCATGGCAGCATCGGTGGGAGGCAAAGCGTTTTGACTTCCATACGTAACATGGGGGTGTTGCGGCAAAGCCGGAGCAGGATGAGATGCCAATACAGCCGGGGAGGGTGCTACAGCACCCATGGTCGGTTGATATGGCATCGGTGGCATATTTGAACCTGGCATCACGGGTGCAGGCCCAGGCGCAAACTGTGGAGGTATGGATGAGGACTGGGCCGTGGGGCCTATAGGATTCATGGGGGCAGGATCCGTGGGAGACACCACGCTACCAGCGGAAACAGGCTGTGGTCCCTTCTGCCAAGGATTGGGTCGCAGAAGCGGCCCACTACTCTTCTTTTTGACCATCCAGTCGTCCAGGAACGAAGCCGGGCTGGGGGGGCGTGGTGCAGCAGGACCAGGAGCACCTGGAGCAGGAGCACCAAAACCGCTGGGTGATCCGGCCGCGAAAGGATTTGTGCCACCAAAACCACCGCCAGGACGGCCAGTCGGTGCAGTAGGCGCAACATCATGGGTAGCAAGGCGCTCAAAAATCTCTTTTTCCACAGCAGCCTTGGGGCGACCAAATTTAGCCGCGGAAAGCTGTTTAAGCGCCTCTGCAAGTTTGTAGTTGGGATTGCCTAGTGGTGGCAGCGTTGCCATACTGAACGGCTGTGTTGGCACGCCCTTGATAAGCATACGCACGCCAGCATTATAGTTAGGCATACGTAAAAGATCGGTCGGATCAAAGGCTGGACGCAAGCGCTTCGCAAGCGCTTCGGCGTCTTCATCCTGGCCGACACGAAACGCGACGATCGTACCCGTGTTGCCAAACACAGCGTCACGGATTTCTTCAGTAAGCTGCGTCGTAAACTGGTTAGCAACAATCAAGTTTAGGTGGTATTTACGAGCCTCGGACAGGATGGTAGCAAAAGAGTCCGTAGAAAAGTTCTGAAACTCATCGACATACAACGCAAAGTCCTTACGCTCACTCTCAGGAATATTCGCTCGACTCATAGCCGCTGCCTGGAATTTCATAACAAAGATCATACCGAGTAACTGCGAGTTGAGCAGACCCAGACGACCCTTACTCAAGTTGACGATAAGAATCTTACCCTCATCCATCACCTCGCGGAGCTTAAAAGCGCTTTTGGTTTGACCGATGATGTTGCGCATCATTTCGTTCGAAAGGAACGCACCAAACTTGCTCACAAACCAACTCACGACTTCACCAAATTCGTTGGAGCGCTGAGACTGCGGCATTTCTTTCTGCCAAAATTCGAGGACGTTTTGATCTTTAACAAACTTTAATTTTTGCTTTACGTACGTGGGGTCACGAAATAGCTTTGGTATATCTACAAATGTACCGCCCGCAGGATCAGCCATTACCGTCAGTGCTGCGTTACGGAAGAGGTGTTCATACCGCGGCCCCATAATACCCTGCTTTTGCGGGTCGTATAGCTTATATAGCATGTTCAAGACTTCCTGAATAAGAAAGTCTTTTTCATCAGGCGTTTCAAATTCGAACAAGTTCAAACCCATTGGGTATTCGGCGTCTGCCGGAGAAAAGTAAATAATGTCTTCTGTACGTTCTTTTGGAACCATAGCCAATAAGCGCTCAGCAGTGTCGCCGTGCGGATCTACAAAAGCGAATCCATTGCCACTGAGCATGTCCTGGAGCGCCAAGTTTTCTAGGTATGTCGATTTACCAGTACCAGTCTGCCCTACCGTGTACATGTGACGCTGACGGTCGCCCAAACTTAGCCGAACAGGCTTTTTGACGCCGCGGAAAACGTTATAACCAAGCAGCAAACCTTCGTCCGGCATATTCCTGGGTGCGTCAACCTGCTTGGATCCTTGCCGCTCAAGCTGCGAGGTAGGCACACTTTTTTGTTCGGGAAAATGGAAGATGGTTGCTAGTTCAACCGTGTTCAAAATGTTCTTTGTTTCGTTCTGAGGGAACAATCTGAGTATATATGCCGTTGTAAGTTCATCAACGTCTTTTGCCGGTGCAAATTTGAAACCGTTTTTTCCTGGAGCATCATACAAGGAGAAAGATGCAACAATGTTGTTTAAAATAGCTTGTGCTCGTTGGCTAATATTGGACGAAACAACAACACGTATAAGCACTTCGTAACCAGGCTGCCGGGTCTTGTCTTCGATCGAATCGATGAGTGCTTGGTCCAGACCGGAGATATCTTTTTTCTTATCATTGTCGCCGCCTTTTGCCTCAGGTGGCTTAACAAATGCGGTAGCTAAGTCCTTGCCAAGGCCGAGTAACTGCTCGCCGCCTTTTTTGCTGCTATCACCTTTGCGTTTTTTGTTGGCAGCTTCGATTGCATTCTTGCGCCATACGGGATCGGCAGGACGCATCAAGATTTGGATACTCGCGCCATCTTCACGGTCCAATGTCGACAGCGCATTTAGGAGCGCCTGCATGGCGTCACGTTTAACATCTTGGAAGGTGGCGATGGGATAAGCATACGACTCTTTGAGATTGAGCTGACCACCGACCGTACCACTTAACTTCCCTACTTTATTAAAGATATTATGCTCCGTGGCTTCTTCGAGCCTTGCGGCAGGATATGCACTCACAACCGCCTGCTTTACCACCTCAATAAGAGCCACCGGCACGGCAGCATAGAAGTAAACAAAACCCTTTGACGCCACAATCTCAAAGGCGAAATGCCGTTGGCCGTAGAACTTAGCCTTAAAGCCCTTCTGTAGCGTGCTCGCAATAATACCGTAAATAATTTGTGCCTTGGAGATATTTTCATCGGTTACATCACGAACATCACGACCGTTGCTCTCCGTATCTTCACTAGTTGGTGGAAGATGAATAAGCAATGGGATCATCTTCAGTCCGCGCTCATAGTTTTTGAGCTCGCGACGCTGTTTTCGGGTCTGCAAATATATAATCGGACCCGCGATCGAACCGACAATTACTACAAAAACCAGTATAAATAAGAGCGCTATCATTAGGCGTCGCCGATCTTAATATCCTTGTTGTAACGCGCTTTGACATACTGAGCCTTCAGCTTGCCCAAGGCCTGACTTTGCATAAAAGGATCCTCATGCGTACGAGCGATAACTTCACGAGCTTTGCCCACCCACTCCTCATCAAAAGCAGTGTCGACGTCTTCGGCTGGAGCTTCAGCAGCGACAGGCATTGTCGCTTGATGTTGGGCCATGGGGTCAGTCGGGGGCGTGGAAGCGGGAGCAACGTGGACGGCAGCAGCCGGAGCAACAGGATTCTGGGCGATAGGGGCGGGCGTAGCCGATGTGGTCGTTGGCGCAGCATCAAAATGAGCCGCAGGAGCGTCGGGTGCGTGAAAGGACTGAGGAGTGTGTATGGGCGGTAATTGGCCCAGGTCACTGCCCGGCTGAGACAAACCTATTCCAGTAGGACTATTGTTATCAGACTTCATATTTACTGCTTATTATACCAGCACCTCTCTTTTGCCGCCATAAGTTTACAACATTTTCTAAGAAGATACGGTCGTGCGCATTATGTAGAAGTATGACAGGGCAAAAAGTATAACGACTGTAACGATGTCGCGAAGCGTAAGCTGGCCTATTGACTGCAAGACAAGGAGCAAAATTGGCAAGGCAGCACAAAGTGCAGCTAGTCGAATGCTTTTTGCATGCAGCATGCCCTTTTTGAATTCAAAGAAATAGAGAGTAGCCGATAACAGCACTACGAATAATAGAATAAATGGCAAAACCAGCATGAAAGCCGGAACCCTGCCTGGATCTATTACAAAAAAGAGGAATAGCAACAATACAAAGCCCGCACCGGCAACCATTACATGTTTTTTCATAATATACATTGTACGTTTTTGGCATAAAGAAAAATACTGCGGCTTGCACCCCGCAGTATTTTTCGGTTAATGATTATAGGAGCCGCGGGTAGTAAATCCGCCCAAAAGTAAATTGATTAGCGCTTACTACCCTTTGGCTTTGACTGACCGCTCTCGCAACCTTTAGGGTTACAAAGAGCGTTATTGGTGAGTTGTTAATGTAAGTTTTTGTTTTTGACTTACTAGAGCTTAGTCTAGCGCACTTAGACAAAAATGTCAATAGTCGTAAGCGTTTTGGTGCGGTAAGCGTTCGGAAAAAGTGTTCAATATAAGCAAAGCGTTTTGGTATTTTTTATGGGAGAAAAAGTTATGCACAGGTTTATTCAAAAACATTCGAGATTGTTGTTGACAGTCCGGTTTTCAATTTATAAGATAACAGTAGCACTTGAATAAAAAAAGTGCTCAAAAACAAAAACGACAGTAACAACGGCTTCTCGCAAGCCGTTGTTCCATGAAAAAGCCAAAACAACACCTTAAATCTCAAAACGAAAAACCAAACAAAATAAGACCCGCTCAAATACCGAGCGGGTCTTTACATATATAAGGAACTGGTCGTAGGGTTGCAGTATGTCAGCAACAATTCAAAGCATTCTTACTGTAGGCTCGGACGGTATCATCATAGAAATCGAATGTCACATGTCTAATAGCTTGCCAGCAATTATTATCGTTGGTCTTGGCAACAAAGCTGTTGATGAAGCACGTGAGCGTGTTCGTAGTGCGTTCGCAAGCAGTAATATTACCATGCCACCAAAACGTATAACGATTAACTTAGCTCCAGCTGACATGCCCAAAGAAAGTACCAGCTTCGACCTAGCCATTGGACTTGCAATATTACAATCAAATACCGAACTAACATGTCAGCTTAGCCGCAGCGATGCAATAATTGGAGAGCTTGGATTGAGCGGCAATGTCCGTGCCGTTCGCGGTATCATTGGCAAAGTACGTGCCGGCAAACAATTAGGTATCACACGGTTTTTTATTCCTGCCGGCAATCTCACGCAAGCACAAATGATTCCAGATATCACTATTGTCCCTATACAATCACTTACTGAACTCTATCAATACCTCAAATCAGAAATAGACATCCCCGTATATCAAACTACATCAAACACCGCCGCCTACCCAGACAATCATAAGACGCGCAATCCTCTCCAAGAAGTAGTTGGACAAGACAGCGCCAAACGCGCCCTATGTCTCGCAGCAGCCGGCGGGCACAATATATTACTCACCGGGCCACCAGGCACAGGAAAAAGCATGCTTGCAAAATGTTTAGTCGAGCTACTGCCGCCTATGAGTCAAGAAGAGATGCTCGAAGTCACCCACCTACATAGCCTCACCGACCCACAATATGACCGGCTTATAAAAGAACGACCGTTAAGGGCGCCCCACCACAGTGCAAGCAACATAGCACTTATTGGCGGTGGCACACCTCCACGTCCCGGCGAAATAAGCCTTGCCCACCATGGCGTCCTGTTCCTGGACGAGATGCCAGAATTTCACCGGCAATCCATCGAAGCGCTCAGACAGCCTCTTGAGGACCGACATATAACTATTACACGCTCCAAAAATAATATCCGCTTTCCTGCGCACTTCCTGCTCGTGGCAACCGCTAACCCCTGCCCTTGTGGCTACTACGGGACCCCTCGGTGTATTTGCGCCGCATCACGCATCAAACAATACCTG
>CAZSZJ010000033.1:0-11900 GCA_964610985.1 uncultured Candidatus Saccharibacteria bacterium | reverse complement strand
GTGGCGTAATAAATGGGCCCGCTGGATTACGATTATCGTGCTCATGCTGGGTGTTGCAGCCGTCTTGATTGTCCCAGATGCGCGCTATGCTGTGCTTAATACTGCCGGTGTGCGTAGTAAGGCTTCAATAACAGTAGTGGATAGCGGCACGCAGCTGCCGCTCCGTCATGTCAGCGTGCAGATCGGCAGCCAAAAAGTCGAAACCGATAAGAACGGAGTGGCGCGTCTAATTGACCTCAAGCTCGGCGACTACGATCTGACTATTTCCCGCATGGCTTTTGCTCCGCAAAAACAGCGCATAACGATCGGGTGGGGCAGTAACCCTCTCGGCAAATATCAGCTGCAATCAGTGGGCTTGCAGTACGTCATTCGCGTTACCGACTATGTTTCGGGCAAACCGATTGCTGGGGCAGAGGCCGATGCCGAAATCTTTAATGCGCTTTCTGATCAAGAAGGCAAAATCTTGCTTACCGTGGGCGACACCGATGTTACTAAACTTTCACTCACCATCAACGCAGGTGGCTATCGCACCGAGAAGACAGAAATCGAAGCCAGTAACATCCAAAAACAAATCAATCTGGTACCCGTCCAAAAAGCCGTTTACGCCAGCAAACAAAGCGGTAAATACGACGTATTCAGCGCCGATCTGGACGGCAAAAACCAACGCCTGTTGCTGGCTGGAACGGGCCGTGAGAACAATACCACCAGCCTGGTAGTAAGTCCGGATGGCAAGCAGGCAGCGCTCGTTTCTACACGCGAAGGGCTGCACGATAGCGACAACTACCCGCTGCATTCGCTCACCTTTATCAATGTAGAAACAGGGGCGAATTCGACCGTCGATCGTGCTCAACAAATCCAACTGGTGGATTGGCTGGATAAACGGCTTGTGTATCGTTCGACGGTTGCTGGGGCGAGTGCCGCCAATCCTGGCCGCAACAAACTCATCGCTTATAACTATGAAAACAACGCGCGCACCCAGCTAGCCACCGCCAACCAGTTCAACGTCATCGTCAGCGCCAATGGGTACATGTACTACGCGCCGTCTAGTACTGACCCGGGCGCCGCCCTCGGCTTGTTCCGTATCAAGCCGGATGGCGGGAGCCGCGAACAAATCAGCAGTCAAGAAGTTTGGACGGGACTTCGCACCGACTACAACACTTTGACTATGCAAACGCCGGACGGCTGGTATGTCGCCAATCTAAACGGTAAACAAATCACGCCAGCAGGGCCACCAGCCGACATGACTAATCTGCAATTTGCCGTGAACGGCGCCAAACAAGTCGCCTGGACGGCAATTCGTGACGGCAAAGGCGCACTCCTGTTGCAATCCACAAACGGCGGAGAAGTAAAAACCCTGATTTCACGGTCGGGATTGAACGGCCCTGTACGCTGGATAAGCGACACTATGCTGACTTACCGCGTTGTTACGAGCACTGAATCTGCCGAATACGTCGTCAGTACGCTAAGTGGCCAGCCCCGCAAGATCGCCGATGTTGCAGCAGTGTACGGCTACGCCCAAATATATTAAGATACCGTGGTCATGACCAAAACCGACCGGACATTCCAGGAAATAGTGTGGGAGTATTACCGCCAGCACGGCCGGCATGATTTGCCGTGGCGTTTGCACGATTCTGATGGTGAGCATAACACCTACCACATACTCGTGTCCGAAATAATGCTACAGCAGACGCAGGTAACGCGGGTGGTGCCAAAATACCAAGCATTCATGCAGGCCTTTCCGGATTTTCGGACCTTGGCGGCGGCACCACTCAATAGTGTGCTCATGCAGTGGAGCGGACTTGGCTACAACCGTCGCGCCAAGTTTTTGTGGCAGGCCGCAGGCGCCATTATTGAACGGCATAGTGGCAGGCTGCCCGATACCCCCACAGAACTGGTAGCATTGCCCGGCATCGGCCCAAATACAGCCGGAGCAATCCAGGCATACGCCTTCAACCAGCCGGTTATCTTTATCGAAACAAACATCCGTACCGTGTATATTCATCATTTTTTTGCAGATCGTACGGGAGTGGCCGACAAAGACATCGCCGCGGTGCTGCAAGAAACACTGCCACCGGAAAATCCGCGTCAATGGTACTGGGCGCTCATGGACTACGGTACGTATCTTAAGCAGACGGTAGGCAATGTATCGCGCGCCAGTAAATCGTATGCCAAACAGTCAAGGTTTCAGGGTTCCAGGCGTCAGATCCGCGGCCGGGTGCTCAAAATGCTATTAGACGGTCCGCATACCTCCAAAGAACTTGCCGGACGCATACCCGATGACCGCCTGACCGATGTTCTAGGCGATTTGCATAAAGAGGGTTTGATCATGCTTTCTGGTAATGCTTATCAGTTGCAGTCATGATATACTAAAACTAGAAAAATATGCACTCGAGCCCTAATCCTAGACCAGCTACAGGACCAGTTATGGACGTAACCGCCCCCCGGCAAACGGCTGCCGTTCCCCCTGTACCCGGGCATATAGGTTCAACTACCGCAGCGCATACCGCTATGCCACCATCCGTCACCGTTTCGTCGGTTCCTCCGGCCGATCATGTTCGCGCTCCAGAGGCCATAACCGAACCAAGACCGGCACCACCAGACACGACCGAACTGCCCATTTCCATAGGCGCAGCAAAGCAGGTCACTGCAGACAAGATACCATTTTTGGAACAAATAGCTGAACAGCCGGCCCCAACCAAGACTCACGAAAATGACCACAAACCTCTTCCTATCGGTGCGATTGTTGGCGCCATCTGTCTTATGATAGGTCTCTCAGCGGTCGCAATCCTGATTTATTTACAATCACAGTAATATGAATATTTTTAATACCGTAACCGATCCTGAGATGGTGCGCTTGCTGCTCAGTGGCAAGGTGGGCGTATTGCCCACCGATACTGTTTACGGTATTGTGGCGCGGGCCGCTGACCCCAGCGCCGTTGCTCGTTTGTATCAGGCAAAGCACCGCGAAGGCAAACCCGGCACGGTCATCGCCGCTAGCGTCGAGCAGCTCATACAGCTGGGCATCGAAGCATCGTATCTGGAAAAAGTTGCTGGTTATTGGCCAAACGCGCTCAGTATCGTATTGCCCGACCACAACAAATTAGCGTACCTGGACCAAGGTAAACGTTCGCTCGCCGTGCGCGTCCCGGCCGACCCAACCCTCCAAAAACTCCTGCAGCAAACCGGCCCACTTTTGACAAGTAGCGCCAACATGCCCGGCGAACCAACGGCCACAACACTCACCGAAGCGCAAGCGTATTTTGGTGAAACCATTGATTTTTATGTAGATGGCGGCACGGTAGTCGGCGATCTTCCATCGACCCTCGTCCGCCTAAACGAAACTGGTAGTATTGAACTACTGCGGCAAGGTCCAGTAGAGTTATAGCGAAGGAGAAATAATATGACATTCGACGAATACCAAAAACAAGCGCCCTCGACCCTTATATCGCACCCTGATCCGCTGATGGACAAGACTATTATGGTGCTCGGTATCGCTGGTGAGTCCAGCGAGATCGCCGAAAAATGGAAGAAGATCGTTGCCTACCGCGAAGGCAAAATCACTCCGGAAGACATCGAAGAAATTGCCAAGGAGATCGGCGATGTGCTGTGGTATTTGAGTAACTTTGCCACCATGCTCGGCGTTTCTATGAATGACGTTGCCAAGACCAACGCCGCCAAACTTGCCAGCCGAAAAGCCCGCGGCGTCCAAAAAGGCGCCGGAGATAACCGCTAATTATATTGCAAATAAGAGTAAAATATTCTATAGTTAGGTCCTGTAAACCGCGTATAATAAAAAAGTAACATTCATTACTAGATTAACCGCCCTTGGAACTATGGAACGAACCCCGAGCAAGTCCGGCGAAGACGACAGCAGTAGTAAAAAGCGCCCCGCGATCGAGCAATATTTCTCGAAAGTTGTGCGTCCTGTTGAGTCATTGCGACTTATCCCGGATCCGGAAACAAAACCGGAAGTGCGCCGCGTTGTTCCCCTCATACCTGAAGCCGTTGTATTGTTCGACCGCCATGAGAATTTGCAGGTAAAAGACGGCAAAGAATCCGAAAAACCAGCCGAGACCGACGCCGAGGAAGAGACTGCCAACAGCTCCGAAGAAGACGACGAAGAAGAAACAACGACCGGAGAAAAGCAGTTCAAAAAGCCATTTCGTCCAGTTATTCCTCGCGCGCCAGTGGCCACATTGCTTCGCCCCCTCGAATCAAAGCCAGCCGAAGTTATCGAAAACCAGAAGGGCCTTGCTGCCGAGTTTCCTGATGTCACCGAAGTTGTGTCCGCTTCCGGTGCGTCCGAACAACCTGCACCTGCAACCACGGCTTTTGAATCACAAAGCGGGTCTTTAATTGATGCCTTTGGCGAACTGCCCACCATCGAAGACTACGCCGAAGACGGCGATGACTACGCACCCGTTCCCCCCGCAAGCACGCCACAAATCCCACTGCCGCGGTATACGGCGCCATCTCCAAACACGCAAGCTGCGACCGCCAACCAATGGCCGCACTACAACTACTATTCGCCAAACACGCCGCTACCCCCACCCGGTGGTGCGGCTGGCGGCGGTGGACAACCGCCTGTCCCTCCGCGTCCTTCGGCTGGAATGGGAATGGGAGGCGTACCGTCTTTGAACCCGAATGTATATCCGTTGGCTGCTGCTGGAGGTGTTGGGCCCAATTATAACACCGCACCCGCTCCGGCCAATCTTCCGATTGCTCCGACTGGCGAACGGCGTATAGGCACTGATCCGCTGGCCCGCCTAATGGGCGTCGGCAACTGGATCGGCAACCGCCGCACACGCAAAAAACTCGGTAATCGTATAGACCAGTTGCAATCCGACACTGGTAAGAATATGGCCGAGCTGCAATCACGTCAAAACCAATTCGAACAAAAACAGAGTGGCCAAAGCCAGGAAGTACAGCGCATGCAGATGCAAGCTGAACGTTCGGCCGCTGTCACCGGTGTGTCTCTAGTCGCCGAAAGTGCCCCTCATATCCCAACGCAGCGCGTCGAATCTCCTCGCCTGGCCACGCAGAATAAGCCTCCAGTGGCCGAAATGTCACCGCCGCAGCAAGGGCAAGAAGCTGCCGGTCAGCGCCTTACCCCCGAAACCAAACAGCAATCTACCACTTGGTTGAATCTAGAGCTGGACAAACGCGGAAACGTTGTAAGTAATACGCAAGAATTTGGCCAAGGCTTTCATCGAGAGCGCCAACAAGAAATCCAGCGCGATCGGCTGGGCGACAGTACGGCCGCTGGTGCGGTCAGTCTTATGGGCGTGCAGCAGGACCAACACGCACCTATTCGATACGACTCGTCATTGCCGAGCGGTCTGACAACACCGAGTCTCCCCGGGGGCATGCCTGCGCGCATCGATCCGCAGCATCGAATGGCATCAGAAAACAAAAAGACATCCGGCGTGCCTGGCCCTGTTTTTTGGATTATGCTGGCAATCATCGTTGCCGCGTTCTTTGCCGCTGCCTTTATTTAGTTTTTTCTGGTTTCTGGAAGGTTTTGCGCAGCCATTCATCGAGACTGCCACCGCCGCCAGCGCTGAGGGCGATCACCAGGTCGCCATTGTCGGCGTGTTTTTGAACGATTTGCTCCAGGTTGGCATTGAGTGCGGCAGCGTGCGCGACTGTCCGTGTCTCGGCACTTAATAGCCCAACGAGATCTTTGGGAGTAAGTAGGGCAAGCTTAGGGTCTTCGCGCGCCAGATAGCTCGGTACGATGTAGAGCTGTTTGACGCCCTCAAACAGCTGTGCCAGCTCGTCTTTTATGAAGTGTTGGCGCGTGTTGTGCAGACCCTCGTATATAACGACGACGTTGTCTGGATTGGTCTCTTCGGCGACCTGCAGCGCACCGCGGATTTTGGGCGGCGTGTGTGCGTAATCGGAGTAAATATTTGGAGCGATCCGTTCGAAACGGCGCGAAACACCGGGAAAGTTGTTGAGGTGGGCTATGAGCTGATCAAAGGGTTGTTTGGTGAGCTCGGCCAGCGTGTGCGCTACTTGCCACGCATCGAGACGGTTGACGCCGCCGGGCAAGGTGAGCAAGGTATCTATCTGCGGGTCGTGCTCGTCAAGTTCGGTGATGTCCGAAGTGGCGGCGAGTTCTAGACGCTTTACGTCGCCTCTCCACAAAAAGGCGCGTGCCGACTGGGCCAAAAATTGGCGGAACGCTTGGTTGTATTCTTCGCGGGTAGGATAAATGTCCGGGTGATCCCAGTCGATGCCGGTAATGAGTGCCACGAAGGGCTTAAACGCCAAAAAGTTACGGTCAAATTCATCGGCTTCGTATACAAAATATTCGGCTTCGCTGCTAAATTCGCCCATGTCGCCAAAGTTGAACTTTGCGCCCACTGAATAGTTGACCGGAATACTGAGCTGCTTGAACAGCCAAATGGCCATGGCGGTGGTAGTTGTTTTGCCATGGGTACCGGCGACCGCTATCAGTTTTTGCTTTTTTTGCTCCAGCAGGGCGTTTAGGAACTCGTCGCGTTTAGTGGCTCTAATCGCATTCTCGCTGCAAAATTTTAGTTCTGGAGCGTCCGGGAATTCAATGGGCAGGGCCGAAGTGTAGACGAACCAATCGATTGGTTGGGCTGCAAGCACGGCCGCGATTTGGTCGTACTCCTGCCCGACGTGAATATTGGTTATGCCATGGTCACGCAAGTAAACCAAATACGAGCTGTCTTGTTTGTCCGAACCCGAGACGTCATAGCCCGCCTTTTTGGCAATCAGCGCGAGTGGGCCAATGGCCGCACCACCGATCCCCGAGAAATAAATATGCATGCTTCCAGTCTAGCATGTTACACTTTAAGGGAATTAAAAAAGCACAAAAACGATGGACAAAAAACAACTACATCACATTTGGACCGCGCGCATTCGTCCGGTCAAGGTTTGGTATTTGGTCGTGCCGTTTTTGCTGTTTTCTCTAATCGCTGTTTTTGCTCTCCGTGCCAACAATCTGCGCATGGTTGAGCTGCGCAACGACCTCTACGCCGCCGATGAAAAAGGCGAAAACGTCGAACAAGCGCTGCAAAAGCTGCGCGCATACGTTTATGGCCACATGAATACTAATCTCTCGGGCGGGGATACGGGTGTGTATCCGCCTATCCAGCTCAAATATACTTACCAGCGTTTGCAGGAGTCCGCGCGTCAAAAAGCACAAGCTCAGAATGCCGACGTATATACAACCGCTCAACAGTTCTGTGAATCGCAAAACAGCTCTGACTTTTCGGGTCGCAACCGGGTACCGTGTATTGAAAAATACATTTCCGAACATGCCACAGCAAAACCGCGTACCGTTCCCGACGCCATGTATAAGTTTGACTTTGTTTCGCCCAGTTGGTCGCCGGATTTGGCCGGATTTAGTGTTGTGCTGGCGGTTTTGTTTGGTGCGGCAGCGATAGCGCGAATATTCGTGGCCGTACTCGCCAAACGATTCCTTTAAACGGAGGCGGGTAAGCGCATGGATGAACTGGCCCACCTGCTTCGCCGCCAAGCAAATGGTTCCCTCGTTTGGCCGGAATGATCATATTTCGCTTTTAATCAGTGATAACACGGTGACTCCTGGCAAAGCTTGCAGGGTTTTGGTTTTTATAGCAATCTTTGAGCCACGCACGCCACCACCAATGATAACCACATCGTGCTTCATCAAAGAAGCATCAATCAAAATCTGCCAATCATCGGGTAGGCCAATGGGGGTGATGCCGCCAAATTCCATGCCCGACAAGGCTAGGGCAGTGTCCATGGGCGCAAACGAGATTTTGCGGGCCTCAAGTGTCTTTTTGACGATGCCATTTACGTCTGCCCGTCCAGTCGCTGGGACAATACACGCTACGTACCATGTTCGATCGGCTCGTTTGGCTTGGATAATAAGGCAGTTGGCGGATATATCGAGCCCTACGCCGTAGTGCTCACAAAAAGCTGCTGTATCCGAAAGTTTTGCGTCAATGGAAGCGACAAATACGCCGGCAGCTAAGTCTGTGCCCCACAGTTTTTCTTTAATGGGTGCAGCGACGAGGCCGTAGTTTTCGTCGATAGGTTTAAAATCAAGCGTACCAATCTTCATATAGCCCATGATAGCAAAAGAGACTCCAATTACGGGAGTCTCTTGTTTTTTTGCGGAGTGCTTTACTGTTTTTTATTTGCTGTGCTAGGTGTAGTTGTTTGTGTTGGTGATTGGCTCTGTTGCGTACTGTTGGTGGTTTCGCTACAGTTCTGGCCATCTGGGTTTTGATCTTTAAACTGTTGGATGGCCTTGGCAACCTTGCCGTCAGTTTTGAGGTTTTCCCAGAAACTAACTTGATCGCGGTTGATGATCATCTGGTCGGTTGGACCGTGCAGTTCACAGCCGAGTTTTACAAGCGAGAAACTAGTCTGCTGTTCGGCGTTCTTTTTGTCCGCGTCAGGTTGTGCCTGTGAATTGAGGTAGTAGATGTTTTGGAGATCTACAAAGTGGTCAGTGACCTGTGCGACCGTGCCGAAGTACACTTGGCCGTTTGTCAAAAAGACAGCCTGATACTTTGCTTTGTCGATGTAACGGGCTTCTTTATCTTTGCCAATGTACAACAAAATGGCGATTGAAAGTGCCAATATGGTACCGGAAAAGAGTAGTACGACCACAACAACGCGTAGCCAACGAGGCTCGCGATTTATTACTTTTTTTAAGCCGTCATTTCCAGCTGCAACAGATGCCGAGCTTTGGCTGCTAGGTCTTGCTGGTTGAGACTGATTGTTCGCATTGCGATGCAAAAAATCCATTTGGTTCCCCCGCCCTTAAATACTTTTCTATAGGCATAAGTGTAATACATAACGTGTAAAACTTGCAAACCCAAGATGACCTCAAGATACAAAAAAGTTGACAAATGAAAATTGGTCAGAGTATGGTAGGGATACCATTACTAATGCATAAGAGGGAGAAAATCTAGCAATGGGTTACAAGCACACAAACTCGAAGAATATCACTTACTACCTGAATTCGAAAAAGGTAACTCTTCGTGGTGGTAAAGAGCAGACCATTTACTACTTTAGTAAAGACGAGCGTCCTGAAACTGCTGCAGACCTACCTGCCGGTTTTGTGGTCAACGAAAACGTACGTAACGGTTTCCTTACCGTAAAGCGCGATAATAAATAGTTTTTTATCTCCAAAACACCTTCTGGTTCGTTAATCCGAAGGTGTTTTGATTTTTCTCCCTTTCTTCTCTCCCCAAGCATTTCTCTCTTCATCTCCGCTCAGTATCAATGATATAGTTAGAAGCATATGAAAAAACCAATCCTCAAGGTTAAAGACCTAACCAAAACCTATGGTGACAAACAAGTTGTCAAAGGCATTAGTTTTGAAGTCCAGGAAGGCGAAATTTTTGGCATCCTCGGACCAAACGGTGCGGGCAAGACGACGACGTTCGAAACAATCGAGGCGCTGCGTCCAGTAGAGTCCGGCGAAATTATGCTGGACGGTATCGACGTTGCCAAGCACCCCGCCAAAGTAAAAGAAATTATCGGTATTCAGCTACAGTCGACAGCATTCTACGACAAAATGAATTTGGTTGAACAGCTTAAGGTCTTCGCCAGTATTTATGGCCGCAAGGTCGATCCGCTGGCACTTTTGGACGAAGTGGAACTGCGCGACAAGGCTGGCAGTTACGTCGAACGTTTGTCTGGTGGGCAAAAGCAGCGCTTTAGTATTGCCTCCGCGCTCGTCAACGAACCGCGTATTTTGTTTTTGGACGAACCGACAACTGGTTTGGACCCGCAGGCGCGCCGTCACCTCTGGGACCTGATCGCTTCGGTCAAAAAGAAGGGCATTACTGTCATGCTCACGACGCATTACATGGAAGAAGCCGAATTGCTCTGCGACCGTGTAGCCGTGATGGATGACGGCAAGATTATCGCGCTCGATTCACCCAAGAATTTGGTCAAACAGCTGCTAGCACGCGGATTTACGAAGCCACAGCACGTCGAACAGGCCGACCTCGAAGATGTATTTATCGACTTAACGGGCAAGGAGCTGCGGGAATAATATGAAACGATATTTTATGACCGTATTTACGCTAGCCGGCGCGTTTATCAAGCGCTTCAGCCGGGATCCGGTGGCGCTCTTCTTTACGTTTCTGTTTCCGCTACTGTTTTTGTTTGTGTTCGGTTCGCTGTTCCGCAACACTGACGTCAGTTTTGATATTGCCGTCATCAATCATTCTCAGACTGAATTTTCCAAAGATTTCATAAAACAAGCCACCAAAGACAACGTCTTTAAGGTCAAAGAAGACATCAAAGACCTGGATGCCGCCAAAGAAAAAATGGGCCGCGGCGAAATCGATAGTATTATTGAGCTGCCGAAGGAATTTGGCCTGCCCAATAAGGATATGTTGCCCAGCGGTGACGTGCTGGTGTATGTCGACCAGGCTAGTCCCGAAAGCGGCCGGACTGTGGCGAGCGTGATGACCGGCGTTTTGGATGGCATTAATGGCCAGCTCACCAAGACTGCTGATCCGCTCAGGGTCAAGCAGCAGGCTACCAAGACAACCAACCTGAGCCGGTTTGATTACCTATTATCTGGCATGTTGGGCTTTTCGATTATGTCGCTCGGTATCTTTGGGCTAGCCAATGGGTTCCCGTCCGATAAAAAGACGGGTGTTCTGCGGCGCCTGCGCGCAACGCCCTTGACGGCCTCGCAGCTGGTTCTTGGCACACTCCTCAACTATGCGCTCGTCGGGCTATTGTCGCTGACGATTATGTTTGTGGCCGGGTTGACGGTGTTCGACTTTAATATGCGAGGTGATTACTTGAGCCTCATATTGTTTTCGATAGTGGGCATTGTGGTGATGTTCGGATTTGGCCTGGCTATTGGTGGCTGGGCAAAGAACGAAAACCAATCTGCGCCGCTGTCTAACCTGGTGGCGTTTCCGTTGATGTTCCTGAGCGGCGTTTTCTTCCCCCGGTTTTTGATGCCTGAATGGCTGCAGAGCGTTACGGCGTACCTGCCGCTGTCGCCCATCGTTGATGGTATGCGTTATATCATGACCGAAGGTCAGACGATCTTTGACCTAGGCCCGCAGTTACTCATTCTGGCTGTTTGGGCGGTGGTCATCTACGCCTTGTCATTCAAGATTTTCCGCTGGGAATAGGTATTGGCAGCTACTGCTTGCCGCATTGGAATGCGACAGAATCAAATAGTCTCACCATTTGACCTGACGACCATTGAATAGATGATGCTAATATTTTATAATAAGTAGTAATGAATATGTTGCAGCAGCTACCTAGGCCATTTTTTGTGTTGGCCCCGATGGACGATGTCACCGACACAGCTTTTCGACGTGTGGTTGCTGACTGCGCAGCGCCCGACCTGTATTTTACAGAATTTGTGAATGTGGACGGTCTGCAAAGTCCGGGGCGCAGTCGGTTGCTCAAAAAAATGCGTTTTACCGCGGGCGAAACCAGATTGATTGCTCAACTCTGGGGTCTCAAGCCAGAAAACTTCCAAAAAACAGCCGAACAGATTGCCGATGGCACGTTTGCTCGTGAGTTTGACCTGCCGGAAGGCGTGAACTTTGTGGGCATCGACCTGAATATGGGCTGTCCGGCCAAGTCCGAAGTAAAAAGCGGCGCCTGTTCGGCGCTTATCAAAAACCCGGAACTAGCAGTACGGATCATCAAGGCTACGCAGGCCGGAGCAGGGCATGTACCCGTCAGCGTCAAGACCCGGCTTGGCTTTAACGAAGTTGATTTCTCGTGGCACGAACTATTGTTGCGGCAGAACCTTAGCATGTTAACGGTCCATGGCCGCACTCGCAAAGAAATGAGTAAAGTGCCAGCGCATTGGGATGACATTTACCATGTGCGTGAACTCCGTGACCGTATTGCGCCCGAAACGATAATCTTCGGTAAAG
>CAZSZJ010000032.1:0-12338 GCA_964610985.1 uncultured Candidatus Saccharibacteria bacterium | reverse complement strand
TGCAGTGCCATCAAAAGGTTTCTTCTAGCACAAAACGTGCCTACTACCTAAATGTATAAATTTTAGCCGCGCCAGGAGTCTCGTCCCGGCCCTGCCCACGCAGGACTATGTGTCTTGCTGCAAAGGAAAGTCCCAATAATCGTGGCTGTTGCTTCGCGCACGACGGCACGACCCCATCGCCCATTGGGCTAGGTGGCGTTTGTGTTCGTAGTTTCCGTGCCAGGAGCGGTAAGGGCCTCCCAAAAGTAAGAGTCGCTGTTATTGCGGTACTTTTGGATAACACGTTTACGCAGGCTGTCGGCGGTATAGGTGGCAATGCGTTCTTCGGTAAGTAAGTAGGCTTCCATGCGCTGGTAAACGGTAACGAGTTGGGCTTGTTGGCTGACAGTTAGCTCCTGATTGTCCATTATGTTTGAGGTTACGGTCCGCAGGCCATCGAGTATAGGGTCGGCTGCCGTACGATTGGACGCAAGCTGGGCCAGATACACGATAGCATCGACAGAACTACGCTTGCCGACCGCGTCGCCAGCCGTGAGCGGGCGGCCAAAGAAGCTCACCCTGGTATTTTCATTGAGCGGCTCGGAATAACTAATGCGATTGAGCTCAAGGGCGGCCTTCATGAAACAGGCGCCAGCTATCACAAAGAATACAGTAGTGCCGCCGTAAACTACGTACCAGTGGGTGTCCGGCATAAGATAGAGCGCTACAGTTTGCACAATCATCTGCACGGAGTAGGTGATAAAACCGGCGAACATCCAGGCAAAGAGCGGAATATATAAAACGCCGGCCTTTTGACGAATGCGGTAGGCCAAAGGCACAATACTAATGAGCAGCACTGTTTGAGACACATACAGAATGGATGTGACAAATAAGGTGTAATGGTCGATGTCGGGGCGCGTTGAGGGGATAAGGGTGGATAACGCGCAGAGCACTACCATAACACCCAGCGTAATTCCGAGGTATCGCCTTAAGCCGGTTACGCCCATTAATTGGGCAAATTTATTAAAACCGATCACCATGAATACAATGCTAAGCACAAAGGGTAGCTCCACCATTCCAGATGTTACCCAGAAGGAGCCGAGCGCGTTGACCGAGCCGAGCACCGTATATTGAAAAACCGCCAGTGCAAGCAGTAAGACGCCCGCACAGATATACAAGTATGCATGTTTAAATTCGGTTTTAAACGATCGAATACCCATAAGGAATAGCGCGCAAATACCAAGGTGGAACAGGAGCATTAACAGAGTTTCACCGGTATTGAGTCGAGTAACAAAGGGGAGTTTTAGACCGTACAGACTCACTAAGCCGGCAATAAGGGATAGGGCGATTGTGGCAAGTGCTACGGCGTACACTTTCTTCATAGTTCTTATGCTACGCAGCTGTGGAAATAATGTAAAGCGTGCTCTAAACCTTTTGGGCACGCAGGCACGCATACCCGAATTTTCCGTTATCTGGGCGGCGATCAATTCGTTTGGTTAATGATACCAGAGACAGGGTGCGCAGAAGGAGATGAGGGAAGTATAGGGGCAACTATACTTTTAACTACACACTGCTGCCCCTCCGAATTTGACAGTAAGTATAATCGAGGATCCACCGCGTATTCTGCGCCGGGAAAGGCGTTTTCGGACGTAAGTAAATCTGTAATATGGTGAGCAGTGTCTGGTGCGTCAGGAAGCCGTCCAGGCCGAACGAGCCTAGAAAGGTTAGTGCCGACTCATCATAAATCGCAACCCGCTCATCATGAGAAGTAAGAGAACGGTAAGCGCCGGGATAAATCTCAATAGTAGGCGTTTGTATTATTATACAATAATTTTGTAAATTCTTTAAGGTCAGCCTGCGCGCATCGTTTTGAACAGACGGGATGAGGATTCGGCACTGCTCGTTACTCCTACCTTATTAAAAAATATCCCCATTTGAGGAGTATGTTACATGACAATTCCAAAGACACTTGGCACACTGCGCATGCTTACTATATATTTAAGTGTATGGAACAAGCATAAGTATGATACGGGTGGCTATTTCAGGCTTGCTTGCACGACTCCGGATATGGCAGAAGTTGGCGCTTATTGGGCTGTCATTTACCTTGCCTATCGTTGTACTTATATATTTTATGATTTCGGGCATAAATGGGCACGTGTCGTTTGCTGCATCGGAGAAGAACGGTAATGCATACCAGCGACCGCTTGAGACACTACTCGAAGACGTAACCATGACTAAGCTGGGATTAGGCGAAAACGAAACCCAAATTGCCGACGATTTTAGGCAACTGGAAAGCGTCCACGCAACTTACGGCGCCGCGCTCAGCATACCGAACGATTCTGTACCCAAGCTAAAAGACCAGTGGCAGCAAATTGAACGCGAGGGTGCAAGTACCAGCGCTGCAACCAAGGACTACGACGCACTTTTGGGCGATATTCAAAAAACGATTACGCTTGTGGGCGATAATTCCAAGCTTATCCTGGACCCCGACCTCGACAGCTATTACCTAATGGACGTCACACTACTGCGGCTGCCCAAAATGCAACAAAAGCTGCAAGATTCCCTTGCCTTGTCGCAAAAACTCCTGGAGCAACACACGCTTACTATCGACGAACGGCTTGAGCTATCCGCCAACATTACGATACTCAAAGATACGCTTGCCGGCCTGGAAGAAAGCACCCAAACCGCCATTAATCAGGACCCCTTCTTTTATGGAGTGAGTCCTACGCTTAGCGGCAATCTTACTCCGCCGTCGGCAGTAACTGTACAAAACACGACTCAGTTTATACAACTGGCTAACCAGCTGGCCACTGGCTCGGCGGCAGTCAACAGGACACAGCTAGACGATGCCGCCCGGGCCGCCCTTGCCAGTTCATTTTCCTACTGGGGCTCTGGCGCTAAAGAGCTTGATGGCTTACTTGATATGCGCGCCAAGTCCTATGTCGCCACCAAGGACCGTTATCTTATCCTTACTTTGTTGGCCGTTCTAGCCTCATCCTTGCTGGCCTGGGTCGTGTCGCGAAATATTTCCCGCCTGCTGAACAGTGTCCGTGAGTCTGCTACCGATATAGGCCAAACCCTCACAGTGCTCGCCGACCAAGCCCGGGCATCGTCGCTCCAGAATGCTGCCCTTTCCAGACAAATGGCAGATGGCGCCGTCCAGCAGTCGCAGCAAGCTGAGGAAGTATCAAAGTCGGTCGGCAATATTTCTGCGGCAACACAGCGTATATCGGCGTCCACTCAGGAGACAGCCGCCACAGCGGTTAAAACATCGCAAATCGCCCAAGAGGCGGGCATGTCGTCTGAGAGAATTGGCAAAGCCGTAGATGCCATTACCGACGTATCAGAGCAAACTAACCTACTTGCCCTAAACGCCGCAATAGAAGCTGCGCGAGCGGGAGAGGCAGGGCGGGGCTTTGCCGTAGTAGCCGACGAAGTGCGAAAACTAGCAGAAAATTCCGGCAAATCGGCCGTAGAGATTAAAGGCATAGCCGAAGATATCACCCTTGCCAGCCAAAATGCCGTTGAGGCTGCTCAGCACGTTACCACTCGTATCCAGGAATTATCCTCCGGCGCCCAGGAGCAGTCGGCTGCCATTACGCAAATCGCCCACAATATGGACAGCATTGCAGCCGTAGCCGAGCAGAACGCCACCGGCATAGAACAGCTTTCTGCCTCAATTGAGCAGCAAAGCGTTTCGACCCAAAAGATCGCCGAAGCATCCGAGCAGCTCTCCGCGCTGTCTGCACAAGTCCAACAGCTTACCGGACGGGCCAAAAAACGAAAGCCCACTCCTGCTAAGCCCGCGTCGCTTTCGGCCACCGCCAATTCGTTGCTATTTACCCCTGCTAATCGTCCTGCCCCTGCCGCGCACCAAACGCCAACACCCCAAGTTATGCAGCCGCAGGCCCCAAAGCCTGGCCCTAAGCCACTCATACAATGACAAATGACGCGTCCACCGCACAGGTAACTGAGGCCATCCGGCAATTGGTTATCTTTACTCTAGATACCGAAAAATACGCCACTCCCATTAGCGAAGTGCGCGAGGTAGTAAAGGGGGCAGAGGTAACGCCGGTGCCCGGCAGCCCCTCATTTATAGTGGGTGTCGTCAATTTACGCGGTAAGATCATCCCCGTGCTGGACCTTGAAAAGCTTTTCGATTTGCAGCGCGAAACCGCCTATCCCTCGACGCCGCTACTGCTCATAGTCGAACATACAGATGGTACCTTGTTTGGCGTACATGTAGATCACGTAGCCAAAATTATTAAGGTGGCCGACGGTGCTATTCAACCCGCCCCCAGCATGATAACTACCCGGATAAACGCCGACTACGTAGAAGGAGTAATTGTAGGAGAGGGCGCTGCCGCGAATGCCGGCCATGCAGCAGCGGATGTCATATTATTACTAAGCTTGCAGCACATCATCACCAAAGAAGTGGTGGAGGCCGTAGCCAGGGCGGCAGATAACGCTGTGGCTCCGGCCGATCCGGCAATACCAATCAAAACACAGGAGGAATCTCACTTATGAAAATTTTAATCGCCGACGACAGCACTTTTATGCGCACTATATTAAAGGACATCATCGAAAAAAGTAACTGGAAGGGCGGTCAGATTCTGGAAGCCTCCGACGGCGCACAGGCTATAAAGCTGTACCAAGCCGAACACCCCGACCTCGTATTACTCGATGTTGTAATGCCCGAATACACTGGCATCGAGGTACTGCAAAATATCGGCTCTGCGCCGCAGTCTGTAGTAATGGTCTCCTCGGTCGATGAACAACAGGTTATCGATCAAGCTAAGCAGCTGGGCGCAAAACAATATATCAGTAAGCCCTTCGACGCCGCAAAAGTTATAGAAACGCTCAACTCTCTCGCCCCGGCTCCAAGCCAAGAGTAAGCTATGAATAAAAGCGGGCACGTGAGGGTGGTGGTTGTAGACGACAGCTTTTTTATGCGCAAGGTTATTTGCGACATCCTAACAACAGATCCGCGAATTATAATCGCCGGACAGGCGGCAGACGGTGAAGAAGCGTTGCGCAAGATCAGTGAGCTGCGCCCAGATGTGGTAACGTTGGATCTTGTAATGCCCAAATTAAATGGTTTGGAAGTACTGCGCCGCCTGCAGCACACAGACTACGCCCCTGCGGTCGTGATGGTCTCCGCTCAAACTCGTGAGGCCGCGCTTGTTACCATGGATTGCCTGGAGGCTGGAGCGGTCGATTTTGTTCTGAAACCATCCGAATCAGACGCATGGCAACTGCAAAATACTGCCGTAGATTTGCATGCTAAGATTGCCATTGCTCTGGCCGCTGGGGCACGAGTAGGTTCGGGGATACAGCCCAATGTGCGCGAAGTGGCTGCTGTACAGCCAGCCGTGGCCGCTGCTGCATACGACGCCGTCGTTATTGGTGCTTCTACGGGTGGCCCCGTAGCGCTGGAGCATATAGTGCCGCAACTACCCGTAGCACTAGGCTGCCCGGTCGTTGTAGCCCAGCATATGCCCCCGGCCTTTGTTGCGGCCCTTGCGCAGCGCCTTAGTACAAAATGCAGTCTGTCGGTAGCCGTGGCCCACGATGGGGAAGCAGTGCGCCCGGGTACGGTGTATTTTTGCCCAGGCGGAGCGGCCACTAGAATTATTAATCTGCATGGCCCAACCTTCCGGATGGAGCCGTCACAAGCCACGCTCACCCCTTCTGTTGATGTACTGTTGAGCTCGGCTGCCGAATATTACACAGACCACTTGGCGGCGATAATACTCACCGGTATGGGTGAGGACGGCCTGCAGGGCGCAAAAGCTATCCGTCAGAAAGGCGGTACGGTTATAGTTCAGGATGAAGCCAGTTCAGCAGTTTTTGGTATGGGCAAAACAGTCGAAAAAGCGGGACTGGCCAATATTATATTGCCGCTCGACGATATAGTACCCTGGCTCGCGCCAAAACTACCAGAAGCCCAGCCGGAGTTAGCCTGATGAACGAATTCAGCGAATACAAGGACTTGTTCGTGCAGACCAGCAGAGAGAACCTGCAGTTACTAAACGATTCGCTGTTAACACTGGAGAAAAACGCCGCAGACGCCAACGCTATTGCCGACACCTTTAGGGCGGCGCACTCCCTGAAAGGCGAAAGCGCAGCCATGGAATATAAACAAACCGCCTACCTATGTCACACCATCGAAGACGCCTTTGCCGAAATAAAAAAAGGACGTGCCGAGGTAACACCGGAGCTGGCCGACTTGCTGTTTCGGTGTTTTGATGCAATTGGTGCGTCAATTGACTCTGTCGAGCAGCGCGGCGTGGAAAGCGACACTTTAGCCAGCATCACCGACGAGATCAAGAGTCTCACCGGTGTTAAAACCGAAGGTATTGGCAAGACGCTTCCGGACCCGCAAGCCACAGACCCTACCGTCCAGCCGGCGCTAGCAGCACCAGAACGCCCCAAGATCAAAACCGTGCCGGTACGCGTCGACCAATTGGACGCCATGATGGACCTCGTCGAAGAGCTAGTAATAGACCGTCTGGTGCTAAAACGCATTGCCCGCAAGCTGGACAACCGGGAGCTACTGGATTATTACGAAAAAGCCGGCCGCACCAGCGACTCTTTGCAGTTTCAGGTTATGAAGATTCGAGCTGTGCCCATCAAATTGGTTTTCGACCACTTTCCACGTACTGTCCGCGACCTGGCCCGGACGGTTGATAAACAAATCGAACTTATCATAGAGGGCCAGGATCTAGAGCTGGACCGCACTATTGTAGAGCGCCTCGACGAGCCGCTCACTCACTTGATACGCAATGCGGCCGACCACGGCCTGGGCGCATCCGGCACTATCCGCCTAAGTGCAAAGCGCGAGCAAGACTACGCCATTGTGGAGGTAGCCGACAATGGCAGCGGTATTAATTGGGAAGCGTTGGCGGCTAAGGCTGGCGTCACGACTACCGACCCCGAAGAGCTAACCAAGCTACTCTTCTCGGGACTGTCCACCGCCGAAAAGGTCACCGAGATATCTGGCCGTGGCGTTGGCCTAGGCAGTGTCAAGAAAGACGTTGAGGATTTTGGCGGGTGGGTAGCGGTAATTAGTGAAACGGGCAAAGGCACCACTTTTCGCATTGGCTTGCCCTTAACACTCAGCGTAATTCAGGCATTAATTGTAATGGTAGATGGCCAGCATTATGGCATACCAGCCGCAGCAGTTGACCGTTCGGTGAGGATCGCCAGTTCGCAGTGCATAAAAATTGCCGGCCAGGAAGTGTTTGTGCTAGACGGCATAGAGATCCCTTTGCTCTGGCTCAGAAAAAGATTCGGCGTGGAGGCCGCGAGCCCAGCCAGCCCGCCCAAGCAATATCTGGCCGTTATTGTTACTGTGGGCCAGGAGCGTGTCGCATTAATCGTGGATGCGGTTGTCGGCGCCCACCAAATAATCGTAAAACCCGTACCGGCCGTGCTAAAGACCAACCGGGCTTTTAGCGGCGCCACCATTCTTGGCAATGGCAAAAGTGCTTTGCTGCTCAATCTTCAGGGCTTGGTGTAGGCACACTGGTTATAGAAGTTTCCCTATTTACAATTCCAGAGCCAAGAACCACCCCCCGGTTAAGAGGTGGCGAGTTCTACCGGCTTAGGTTTTGAGTTGTATCGCAGTAATTTCGGAAATACTGCCAGTAGAGCAATCAGTTGGATCTGATTAAGATCAAGGCCAAAGCGAAGAGGAATAATATTCCCTACCAGACGTTGCTCGGAGCGGTGGTGCATGATTTTGCCGAAGACCGCAAAGAACTAAGAATAAAGTAGACTCACAAAGTATAAAAGACTAGACAGCAGTTTGGTCTTTTATACTTGGCTGGCCATTATATTCCATGTTAAAACCATAATGCTCAATTCGCCAGACATCCAAAACTATACATTTTAGAATTTGGGGCTACACCGTCCGAGAGCTAATCTTCTTTTGGTCACTTGGCTTTATTAATGCCGGGGTCGCTGATTATGGCTTAATGGTGAACTGTGCTTGAACTTTTTGTAGTATTGCTTGCGTTACTGGGCGGTCTAACGTGCCAACAATCTTTCGGACGATTGTAGGCTCGGCGGTAAAGGTCTTATCTGGTCGTACATAACTTTTAATCGGCAAGGCTCCCTGGATGAAGTCGGAACTTTCGATCTTGATTGCGAGCTTGCTGGTGTAGGGCTT
This sequence comes from uncultured Candidatus Saccharibacteria bacterium, assembly GCA_964610985.1. GTDB lineage: Bacteria > Patescibacteriota > Saccharimonadia > Saccharimonadales > UBA4665 > JARIHD01. Next base: position 4,186 of record CAZSZJ010000032.1, on the reverse strand, counting down.
GGAGGTGATCTGGCAAAGGATGAGGTTGTCGAATTCTGCACATGCAATTATCAGCGCAGGCCGCAACTTCTGCCCGCTCAAATCAGAAAATGGGAATGAGACGACAACTATGTCACCGACTACAAATTTGCCCATGCAGCATCTTCTTCTGGGCGATTCCAGTCCTTAGATAGAGCTTTCTCGCTTAGGGCAGCTGTTTCATTCGCAATTACACCAGCGCTTTTAATTGGAGTGATACGCAAGCCACCGCTAATTACTTTTATCTCAACATCTTTAACAATGCCACTCTCTTCCAGTAGCACTTTTGGCAAGCGAACGCCTTTTGAATTCCCAATAGCAACGATTGTAGTTTTCATAGTAATTACATTGTATCTACGACTCTACTGCGTGTCAAGCTTATGGTTAGAAGGTTCCAGTAACGCTACCCTATGAGCTAGGTCTGAACAAAAGAGAGTGGCACGCCAAGTGGAGGTTCACGAAGTGCTGCTATGTATTGGTGGTGGGTTGGCTGCGGATAGAGGCTTACGTTCTGTTCGTGCGGCCGGCTTGCTTCTACGCCTAAGTAGTACAGGCGGTCGTCCCCGATCCAACCCCTCGGAGTCATGTAGAATCGGCTATCGAGTCCGCCCGGTGTCGTAAAAGTGGCAGTGCCGAATCGGGTAAAGCCATCGTCTTCATCCAGCTGGACGTTCATATGCTCTGCTGTTATAGCGTCGCGGTATGCTGGGGCAACACCCTTCAACCCAAGTACGGCGATAACCCCCTCGTAAGCTTCAATATTTGTGTCAACAATCTCGCCCTCATACGAGCTGCTATTAGTGACAAAGCTCCCGTCACTCCTGTCGTATTGAGGGTAAAGGCCTTCTCGGCTGCATCTTATAGCCCAATAGTCATCGTCGCGGGTCTCTAGGCGCTCGAACCCTTCTACTGTCCGAAACAAGCCCGCCGACATTCAAGCGGTTTGCCGGGTGCTTGATGAGAACGATAGCTAGCTTAACTTACTACGGTGTGTTCATGGAGCCATGAAACAATTGCGGGAATGTCTAGCTTGTGAGTAGCTACCTTCACTGCAAAATCTTCAATTTCTCCAGACTCTGCTCTAAATTGCACGTGGTTAACCTTTAAGAGGGTCAGGCCCGCAAGCATGGCTGTTCGTTTGTTTCCATCAACAAACGGGTGGTCTGCAATTATACCGCGAATCATGGCCGCAGCCTTGTCGATGATGGTAGGATACAGTTCCTCACCAAATACATTTTGAGTCTGTGTAGCAATTGCGGCTTCAAGCCTGCCAAGATCCCGCAGTCCTATACTACCGCCTGTTGATTCGACAACGAGTGCGTGTATCTCTAATAGCTGCTCCAACGATAGGGCATTCATCGATTTGCGAGGTTTTCAAAATCTTTCTTGTAATCGTCGAGGATTTTCTTAGCAGCAGTCAAAACCTCTTGGTCTTTGCTGCTGGTACTATGCAAAGGGCGTACGATTACTTCGACTTCGTCGCCGAATGCAATATTCTGCCGCTTAAGGTCCTTGGCAGGAATAGTAACGCCGCCGCTTGAACCTATTCGTATAATCTTTTGGATGCTTTGAATCATGAAAATATTATAACGTTATTATAATGTAATGTCTAGAATAATCTTATGGCTGGGGATAGTGAACCTATTCCAAACTTTTGAAGACCTCGACGATGTTAAGGATAAGCAAGCTGATACTCAAGCCGTTCGTCAGGTGCTAGATGAAGATGGGGCTGAATGACGTCGTAAGTTAATAATCAAGAGCTACTGGCAATGTTGTAGTTGTTTGCCGCAAAGACGTATTGCTCTATAAATAGCTTTTGAACGGCTCCATACCGTTTTACTCAATGAATTCTAGGGCTTCTTCTAATTTACAATCATCTGAGCTTCAAATTCGGTGTTAGATGGAGATTTCTCTTCGTATAGCAAAAGGCGTTCGGTAGGAATGAGATCGTAGGTATTTCCCTCGATCTGCGATGCCTTCCAAGAAAATTCAACGATAAAGCGTATCACAGTGCAAGCCCCGGGCGATGCGTCTTATTTGATAAATTCTTTTGAATATGTTAAAATATATAGCATGCACATAGGCGATTCCTTTGCCGGCCCAAGCGCTCACCTGGAAGTTTTTGCTGACCAGCTAACCGTCCTTACTGCTCATCATCCTGAGATGAGCATTCTAGGATCCGTGGGCCGTCAGGCAATTATGACGGACTATAGCCTCGGGGCACAGCCTTTGTCAGTTATTCGTCCTAATGGCAAACCGCGAGACATCGACGTCATAAGTGCTAATGGTGATATGCCGCAGGAATACTTTGTACCCAAGGCGCGCAGTCCCTATCCGCTCGATTCCTCGCCGTCCTTGTTCTTTGGCCGGAATGATCAAGGCATTTGGGTATGTGCCCCTGAAATGGAACCGATGCAGTTGGAAGAAGACATTCTCCTTCCCGTTCGTCGAGACGTTGGCGGTGTGGTATTGCACACGCTAGGGCTTGGGAATGAGCGCGCTTTGCGAGATGCATTAGGCGATCAGATAGGCCCCGAGCAGCATGGGCGAAAAGTGGCTGTATTTGAACGACTTACCCGAGAAATAAATCCTGCCATGCTGCGACCCGAGGATAGACTATCCACGCCTCATGTGTTCGCCGCCATCAAATCTCACTTCGAGGAATCCCAGAGGCGTCAAGCTGAAAGCTATCGCTACCTCAGAGGCTTTATTGCAAGCATCGCTGATGCTGAAGACTGTCCACCGGAGCTTGACTGGGTTGGCGATCCTCCTCGAGGCTAGTCACGGCCTGCGCTGCCCTATTGCCATTAACTCTATTTATTGTAACGCGTAATCTTACTAAAGCTGTAGGCTGCCTAACGCATTGTACAAAATCTGGCTGGGGAGATGGTTTCTAGCCCAAACTTCTGAAGAGGAGGATACGAATCCAAGCAAAGAGATTCAGAAAATCCGTGAGCTACTTGATGATCACGAGCGGCGGGATCAATAAAAGATGATGGCCCTGTACCTATCTCGCCGAGTTGAGCTTATGGTCGTAATTCTTTATTTGGCAATCGGTCGTCTTCTCACGAGGATCACCTGGAGGTGTGCACCTGCCTGCAGGTACACAATTATTTTGTCCCCTATCTTTGGAAGTACACATATCATTTGGACGACTAACAAAGTGGGCCGCAGAACCGATGATCAAAATCAATGCTAGCACTCCAATCACGATAATCGTTGGTTTCTTTTTCATAACTTAAGTATAGCAGGGAGCGGTTTGCGGGTTGGATAGTTTGGACGTCCTATCTCCCTGCTCAAAGTCAAAACCAAAAAACCACCTATTTTCAGGGGTGATTTCAATTCAAATACCTTGGCTGGGGGGGCGGTGAACCTATTCCAAATCTTTGAAGGCCTTGAATCTGTTAAGGATAAAGGCGGACATCAAAGCCATGCGCCAGGCGCTGGATGAAAAACGAGTATAATTACTCATTACGTATTGTTTTTGTAATGAGTAATTGGTATAGTAATGATATGAGAAATACAATTACTATCACCAGTAAAGGTCAAACAACTTTACCTGCACCTATGCGGCGTAAATTAGGGTTAGATAAAAATGGAGGGGTATTACAAGTAAGTTTTAACGAGCATAAGGGTGAGCTTATTATTTCGAAACCAGTTAGTGTCGCTGAGCTTAGCACACAGATTAGTCGGCATATAAAGCCTGGAACAAAGCCGGTCACAAATGTCGACGAGTACTATCAGGTGAATCGAAAGAAATAATTTTACATGACGACGCTTTCCGGCTCACTAGACGCAAACGTACTTTTACGGATCTTGCTTAATGATGTACCCGACCAAAACACAGCTGCGACAAAATTACTGCAGGATCGGGCTGGGCAATTCGCCGTAGCCGATACGGCCATTATCGAGGTCGTCTTTGTACTGGAACGACATTACGATTTTACGCGCACACAAATTGCCGAAGCAATAGAGGGACTCATGTCACTTCCTGAGATTAGTTGCAACCGAGGATTGTTCGTCGCAGCGCTCCCATTGTTCACTAAGCATTCAGCACTATCTTTCGAAGACTGCTGCCTTGCCAAATATGCGGAACTTAATGACGCAAAACCATTATGGACATTTGATCAGAAGCTAGCAAACCAAGCCGCTTCCGCGAAGCTTGTAC
>CAZSZJ010000031.1:0-12581 GCA_964610985.1 uncultured Candidatus Saccharibacteria bacterium | reverse complement strand
AAATGCAGTATAGGGGCAACTCTATCGAGGGTTCGAATCCCTCCCTCTCCGCCAAAATAAGAGCACGGTCCTAGGCGGTCGTGTTTTTATTTTGGTCGCTCTTCGCTGTCTGCTCGTTTAGATCGGTGTTTTTTGGCCTGTTAGGAGTCTCAATGGTGTGCGGATCAAATTTTGTCCCCGCCGTCGGCACATCATTACGGTAGCCCATAGACTCATTGAGCGCCTTATTGTGCTCGGTCTTAACATGGCGTGCTGTTCGCCCCAAGAAGAGCGCCCCTATGCCGATAATTACGTAGCCCAAACTGATGCCAAGCCACCAGCCCTGCAACTGGCCGCCCAAGATCTGCAGAACTTCCAGTAGTTTGCTCTGAATCGCTGCCAGTGTCGGATTTTGGTCGGTGATAAAACTACTGGCGTTACTGAGGAGCCAACCCGCGCCAAGGGCCAAAATCACGCCGATTATACCAGTTGTGATAAGCATTCTGCCGAGTGACTTCAGCCCTGCCCGCTTACTTGCCGCACAAAAGATAATGGCTGCTGCGCACAGCGCCAAAACGAATGGTATAACAAATAACGACCACACAAAATATTGGTAGGCTCGTGGTACTGCTCGCAACTTTTCGCTCAGTGGTTGTCCATCGCTACCCTGTAGTGTGACAATGTGTTCAGCCGTGCCCGCAAACACGTTACTGGTGCTCGCTTGCCGCTCGGCATTTTCGACCAGCGCCACTTCGGAAACACCCGGTGGTCTGCAGGTCATAGCCAACAGTTCTTCTGGGGTGGCAGGCACGCTCGCAATATTCTTGCATTCAGGAAGACTCTCCAGTCTTTGCTTGACCGCGTTGCCAATATTTTTGGCAAAGAGTGCCCGGGGGGTGCTCACATCGACCTGTATGACGGGCGTGGTTGTCTGGCCATGGATCCAACTATAGAGGCTACGGACATTTGTCTCCACCGTTGTTTGCACATATGCGGGCGGAAAAGCCTCGATAAGGGCGCTGCGAATTGCAGGGTTTGCAAAGGCGAACTTGCCTTCGTTATCTTGTTGTTTGGCCTGCTGGTCAAAAATCGTCGGCGCAACCGCCGAATACAAGCCGCTCGTTTGTAGTGCACTCAGGAGCGGATCAGGCTTACCCAGAACCATAAAAACACTTATAAATAAGGCAAAGATAGTTATAAGTGATGAAAATATGAGGGTTGCCAGGCCGAAGCCCAAGCGGCGGATAGTATTCATGTTTTTATTGTAACTCATTTTTGCAACGGCTGGCCGTTTGTTGCTAGTTGGTTGCATTTTTCAGGGGCAACTAGTACTATATGGCTATGGATGAGAAGGGTCTGGGACGCCGCTTGCAGGCGCTGCGCGTGAGCGCGGGGCTGACGCAGCAATCGCTTTGCCAGCAGGCGGGGTTGAGTTATTCGACATTGACCAAAATCGAACGCGGCGCGATCAAGGCTCCTTCTATATTTACGATCCAGAGCATCGCCCGGGCTCTCGGTGTGGGCTTGGATGAAATCATGCAGCACACCGTCTCGGCGTCGCGTGCGGCTCGTACCGTCAAAAAACATCGATCAATCAGTGGTATCAGCTTTGTGTATTTTGATATAAATGGCTGCCTCGTGCGGTTTTATCACCGCGCATTCACCCGTTTGGCCGAAGTAAGCGGTGCATCGAGTGACCTCATCGAAAGTACGTTTTGGCACTACAATGACGACGTTTGCCGGGGCGACATGACTATGGCCGAATTCAACGCAGTTTTTGGCAAGGCCATCGGCCTCGACGACCTCAATTGGACCGATTATTACCTCGAAACCGTTGACCCTATTGACGAGATGCACGAACTCGTGCGCTGGGCGGCGACACATTACCGCATCGGTCTGCTTACCAATACTATGCCTGGCCTTGTAGAGTCCATGATTGCTCGCGGCCTGCTGCCCAAAGTCGACTATGAAGTAATTATCGATTCATCAGTGGTGAATGCCATCAAACCAGAGACCAAGATCTACGAAATCGCCGCCAAAAAAGCCGCTTGCCCTGCCTCGGATATTTTGCTCGTCGACGACGCTCGTATAAATCTGATGGCTGCCGAAAAGCACGGGTGGCATGTACTCTGGTTTGATGACTACAATCCAGACGAATCAGTCACGAGAATCCGCGGAGCACTTGAAATCGCCGACTAGCCTGCTCGTCTGAGCGGGTGCGCGCTAGCCTTTTTGTTGACACCGCACACACCGCCCCTGAATCTCAATCTGGTGTGCCGAGGGTTCAAAGCCATTCTGATGCGCAAGCGCCACAATGAACGACTCAAGTTGCTGTTCGTTTATCGGGGTGGTGCGTCCGCACTCCAAACAGGTTAAGTGGTGATGGTGGGCGGCAAAACGGTCGGTTAGTTCGATTCGGTATTTCCAGCCCGTGTACAGGCGCTGGGCAATGCCTAATTGCTCGAACAACTCAACCGCACGGTAAACACTGGCCCTGTCGGCCGTAGGTACGTTTTCTACCAGTTTGTGCATGCTCATGGGTTCTTCGCCAAGGAGTGCTTCAAAAACGGCTGTGCGGGCCGCTGTGCGGCTATACCCCGCCTGCTTTAGCATCTGATAGAACGTTTCTTTTACCAAAGACATGCCTGTAGTCTAGCAAATATTGCGACCGATTTGCAAAAGACCAATTAACTTGCTAGTGTAAAGTGCTCGATTTCAAGCTTGAGAGCACTCAAGCGTTCTTTGCCTTCGGCGAGCTGTTGCTTGGTTTGGGCGACTACCGCTGCTGGTGCATTGTCGACGTAATTCTTGTTGGCCAACCGAGATTCCAAGCGCTTAATAGATTCTTTTTCGGTCTGTAACTTGTCCTGGAGGGTCTGCAGGTACTGTTTGGCCGTCTCGGTATCGATAGCGAGCCAGGCATCCAGATTGCCGTCGGTTAGCTTCAAGCCATCCGATGCGGTAACTTCGTTGAGGTCGCTTAACCGGGCCATGCGCTTAATGACTTCGGCGTTGTCGTTTATGGCGGGCGCCGGGCGATATTCGACGACACTCGTAGTCAGGCCGATGTTTTTCATGACGGCACGGATTTCACCGATCAACTGCTTGGCGTCCTCGAAGGCGGCAGCGCGCACGCTGTCCCCTGTCTTGATAGTTGGCCATTCGCTGGTTGCGGCAAGTGACGCATCATCGTTCCATTTGAGTGTTTGCCAGATGGTTTCGGTCACGAACGGCGCAAAAGGATGAGCAATGGTAAGGATGTGCTGCAATGTCTCGGCTAATAGTGGAATATTTTCCTGAGCCTTGGATGCTTCCAGATACCAGTCCGCAAAATCGTCCCAAACAAAGTGATACAGCCGGTCATAAGCCTCAGCAAAGCGGTAGACCTCAAGATCGGCGGCAATGCCGTCGGCGGTCTGTTTAAGCTTGCCCAAAATCCAGTGATCGGCATCTGTTTCGGGCTCTACCCTACCCTTCAAAATTGTTCCGTCGGCTTTAGCTTCGATATACCGGGCGATGTTCCACAGTTTGTTGGCAAAATTACGGGCGTCTTCGACTTTGCGTGGATCGTAGCCACGATTAACGGCCGCAGCGCGCCCGGCAACAATCCCCATACGCAACGCATCGGCACCATACTGCTCAATCACCACGGGTGCATTAATGACATTGCCGATACTTTTGCTCATCTTGCTGCCGTCTTCGGCCATCACATACCCATGTATGTACACTGACGTAAACGGAATCTCCCCTGTTACGTACAGGCCGAGCATGATCATGCGACTCACCCAGGGATATAAGATTTCACCGCCCGTTTCCATAAGGCTGAGCGGATAATGTCGCTTAAAGTCGTCACTGTCAGGATAGTCGAGAGTGGCATACGGCCAAGAACTGCTCGAGAACCAGGTATCAAACACGTCGGTGTCGCGGCGATAAGTTTTGCCGTCCATCTCTATAATCTCTTGGTCAACGCGCTCATCGTATATCCAGTCGTCGGGGTTATCAACATTTTGAAAGGCAGGAATAGGAATCCCCCATGCATTCTGGCGTGAAATGTTCCAGTCGCGAAGGTTGTCCAGGTAGTTTTTGAGTTGAGCTTTTTTTGCCTCGGGATAAAAGACAATTTTGTCTTCTTCGAGCGCCTTAATGGCTGGTTTGGCCAGTGGTTGCATATCTACAAACCATTGATCGCGCAGGAGCGGCTGGATAACGGTGTCGCATTTATAGCAATGCCCGACGCTGTGCGTGTAATCCTCAACCTTCACCAGGTATCCCTGCTCTTCCAGATCCTTTACGATCTGTACGCGAGCTTCCTCGACGGTCAGGCCACGGTATTCTGCCGGTACTTCGGCATTCATTTTGCCTTCATAATCTATAACGGTGATCATCGGGAGCGCATGGAGCTGACCAAGCGCAAAGTCATTTGGGTCATGAGCGGGTGTAATCTTGACCGCGCCTGTACCAAAAGCGGGATCTACAAATTCGGTATCGGTAACGATGGGAATTTCCCGTCCGACCAATGGCAGCGATACGGTTTTGCCATGAAAATCGCTGTACCGGGGATCATCTGCATGAACCGCCACGGCGGTGTCGCCGAGCATGGTTTCAGGCCGGGTGGTAGCGACAATAACCTCGCCACTACCATCGGTCAAAGGATAGCGCAGCTGCCATAATTTACCCTGGTCTTCTTTGTGTTCGACCTCGATGTCGGCAAAGGCTGTGCCGTGAAAAGTGCAATAGTTTACCAGCCTCTCGCCCCTATAGATCAAACCTTCTTCCCACATTTTTTTGAATGTAGCGTAGGCGCGTTTAACGATTTTTTCGTCCAAGGTAAAAGTAAACCGCGACCAGTCGACGCTGCCACCAAGACTACGGAACTGATCCTCAAAGTTTTTGCGGTTGAGCGCTACGAAGTCCCAGATTTTTGCGTACAGCTCTTCGCGGGTAAAGTCGAAACGGCTCTTCCCTTCTTTGGCCAGGTGTTTTTCGTAAACGGCTTGTGTTTCGAAACCGGCATGGTCGGCACCAGGCACAAAGAGCACGCTTTCACCCTTAAGACGATGATAGCGAACAGCAATATCCTGGAGCGTCATAGTCAGAGCGAAGCCAATATGCAGGTTGGCATTGGCATTTGGCGGAGGGACGACCACCGAGAAACTCTTCCCTGCTTTACGTGGCTGGAAGGCTTGGGATTTCTCCCATAGTGCGTAGATGCTGGCCTCATATTTTGAAGGCTCATACACTTTTGGCAAGTTCATAGTGTGTCCCTATTTTTAGACTTAATAACAGATTACAGCTTAGCATTTTATGGTCTTATTTACCACTCCTCCGCTCACCTCTGTAGTCCTTTCACGTGAAACAGAGATCACGGCAAACAGAGTTTTCGCGTGAAAACCCTACATTGTCCCCATAACCAAGCTATTTTGATTTTGCGTTTGATTGGTCATGCAAAACGTGCAAGGTGCAATCTGCGCGAACAGATTAAAGTCTCTGGTTTTTGTTTTTGCAGCGTTAGAGTATCCTAGGTTGGTGTAGATTTGCAAGAGTTAAAATATATAAATGACAGGGAAGTTTATGACCAGATACGTGCATGAGAGTCCGGCCTTTGTAGACCAGGCCCTCGACGGCATCGAACTAAATCGAATAGTGGATCGCCAACAACTCGGTGTTGCCACCGACGGGAGGGGAAATAGTCTTAATATACTTGCCAGGGACTTAGGAGGTGACCGTATTGAGCTCTATGGGATTTGTATACCAGCATCCCTTGGACATAACAACGAGTTTCCGCCGGTTTTTATGCAAAACGTTAATGCATTGAGCGAACTGCCCTCCGGCCGACCGCAACATATTGACCGGACGGGAGAAGGGGTTGGGGCACGCCTATACAACACGCGCGTCGCTGCAAGCGGGTCGCCAGACGCTGATATGCCCTGGGCATTGTACGGAACGGTGGTCGACGCCCGGCACATACATGACGCCCGCAAGCCCAGCGATGCCACTATCCTTGGCAAGATTGGACGAATAGCGTCGCATGCCGGCAAAATACTTGGTGTCGTAAGTTATGGCGCAGAAGAGACGGTGCGCCGAGCTGAAAGTCGGTATCCCGAAACGAGCGAGGCGGTTATTTTGAACCAACCACCATATGCCGCGATGCGCCAGATCAAAATGAATGCGGATACGCCCCCGCCAACCTTTGCCATAATTCGCCACAGCGGCACGTTATTCCGGTCAAGCGAGGTCTGGCAGGCTACATCGACAGGTTAGGTGCAACTTCTAGCGTTAAAGGATCGACCGCCGGTTGCCCAAGCATGGCCTTATAACACCCAAGCGCGGCAATCATCGCGCCGTTATCGCCGCACAATTTCAAGTCCGTATAAGAGATAGGGAAGGGCAGGCGCTCGGCGAGCTGCCGACGCAGCTCACTATTAGCCGCCACGCCGCCGCCGACGACAACACTCGCTGGTTGAAACTCTTCGACAGCCAACATCACTTTGTCCACAATCGTCTCGCATGCAACGCGCTGGAAACTTGCTGCGATGTTAGCCTTCTGGGCGTGGTTCAATAGGCTAGGAAGCTCCGTAGAGGGTAAAGAGTAGTCATGACCGGTTTGTTCCTGTGCCAGCCGCAAAACGGCCGTTTTGAGTCCAGAAAAGCTAAAGTCGTATTTTTGCATCCGAGCCTTCGGCAGCTGAAAGGCAAGTGGGTCACCTTCGAGCGCCTTTTTGGCGACATTAATCCCGCCAGGGTAGGGGAGGCCGATGATTTTGGCCACCTTATCGAAGGCTTCGCCGATAGCGTCGTCCTGCGTCTGCCCCAGCAAAGTGTAGTCAAAATGATCGCGCCACAGCACCAGCTGACTATGTCCGCCGCTTACGATCACGCCCAGCATCGGAAATGGTGGCTGCTCAGTGGGCAGGGTGTAGCCGGGCAGAGAGGTCTGAGTCAGGAAATTAGCATAAATATGACCTTCGACATGGTTTATGGCATATAGCGGTTTGTTTTTGGCAATCGCCAGCGTGCGAGCTGTCAAGACACCAATGAGCAGGCTACCCAGCAGACCCGCACCGTATGTAACAGCGATAGCGTCGATGTCATCCCAACTACAGCCGCTGTCATCCAATGCCTGCTGCACCACAGGAATAATCGCCTCAATATGGCTGCGTGCGGCAATTTCGGGAATTACGCCACCGTATTGGGCATGCAAATCCATACTACTGGCAATAACGTTGCTCAGTAGTTCTTTTCCGTTCCGTACCACAGATACGGCCGTCTCGTCACAGCTCGATTCAATTCCCAATACAATCACGCTATCAGCATAGCATAGCGAAGGATGTGACCCCTAGACTGTATTGACATATATGCTCTAAAGTGCTAATGTATGTCTTAGTTATGTCACATCCAGAAATGCCAATTCCATCGCCAGAAGTACCAGAACTTCCACCACTGCCACAGCAGGTCGAGACCCCTGTTGCGCATGAAGCGATACCTTCAGAAGCCTTCGATACTATCCACCGCCTGCCCCGACGTTCTTTAGAGGGGATCGCTCAAAGCGGACTCTCCTTAGAAGAAGGTGGAGTTCTTGCTGCTGTTCGCGCTGCGGCTCAGGCGGAGCTTGACTTCCGCAACAATAAAAGTATAAGTGGTGGCAATTTCCAGCATGGCCTACTCAAGGGCAAAGACGTGCCCGTAAGGAAAATCATTAAAGATAACGTGTTTAACATGAGCGGCAACCTGCACGCCCATACCAATAAAGAAGTTCCACCGGAAGTTCCTCACGATTTTGTGCCCAAAGAAAAATCCGCACCAACCGAAAAGATCACACCGTCAGAAGCAGAGGAACCTAAAGCAGCCCCAGTTGGCCCCGTTTATTATCGCCCCAAAGCTCCCGATATGGCCGGCCAATTATATAGCGACGTACCGAGTAAGAATCCATACGCTCTCCGTGGCAAGGCGGTCGAAAAGGGAAAAGGCGATTTTCTGAGCGGCGTTGATTATCTGTCAACAGAAGAAATCCAGGACATGGTGAATTATGCGACTGGTCCTGATCGGGCTGCCGCCCACGCAAAGGCACGTGACGCTGCTTACGTCGACTCAAAAAAATATGCTGGCATGCATATACGCCGCAGAAAACACGCTGCCGACGCGCTTAGTGAGGAGTACGCCGGTAAAGCTCGACAGTTTGACGCCATCACGGACGGCCATCACCGAACAGTTGGTGATATCTTCAACGCTCAGGATAGAAACTTATTGACATCCAGAGATCTAAAATGGCTACAGCAGGAATTACGCGACCGTGAGGCCGCTGACACCTATATCCAGAAGCAATTTGACACTCTGGGCAAGGTCCAGGATGGGGCAGTTGATCCCCAGTTGCAGAAGCTGCAATTTCTCGGTCTTGAAAAATCTCCCAACAAATGGCTGGACTGGAATCTCGGCTCCATCAAGGTTGGCCCCATGGCAGCAGGGCTGGCGTACGACCGGCGCGCGCTTCAGATGGTGCGTGATCCAGCGGTCATTAAGTACATATTTGATCATTCGGCTTTCCATAATGTATATGACCGCCTCAGCACCAAAGCCGGTAAAGAGCAGTTCTGGGACTTCTATCAACCCGTACAGCGTGTATTAATCGAGCAGATGATGAATCGCCTAGAAACAGAAGATCAGCGTAACCAAAAAGCTGCTTAGTAGATAAACTTGACAATTATTCACTTTTATGATTATCTGTGTATAGACAAAACACAAAACAAATAATCAGCAAGTGACAATAAGGCCATAGAAATCATGAGATTATCCGAAGGCGGCAGCCTCAACCACGAGCCACAAGACGTAAGACTATCCGAAGCCGGAAGACTTGACGATATGCTGGCCAGAACAATGGCAGAAGCTATGGCACGCCACTCTAGTGCTGAGGCTTTGCCAGAAGCTGATCCGAAGGTGGCCCAGTCCCTACCGTCCGAAGCTGAACAGGCGCCAGCCGAGAGTACTAGCTCTTTTCATGAGGCGTCGCGTTTGCTTCTCCGTAAGATAGTACAATCCGAAAGTCCTGATGACTTGCCCAAGATCGCCGGGGCGGATAAGATTTCCCCCGAAGAGCGCGACGGTTGGTTTGCCAAACTAAAGACGGGCGCCGCAGCAGAGATGGCTAAGCGTGATGCTGGCAAAGAAAGCGGCGCTTTCAAGCCCATCCATGAACTCAACGCCGCCAAAGCTCAAGCTGCCGCATCCAACGCCGCGGACCGCAAGACCCATGAGCAGGCTCCTACCGAAGCATCCCCGGTTACGGATAAAATCCCGACCCAAATAGAGGCACCTACGGCATCCAAAACCGAAGCAGAAAAATACGACGCCAAATACGCTGTCATGGGCGAAGACAAAATCATGGACCTGGGTTACCGCATATCGGAGCTCGGTGATGATACGGCAACCGAAGGCATGTCGGTGGAAGAGCAAAAAGCTCTGGCCCGTGCATACAACAGCATCGTCTCTAAGGCTGAAGCCGAATACTACGCAACTGATCCTTCCTGGATCCTGCAATGGAAAGAAAACGAAAACGTTAAACCCTTACCTCGCGGCTACCAGAGCCTGCTCGATAAGCATGCCAAACGAGCCGAAAGCGAGCTCCTCGATTACTACCGTCGAATGGACAGCGAGCAACTGATTCGCCTGCATGACAACGGTATGCCTGATATTAAGAGCCAAGCCGAGCGCGGAATTTATTACTCACAACTTAATCGGGCAGAGAATGAGCTCAGGGCCGAGATTAACGAGATGACGCCCCAAGAGATAATTGCGGACTATGAGTCTAAACTCGCCAACCCTAGCCCTCAGCGGTCGAAACGATATATGGAGGTGCTCGAGGCGCATTATAAGCACGCGCACAACGTCATTCATGATGCAAACGAAAAGTATGGAAAGATGACCCCAGTTGAGTTAATGAATGCTGCTGACCAGGTATTCGCTGGCAAGATGCCTGATGACGAGTTCGCCGTATTTGCCGAAAAATACCAGGCTGCACTTGGCAATATTGAATCTCGTCTGAAACAAATGCCAAAACACGAGATAGTTTCATTATATGAAGGGTTCCAAAATAACCCCACTATGCCAAAACCGGAGGGACTCCTTGCAGCCATGCAGAAATCCTATGAAGCCGCGCTCGAACCTAAGCGTGAGGCGTATGCACTACGGAATAAGGCCCTTACATATGGCAACGGCAAACTGATTGACGGCCTTGCGTACCTAACTACCGAAGAATTGAATCAAATACACGATTATGCGAGTGGTCCTATGTGGGCTGCAAAGCAGCTGAAGGCCCGGGATGCCGCTAGCAAAAAACATGATAAGTTTGCAGCCAAGACTGCGCGTGACAGCATGAAAGGAAAAGCTCCCAACGCAAAACACCAGCTCAAAATCGAGCAGGCTACCGCCAAGGCCAATGAGCATCACGAGGAGTTATCCAGTGTGTACAATACAACCGATACGAAGCTATTAACCAAGCGCGACCTCCGTGAGCTAGAGTACGAACTGCTCGATAGAGAGCGCGGCGACAAATATATGCAGTCCGTATTTGAACGTGCACTAAAAGCGGACGAGACTGATCCTGGGAAGGGTGTTTTGCAGTTCATGGGCCTTGAAAGTGTTGCGGATAAGATCCCTCTCGCCTTCGACCCTGAAGAGCGCATCCCACCCCTTGATCCTAACCTTAAGCATGCAATCGACAAGGGTAATGGCAAGTGGCTCGATATAACCCCAGATATAAGTCGGGCGGCCTATGACCGACAAGTTATTCAGATTCTGCATAATAGTTCGAGTCTGGCGGACAGTATCCTGTTGCACCGCGATAGTCTCGGCCAATTATATAGCCAGCTTAGAACAGGTCCCGGCCGAGTACAACTCCGCGAACTATACGAGCAGCGCATGAAGGTTTTGGACGAACGACTCCGTAAGAACACGAACAAACAGGAAGCTGCGTAGTACTATATAGTTGACAATTATTCACGTTTATGCTTGAATGTATGTAGAGAAAACACAAAATAAAAAAGCAATCAAGTAAGCGAAAGAATAAGAATTATGAGTGAAGCACTCCACGGCAACCTTTTTTCAGACGAAGCGCCAATAAACGTATACTCCGTGCCGCCCGTTGCTACACACGAGCAACATATTCCGGTAACCACGACTCCCGACACCATTCAATTCAACATGCCTATACAAGCTGGTCCGGAAGCGGCCCAGTCCCAACAAACGATCCCCGCAGAAATTCTGCCAGAGGGCGACGATCTTCTCCGTGTTTTATCGCGCAAGCTTTTGCGCGACGTATTAAAGGCCGAAAGTGCCGACGCCCTACCTTTGGCCTTTGGACCGGAAAGCATTGCCCCGGCGCAGCGAGAACGCTGGCTTGCCGATCTTAAGGCGAGTGCTCAGGCCGAATTGGACGACCGTAATGCGACCGGCCGACGTGGCGGCAGCTTCAAGCCACTGAGTGATCTTAACGCTTCTGCTGGCACTAAAACTGCCGACCCGCGCCTGGAAGGTGCTACCACCAAAAATCCAGGCCAAAAAGCCAACATCAATGGCCGGTTAGATACCGAATCAGCTGCGGCACCTGCTACGGCTGAGGGGCCAAAACCTGAAGCAGCTACTAATGTTGAACCTCAAACCGAATTTATCGACACTGAGGCGATAGCTCAGGCTGCGGCAGAAAAAAGCTTCCGAGAGAACATGACTGATGTCCAGATCCTGCACATGGGTTGGGAAGAAGGACTTGGCGCCGAGGTCATTTCCAAAATGTCGCCTGCTGAACAGGCGGCCTTCCATAAGGTTCACGGGGAAGCTCTGGGCAATGTACACGCACAATTAAGTACTATGACTTATGGTGAAACCCTCGCTGCGGCAGAGAGAGTCTTTAACGGCCTGAATAATGGCAATGCTCCGGTAGAAGCAGTGCCAGTCATTAAGGAAATCATCAGCGCCCGCGCAAACATAGCCGCGCAATACTTACAAGAGACTTACGACAAAATGTCGCCTGAGGACATGCTCCTCTTCAACGAAAAGGTTGCCAACAACCCTGACATGTTAAAGGATATGAGTAAAATCGAATACGCCATGGCTAACCGCAAATACAATGAGGCGTACAAAGAATTGCAGGACAAATATAGCAGAATGTCCACCCAGGAACTTTTGGCGCTCAATGATGCGGCTTTGAAGGATCCTGACGTAGTGGCAAAAATGAGTAAAGCCGAAGATGCAATGGCTAACGAAGCGATCGTTAGGGCATACGGCGATTTTATCGCCAGCGGAAACAGAACTGCATTCGCCATGATCGAGGCAGAATATCAAAAAGTTCATTCTAACCCAAATAACTACTCACCTACTCATATTTTATGGATAGACAAGTACTACCAAGAGCGTGCACAAGCTGAGGCGGCTAAGCAAGCAGTAGCCAACCCTCCAACCACTCCTATTCCCGTGCAGCGCCCCCAGCCACGGCCCCAACAGACACCTCAAACCGCTCCCATACCTGTTCAGCGGCCTGGCTCTGGTTCGAGGCCTCCACAGGCGCCAACTTGCCCTCAACGCGGTGCTAAGTTCCAGCCCAGTAAACAATCCAA
>CAZSZJ010000030.1:0-12910 GCA_964610985.1 uncultured Candidatus Saccharibacteria bacterium | reverse complement strand
TACGAGGTTACGGGTATGCGTGCTTTTTGTCTGTGAGGGTTTTTAGATTCAGGTTTTTAGGCATTGACACCTAGATATAATTATTCTAATTTATAGCAATGCCTTCAACCGAACTAATACCATACGACCAACTTGCAGCCACGCTTCACGAAAAGACATCGACACTCGGGCCTTATCAACAAGCGGACTGCACGGCCGAATTCAACGATTTATCCACGCAGCTATACGGCGGTAACATTTTTGGTGAAAATAGCGTAGTTACTTGCAGCGCCTCTTCAACGGCGCCACTCATAAGCTTTTCCGACCGGGCGATAACGCAGCGCGTCCATCACGGCAACGCCCCATTGCAGGTGGCCACCCTGGACCACGAGGGTTTACACATAGCCAATGAAAATGTATTTCTTGACTGGTTGGCCAACAGATCAATAGACGATGAAGGTGCATTTGTTTTCTCTGGCGTACGGCAGGCGGTACGGCAAAGCCCTTTGGCCTGGGTAGAGAAGGAAGTATCTGCAAATGACTGGGCGAGTCTTATTCCATATATGGCGCATGAGCGCATTTCGTCTCGCTCAGGCATCTCAGTCCCGGGATTCTCCTTAGCTATACCAGAGAATGTGGCCAAAATAAAAACAAGCATCGCGCATATCGCCTCAAAGATTGACCACCAGAGCGCCGCCGATATCGCAGAAGTAGTTGGCACAGAACACCAGCTGGTGCCACATGTCATTAGGACACCCGGCGCCGCACTAGCACTCAAAGATGTTCTGCAAGATACCACGCAAAGAACGGTGGAATGTCTCACCACCGGAATCTGGATTGCCACAGTTCATCTCGGTTTTGTGGGTATTCGCGGAGACCTCTTTATGGCTGGAGAAAATCATCGGGACAAGTTAGTGGAAGATTTTGAAAGACAAACTCAGACGAGTGGCCCGCGTATCGTAAAAGCCATTGGGCACAGTCTGGACCAAAACGAATACCACGTCATAAATAGTCTGGGGCAATTTACGAATGAAGCCGCAAAGCACACCTACGGCAATACCTACGCGACTCCGTACCAGATTCAACACGGTTCCTTTCCGCCGGGCACTCTGCTTGACGGCACAGTACAGGGCATCAATTACCGCATATACCTCCCGACAGAGGATATCGTTTAGGGTTTTATAGGCCGGACGGCTTTAGCAACCCTCTTCTGTCCAGGAGCATTCCAGATTATCACTCTTGTCGAGCTTGGCGGTACCCTGTTTGAGAACTTGGGGCGAAAACTGCGATTGCGGCTCCCCCACACCGTCTTCTCTGCTAAATGATGCCAGTGTTGCTCCAATCGTATCTTCGAGCGATTTTACCGATCCGTAAATGTAGTTGTTTTCCATCACCGAAAAGATCAGTTTTTCGCCGTCTCTGGAGGTTACGTAACCCGACAAAGCACTCACCGAATCGAGACTGCCCGTTTTAGCGCGAACGTTATTTTCTGCGGGCGTACCCTTCATTCGTGACCGAAGTGTGCCACCAACGAGCGGGTCACTGTTTCCGGCGATCGGCAAACCAGCGTACCATGCGTCAAACCACGGCCGATTCTGCACGGCAAACAGTAGATCGCTGGTATTCTGTGCGCTGGTAAAGTTGACATTGCTCAGCCCAGAGCCGTCGACAAACTGCGCCCGGTCGACGGAAACGCCCATATTTTGCAGCGCAGCCTCTAGCTTTTCGAGACCATTTTGCCAGGTACCTTGTTCGGCATCTTTTTTACCCATAGACTTTACCAGGATTTCGGCGATGCCGTTATTGCTGAGCTTCATAAACTGGGGTAGGATCTGCGAAAGTGTCACAGAATGTGATGCAAGCTTCGCGGCCTGGTCAGGAGTTTTTTGGCGTGCCACACTTGACTGCAATACATAAATGCCATGCTTTTTAAGTGACGAGGCAAAGAGCGACGCCGCATAACCGGTCGGATCCGTTACGGTTGAAACAACTTTTTTAGGGGCGGCGCCCAGCGGGATACTTCCTTTTACAACAATCGTATTGACGCCCAGTTTTCTTTCGACAGAAATGGTCGAGCTAGAACCGGCGGCTCCTGTGGTGGTTTCATTCTGAATTGTTACGTAATTGGTTGCCGGATTCGTTGTTACCGCAGCAGACTTACCGACGGCGTCGGGAGTCACCAAAACATTCAGCGCACCGATATCATAATTTGTATTAGCAGCTACTGTGAGCGCCGATATTTCGGGTTGGTAGTAATAGGGATTACTGTCCCAACCCCAGTTATATCCAAGCTGTCGATTGTCAAAAAACGTGTCGTCGGTCACGAGCCTGCCAGTTACCATCTTGACTCCCTTGTCCGCTAGCTCTTTTGCAAGCCGGTCGTAGTCGTCAGCCAACATCGTGGGATCGCCCGTTCCCTTTAGGTACAGATTGCCTTTGATAATCCCTGCTTGCGGCGCTTGGTCCGCCAGCACACGAGTCTCAAACGTATAGTCTCTTCCCAAAACTTCTAAGGCCGCGGCTGATGTATATAGCTTGTTATTAGACGCGGGAATAAGCAGCGTTGTTGGATTCTTTGAATACAGCACTTCCCCGCTAGCAGCACTCCGCACCAGCACACTTGCCTGTGCATCGCGCAAACGAGGATCCGTCAGGATCGTATCCAGTGTCTTTTGCAGATCGGGGATACCTCCAGATTGGCTCGCAAACACAGGAATATCAAGAACAGTCAGCGAACCCAAACCAATAACCAAGGCCATAAGTCCAGCCACAAAGCGAGTACGAGTATTTTGTAGAAAAGCAATCTTTGAGCGCATGCTACCTCCTTTAGAAGCTGGTAGTTAACCATGCCGCCCACGGCAAGGCTGTTAGAATAAGCACACCTGACACCTAGGCCTTGGCGGCGTGGCAAATACAAATCTCGTGCTTTTGCAAGGAAACGAGACGTTTACGTGCAAAAGCATAAAGTCGGAAATTACCCTGAGCGCCATCGACCAAAATACTTACTGTCTTGAAAACGATACCATTGCCATAACCGCCGTTTCGGTTAATGCGCACTACGATACTCCTGGCGGCATGGAAAAATTTGGCGTCGCCGCATCTCTCGCGCACGAATTTGGCCATACCGTGCAAGACCTCGAAGATCGCCTTAATCCACTTTATTATGACAGCCAGGCCAAAACCAACTTAGAAATAGATGCGACCAGATTGTCTGGCAAGTTTCTTGCAACCAAATACAGCCCGACAATCCTGAATGTCATGGCAGCAAAACTGAGCCGAGAATCGATCGACACCTACGGTGGCGCCCGGCAAGGTGACGCACTACTTGAAGGTGCGGGCCTTAAATAAACGCCTAAAGCGGCTGTATCATCGGATATTCGCGCCGCAATTCTTCGACCACATTCTCTGCGGCGTCAAATTGCTGGCTAGTCATGCCGTAGCGAAAACGGTTTTCGGGATCAATAAGCGTGTCGATCCCGCCCACGACATACTCGAAATGTGTCGTCCACATCGAAAAATATCGGCTGTGACCCTTGCCCGAAACGCCGCCGAACGGATTGTCTTCGCACACAGCCCGCAAGCTAACATAGCCAGCCGCATGACCTCTAGTAGTTAGCATCCGTTCTTTGTTTTGGGGAGTTATCGTCGGCTCATCTCTGTAGTCAGGATTTTGAATAAATCGGCTGTATGGTCGGGTTAGCAGACCGGCAACAATGGTCGTACCGGAGCTGACCGGATTTTTTGCCGGCACGGGCACACCAGGGTACGCCCACAACTGCCGTTCGGTCCAGTCCTGGGCGCGACGGGCCGAGGCAGCCTGCAAGAGCGTGAGTCCGCTATGTTGATCGTCGGCCCTGATGGCAAATCCACCTGGAGTCGCCCATACCGCCTCGGACTGTTGATTGGCTGGCCGTTCATACAACAGCACCTCCAGGTCACTATTGTCCTCACTCAGACGAAATGCAGTCCCGTCCACCATGAGTGACCGCCCCAGATGCGTAAACCAACCGATACCCGTGGGCATGCCGAGCGGCTCGCCTCTGGAATTGCGTAGCGCAAGAAGCTGCTTCCAACCTGGCAAAAGAGCCTGGTTCTGCATGGTAAAGTCGCGGCAGCCCTCTTTTATGGCACGCACGACCGAAGGGTGGTTTTCTGGTAAGGGGTCTGAGAGCCCGGTAATAAGGTCCGGATCGGGCTTGCCCAGTAGCATGTCCTCGGGCTTCATAGAGTTAAGGGTTTCCTGGCGCATCATGCACTCCCTCGCGTCGAAGCCGCCAGGGATATCAAAGATCCGCACCTCACGGCCCAAAATAACGGCTTGTCTAAAATCTATCCGTTCATCTTCGGGCACAAAAAGACGGCTATCCAATTCCGGGTAGCCAGGAATGACCGTATTGACCTCGTCCAGACTATAACCGATGTGCTCCAGCTCTTCATTGGTGCGTTCTATGTTCCAGGTTCGGTCTACATGGCGTAATTGCTGCATAAGCTTCTATTTTTACACTATATTTATGGATTTGCATATTTTATTAACCCGATGGCTTGGCTGCGGTGCTCGCTTCTTGATTTTGGCGCGGGCGATAAACTCCTCTATACTCGTGCATATGAGCGATATTCTATGGCAATTATTTGATAAACAAGGCGGGCCGCTGGCAGGCAAAGGCGCCACCAAAAAAGAAGTGTTTAGTAAGGGCCTGCTGCACGCCGCGGCACACGTATGGATGTGGCGGCGTACACCTACAGGCGCTGAGGTGCTGCTGCAAAAACGCGCTGCCAGCAAAATGACCTGGCCCAGCCGCTATGACATTTCGGCCGCCGGGCATCTGGATCTGGGGGAAGACGAAATAACAGCCGCTCTCCGTGAAATTCACGAAGAAACCGGCCTCAAAGTGACCGCCGAACAACTGCATAGCATTGGCGTGCACCGCGCGCACTTGCTGGCTGGCGCTGATGCCATCGAAAACGAATTTCAGTTTTTGTACATCTTGGAACTTCCCGAAGATACCGATTTTAGCCTACGCGAAGCCGAGGTTGAATCGCTGGAATGGAAGCCTCTTGAGGATTTTGCAAACGAAGTGAAAGACCAAAAAGATCGCTACGTGCCGCATAGCTACATCTATTACGCGACTATTCTGACAGCCATTGGCCGGGCAGCACAGACGGATCCGGCTGCCGCGTAGTCCGCGTAATGCCTAGCCGTTTAATTTGTCGTATTCTGCCTTAAAGCCTGCGGTGTCACCATGCAAAAACACTGGCAACATGCCATAAATCTCTTCGAGATAGGCCGAATCCTCGGGTGCATCATTCAGCACGAAGATCGGTTTTTTGAGCCAAAAGGCCAGCGACATTTCCATCAGCACATTGCCGCCGATGTAGTTTTGCTTGCCATTTTTTTCGTAGTTTAGAATGAGCACGGCGTCGGCCTTGGCAATTTCCTCGAAGTGGGCACGGATGAGGTCAGCCTTTTTATCGTAGTCGCCCGGGTCAGCAAACCAGGTTTTGTACTGACTGGCGTCGTAATTGCCGGTTTCCTTCATTTTACGGGCCGTACGGGGCACGATAACCTCGAATCCTTGTGACTCTAATTGCTCCTGGACGTCTACTGCTTGACGATAAAAGCTGGCGCTGGTACAGATGGTAATGGTTGACATATTCCCTCTTTCATTAAGTCTTTATTCTATCACTTTACGGGATTGTAGCGCAGCCAAAGCCTGGTTGGCCACCTTGCTACCGGTAAGCGAACACGCTTCGTCAAAATGACTAACAAGGGAGGGGGCATGGGTGATCGCTGCACGCAAAGAAGCCTTGCGGATAGGAAGCGGCATACACCCGAGGGTAAGGCGCTGAAAGTAAATCTCATCCGGTCGGGCGTTACGCATCCTTAACGGAATAATGCCTTCTCCTTTATGTTGGCGGCGTGGATCATTCACATAACCGTCCGAACGCCATGTTCCGTAGACTACGCTAATGACAGCCTCTGAAGGTATTATCCTTGGACCAGCTTCGGTATCGATCCGAGCCGATCGCCAGGTGTAGGCCGTAGGATGGCCATCTGCTTTTTGGTAGGCGAACGGTCGGTCGGTGTCGTCGAACAGCACGGCAGCTGGCATCCGGGACGGGACAGGCTTTTGGTGTTTATGCCGGGCCAGGGAACGCGCAAAGCGCAATTCGGCAGCAAAGCAAGCGATTTTTCCATATTCCGCGATGGGCGGCCGATGGGCGCTATTTGCCAGCTTAAGCATCCGTTCGGTTATGGCAAACTGAGGCGGTTCCCCCACCTCCCAATCCGAACGCTCCGCTATCTTATTGGCATAGTCAAAGAGGTCATAGCAAGCCGTGCTCACCATGCGCTCAGTTACCTGGCCGTACACGGTATCGAATGCGCGTGAATTGTCGGTATAGCCGACAAGTTCATCACCCACGGCCATAATAGAAGAGATCGCCTCTGCACTCATGTTGGCCTATTATGGCATATTTATTCGTGGCATTAAAAGGGGTGTGAGCTGCTATTATAGATAAATGAGTAAAAATCCGGTCATCGACTACTACCACACTCTGGAATCGCGGTTGGGGTATCGGCATCTCAAGGGCGTGCGGCATTTTGGCTATTACCCCAAGGGGCAAGAGCATCTGCCGATGTTTGAAGCGCAGATGCTCTTGAATGACCAGTTGGCGTTGCGGTTGAGTTTGCCGAAGGGAGCGCGCGTACTCGACGCTGGGTGCGGCGAAGGCAATGTGGCGATTTATTTGGCTCAGAAACATGGCTTGCATGTTGAGGGCATTGACTTACTCCCCGAGAGCATTGAGTATGCGCGGGTGAACGCCAAAAAGGCTGGCGTTACGGATCAAACGCATTTTCAATTGGGTAGTTATCAGCAACTGCCGTTTCCGGACAATACGTTTGACGCTGTTTATACGGTGGAAACTTTTGTGCATTCGCCCAATTATCACCAGGGTTTGACTGAATTTTGCCGTGTTTTGAAGCCCGGCGGTCGGTTGGTTTTGTTTGAATACACCATCAAACCTGAGGGCGATTTGACGGCCAATGAACGCGGGCCGATGAAACGGATTAAGTTCATCAACGAAGTGGCGTATATGCCTGCTTTTAACGAATTTACCTTCGACAGCATGCCAGCCAAGCTGGAGGCAGCTGGTTTTACGGATGCGAAGAGTGAGGATATTTCGGAACGGATGTGGCCGCTTTTGAAACGCTTTCATGATGCGGCACGGCCCGCGTATTTATTCTCGAGGATTTTTGGATTTCAGCGGCACGTGATTAATTCGATGTCGGCAGTGGAATTGTATCGTCACCGGCAGCTGTTTCACTACGAAATTACGACCGGTGTTAAGCCCAATAAAAAATAGGATATACTGGGGCGTATGACGCTCTGGCTGTTTTTGGCGCTACTTTCGCCGCTGTTGTTTACGCTTACGAACTTTGTCGATAAATATCTGCTCGGCAAGATTGTGGGCGACAAGCCGGTGCCTTCGATTACTATTTTGGCGGGACTGGCAGGTGTGCCGTTTTTGGTCGTGTTTGGGGTGCTGGCGCGGAACAGTTTGGCAGGTTACAGCCTGGCTAGTGCCTTGGGCGCTATTTCGTCCGGTGTGTTGTTGATTACCGCGTATTACTTTTATTACAAGGCGCTCATGGTGGCCGATGCGTCGCTGGTGGCAGCACTGTTTCAGCTGATTATTCCGTTTAATTATGTACTAGGACTAGTATTTTTGGACGAGCATTTATCGGCCGTGCAATTGGCTGCGGTCGGAATAGTGTTGCTGGGTTCGGTAGTTTTGTCTTTAGAAAACCACGGGGATGAGGCTGCGGGGTCGCGCCGGCGTCTGCGCATGAACAAATCCGTCTTTTGGTACATGTTTTTGTCGTCGCTGTTTATCGCGCTCAGCAGCGTAGTGTTTAAAATGGTGGCGCAGGATTCGGCATATCTGCCTACGCAGTTTTTTGAATACACGGCAGGCGTAATTATTGGGGCGCTGCTGTTTTTGTGCAATCGTTCAGCGCGGGCAGGATTTTTGGATATTTTGCGGAGGCACCGCGCACAGGCCATCAGCCTGAGCGGTCTAAACGAGATAATAAATTTGGGTGGCGTGATCGCCATGCGCTATGCCATGTTCCTGGCACCGATTGCAGTAGTGCAGGCGATTTCCAGCGTGCAGGCTATATTTTTGCTGATCGTCGGCGTGGTTTTGACTGTGCTATTCCCGCAGTTTATCAAAGAGAATATCGGGCGGAAGCATCTGCTGCAAAAGATGGTGGCGATTGGGATTATGATCCTCGGAACAGTGCTGCTGGCATTAAATACTTAGCTATTTGTATAATCTCACGGGCGCTCATCTGCTAAACTGTCTGCATGGCAAAAACTCCCCGCCTGCAAGCAGTTATTTTTGACGTCGACGGTATGTTGCTCGACACCCGCGAATTTATTTTTCAGGCTTTCGAAGCGGTGCTAGCTGAACACGGCCACGAATTGCCTGACCGCGTCTTTATGGCGCAGCAAATCGGCCGGTCTTTACAGGACTGCTATTTGGCATTCGCTCCAAACGGCGACATCCAGGCGCTTTGTTTGTCGCACGACAATTTCCAAAAAAACCCGGAACGCATTCAGCTCATCACCGCGCTGCCCGGCGTGTACGAAATGCTGGAAACGCTCCAAAGAACCGGCATTCGCATGGGCGTTTTTAGCAGCCGAAAACTCACCTTACTGCCGTCGCTCGTCCATGCCGGCATCGGTGAATTCTTTGAGGTCGCCGTGCAAGGCGACGAAGTCACACATCACAAACCGCACCCCGAAGGCCTCTTTAAAGCACTTGCAGCCCTCGAAATAAAACCAGAACGTGCCGCCATGGTCGGCGACGCCGCGGTCGACATTTTGGCCGGAAAAGCTGCCAATGTGGCGCTAACCATTGGTATTACCCACGGTTTTGGCACGCGCGAAGAACTCGCCGAAGCAAGCCCTGATTTCATCGTCGACACCTCCGCCGAAATGACCAACATAATCCTAGGGAGATATAAGTAAATATGTCAACGAACAGTGCAGAATTACATCCAGTAGTTCATGAATACCTATCCGTTCCACCGACCACAGAGATAATAGACTACCGCACTCTGCAGAATTGGTGTGAAGATGGGCAGGATACTCCTGACGCCCTTGAGAGTTATCATCGGGGAAGTATGCGCATGGAACTTGCCCTCACTGACCCGCCAGGGGTTGATTCGATCGAAGAGATTAATAAACTCATTAGAGGTAACCTACGGTCATCCTATGTTCACCTTCAAGCCGTTCGAGACAATCCGGCAGCAAACCGCTCCCTTAAGGGATGGGCGCATGTGTTCCAATCATCTCTTGACCTGCAACTTGAGGCCGCCCTCCGGCGTACCGACAATGAGAACCTTCCCGTATACCGCGATAGTTATGAAGCAGCACTGATGACCGTTGCAAAGCAGGAGGCTGGCAATCGACGTGAGCGCAGTGCCGAAGAAATAAATTTTATCCATACATTAACTGCCCTGCTTGCCATCAATGGCACCGTCAGTCCGAGGCTTATGACTGCACGATACCGCGCTCCTTTCAAAGTTACCGATGATCGTCGTTTTATTGGGCTTCCCGCCCCATCCCGATTTCTGAATTTGCAATATCTCTCTGACTCCAGCTGGAATCTTCTCTTTTGGGACTGCGAAAATTCCGAGCAGACCTTGCGGGTTAGGCTGGGCGATCGAGGGGCCGGAACCCATATTCCCCTCCCCATTGATCTTTTAGATCATGCAGGTTATGAGGCAAGACATCCATTTGGCACACTGCAGGCATTCGCTGACCGTCACCACCGCAACCCAGGACAACAAAAGGCCGAAGCCCACGTGAAGGCTGTTCGTGAGAATGTCACTGGTCATATTTTGGCAGGCCTAGAAAAGGCTACCGACCGGGATTTTCCCACCAACTTGCTTGAATGGTACTCTTCACGAGACCCGAATGCGAATCCATATTTAGCCTATCCGGATTATGTCGAGCATGCGCTGCCTGGTATGGAGGCCGCATACTCAGGTGGCAGCTTGTCCGCAAAAGACACATTACTATTTGCACACTTACAGGCGGAACTAGCGGCAAGCAAAGAAAACATTGATAGCATCACACTGGAAAGGCATCTCAATACGTCGATCGAAGCATTTGAACGCGTGGCGAACGGCAAGTGGAAAGAGGCAGATGATCAACCAACAGGCCTGCTTCGCTATCAAGCTCTTATTGCCCAACAGTCCGTAATTATTCAAAAAGCCGTTCTACTCCAGGACAGTTCTTTGCGCGACAAGGTTGGCCAGTATCGAAACAAGCTCAGTCAGTTGGCTAATCGCATTATTGAAAGATACGGGGATGTGGATGGCAATGGCTATGCCCGAGGACTATTGCGAGAAGCAATGGTACAAACTGGTGATGAAGCGCAAGCGCATACAGTATTGCACCGTCTTCTTTATCAGCTAACGACCTGCATTGCCGGTAGCCAAGGGCGCTACATAGTACTTCCGGGTTCCCCGCGCCAGCAAAATACTACAAAGGAGTCTTATTGGGATACTACCGTCTTAAAGGAAGACGATAATGAAAACTTCTCTATGAGGGGTGTTAGTAAAATCCGCTTTGTCACTGACGATGTCGCAAACAAAGAAACGCTTTTTACCAACCGTAATATACTTGCCGTCACACCAGGAGACCTCAGTCATAAGACCAGTGAACCTTTTGAAACACTCGGCATTGCTGCTAGCAGCGTTCTATACCCAGATGCTATCCGGTCAGTTGACCAAGCCACTCTGTTGGCGATACGACTTCGCATATCAGAGTCAACACAATATAGCGGACGGATATAAGATTTCGCTCCTCTTCCAATGAAATAAGACCTGGAACAACATGGCTCCAAGGTCTTATTTCATTGACTGACGAGCTCTTAGCTAAGCGTAAACGCTAGCCCTTGAGCCATTTGTCCAAGCGTGAAATCCGCTTGTCGCTGGTTGGCGTAAATTCGAAAGAAAATACACTCATGGGTATGCCCCTTTCCTTTTGTTTTTGATGGTTTTTGTTTGTGATCACAACACTTAATATTATACATAATTCTTATGCTTTGTCAAGCGCTGTGTACCACTTATTGCCATTGTATGTGAGTTTGAGCAGGCAGGGCAATAGAACCTTTTGCGAACATTGCACAAGGCTGTGGAAAAGCCTGTAATCTACCCCGTTGACTCGGCGAAGGAGCACAAGAATTATAGTTTGCCTTGGCGGCGCAGTACGTATGCGCCAGGGATTTCGCGCATCAGCCAAAGCGGCAGTGAGCGCGTCCATAGCTGATCGGACTTTGTGTCGAAATCAGCTGGCAGGCAATCAGGCACGACAGGATCAAGGGCAATGTCCGGGTGCCGCGCTTGCATAGTCACGCGGCCAATGTGATGTGCCTGGGCGACCAAGAGCGGGCGCTCCAGCCCCTGCTCCTTCATGAATTTGACCGCCTCCAAAAACGTACCCCATGTTCCAACGCCTTGGCCTACGCCATTACTAATAGGGCCGTCAACGATACAGGTCAGCTGGTCGTCTTCGTAAAAAGCATTAGCCAACGTACGGTCAGCGATGACATGCAGCCCCGAGTCGAGGTTAAATTCCGTAATAAAGGTGGCTAGTTGGCCGTTGGGACTTTCTGGGTCAATAGATGTGCCGAATGAGTGGCCAATTATACAATCGACTTCTGTTGGGTTGCCAACGGGCTCATAGCGGCCAAGGGCCGATCTCAAGATTTCCATAAGATAGGTATTATACCATATTAAGCTGACATAAAACGCGCAGGAATTACTGCCTTTTGGCTTGGTATTCGGGGTTCATGATGACTTGCCGCTAGAGGATTTGCTAACTGAAATGAGTTCTAAAATTACAAAGATAAAGGCCGTAGCAATAAGCACAAAAACCAGTGAAACAAGCGCATTCGAATCTTCAAATTGTTCTCTATTATTAATGTATAAATACAGTTTAAAAACGCCATGGCTTAGTACGCCGCCCGCAAAAGCTGCCAGTAGTCTTCTTTTGTTAAGGCTTTTGAATATTCGCATAGCTTAACTATATCAGGCTAAACAAAAGACCCCAGATGTCTCTGAGGTCAGAATACGTATTGGTTGCGGGACCAGGACTCGAACCTGGGACCTCGTGGTTATGAGCCACGCGAGCTGCCGCTGCTCCATCCCGCGATATCTCTCCCTAGCGGTTTAGGGATACGTAACTTGACTGATTATACGTACATGGCGCTCAGGTGTCAACCCTCTGTTCGCCTTATGATTGAGGTTGGTCAGGTGTTTGGCGGTGTAGCAAAAAATTCATCCATGCCTGGAAGTTGCGCTGGTAGGCCGGTTGTTTGGCTGCCGTTTTTTTGGCTTCGGTCTTTTCGTCGTCGGGCAGATCGACGGTGTGACGCATAGCGACTTCGGTGGGAACATTTAGGAGCGTTTCGCCTGGCTTGGCCAGGCCGAAGTTTTGGCGAGCAGCAACCTCAAGATACTGGTCGGTTTGGTAGTATTCGTTTTGCAAGCGGATATTGGTATTAGATAGCTTGGAAACGGCGGTTTGCTGTTCCAGCTGGGAAATCTGTTTTTGTAAGCGGTAATTAGTGTCAATCACCTTGAGTCCGCTCCAACTAATAAGCAGCACAACCACCAAAAACAGCATCAGCCCGGCGGCTCGCACATCGCGGAACTGCAGAGCGTAATCATAGATCTTTTCGAGTTTCGTTTGCTTTTTGTCTTCCATTGGCGGTTTTCTTGTTTAGATTATATACCTTCGGGCCGCCGTCTGCTATACTCATCTCTGTTGACCGACCCAATTTTCGGGCAAACAAACCACGGGGGCGTAGCTCAGTGGTTAGAGCAGTCGGCTCATAACCGATTGGTCGCTGG
>CAZSZJ010000029.1:7958-13369 GCA_964610985.1 uncultured Candidatus Saccharibacteria bacterium | reverse complement strand
GAATATCTCACCCATACTTCTGCCTTCGTCTAGCTTTCTCTGAATGTATCGCTCGGCCCTTCTATACCCTTCATGGTATACCATATCCTTCGTAAAAACTGGCTGGATTGTTCCAAAATTATCACCACGCCCCCCTCTGGAAATTCGGGTAGTTTGGGCGGCAATTCCGCGTCTTCTACCAAGAGGGAAAAGTCCTCGTCCGCCAGATGCCTGCCAATGAAGTTTTGAATTCTTATACTCTACGCCCAGTAACTTACTGCGGCTGACAGGATTTCCGTCGATACTACCAAGTGCTAGGGCGATATTTCTATAGTGCATTTCTGCCCCAGTGGTTCTAATCCCTGAAAGCGCCCATTCAAAAAGAGTAGCGAAACCCTCATCGAATGTGCGGAACTGCGCCAAACCAAGTCGCAAGTGCTCATTGGAGGTCATTCCAATTATGGCTCGCAAGGCATGAAGCATTTCATGAAATGCGCCTCCCTTTGCTATGGCCGGAGAGCAGGGAGGAGTCAGCTTTCCAACGGAAAACTCTTCCGTTTCTGGATATGCGGCCATGATTGCGTCGTTCTTTTCTTTAACCCTCCAGCGGGCCCAGGTTGGGCTGTGGCTATCGGCCATCCATTTGATCATAGATTCCAATATTAACTTACTATCGACAGGAAGGATCTGCTCCTTACCCGCACAAACCTCATCTATAATGTCGATTAGAGGAGCGAATCTATCATTCACAAATTCGACAATCCGGGGCCACAACGAATTATACTGCGAAGACTCTGTATGGTCGGGCTCGCCCACTACAGAGCTATAAAAATCAAGCAAATAGTCTACTGCGCGTTGGTCCACGTCAGGTCGTGACTGGTACGAAAGGAGATATAGCTGCTCATCATGAATAAGGGTTTTGGCTTCACTTACATCTGGTTGTCCATAGATTTCAATTGAGCCCTGATTGAACCGCTGTGCCCAAAGGTCATGCTGCGCAGGCGTGCTTGCGGTAATTATATGATGGGAGATACGCGTTAAATAGGCGCTCGCGGCATTTTCAGCCGCGTTTCTTTCCTCCATGCTTCCATTATCTGCATGCCAAACCTCGGACAATAAAGGTGCCTCGGCGTGTTCATAGCGGAGTGCCGCAGAAGCCAGATTTCTGTAGCTCAGGGGCCCAAAAGTAGCAGGGTTGGCTGGTGCCAAATCGGTAATGTGGCAAACTGCGGGTAATCTTTCATTCATAATCTAGCATCCTAGCATAGTCAATACGGCAGGCTCTAGCAAATGTCTTATTTCGTTTTTCTCCGCAAAAAGGATAAATTCAGAGAGGAGGGTGTTCCCTTCGGGAGACGTACACCCAGCCAAAATTATTTACAGAGGTAGAAAACACGCAGTTTTGTGTGTTTTCTTTATATTTCAAGATTCTCATCTGTCAGAAGGGGTTCATCCCTATATTTGTTGCTACATTCATGCTTATTTGAGGGACTGGGGCAAAATTCTTAGGTGCCAATCTTGGTGAGAGAAAGGCTACCTTCTGCTCTCACAGTACTGGCTCGCCCCGTCCCGGCCTAATCGTTCGGCGTAGGCTTCGCCAATGTCTTCTCCAGCTACGTCTGCAATAACTCTCAAAGAGGTTATGATTTTCTTATCCGTAAGTGCAGCCTGGCCTAGAGCACATTGCTGTTCCAGACTGAGCTTCTCGTCTGTATTTTGAATTATTCTCAAAGTCTCGGCTCCGTCTTCATGGGAGCCGACCATGATGCCGTAATCCGTCAGAGTGATTCTTCTTCGCTGACTCTCGGTAAGTTTTTCAAGATTGTCCTTGCCGTAACTAAAGTCCGGAGGATTGATGGCCTCAAACTCCCGATTTAAACCCGACGGTAGCAAGCAATGCTTATCATTGTAGACTGACTGAATTGCATGTCCAACTTCGTGGGAAGCAGCGTAGGAGACCTGGCCTGAACGGATCATAATCTCATTCTTGTATGCGCGATACTCTGCCTCGGCGCCCTTAACGGCATCTTTACTGTTCAGCTCTACTGTTTCGATATTCGCCCCCTTCAAAAGCTCGGGAGGAGTGCTCAGTAACACCTGTACGAATTCGTCCACGTCTTTCTTAATTTGTGTAGGATCTTTGGAATCATCGCCATAGGCCATTTCAATACCATACTGCTCACGCGTTACTTTGCCGAGGAGACTTTTGGCGTGATCAAGATTAGGGTTATCTTTGATACTGAGAAGTGTTTCGTCTCCAGGCTTGAGCGATCCAAAAAGTAACTGTCTATCGCTCCTCGGATTATCTCGCCCTCTTTGTATTGCTGCTTTACTGGTCGGGGCAGACGGTCATACAGCCAGGCAGGAGTGTTATTAGGTTTGCTCATAAGTTGTATACTATAATATAATTAGCTCTGCTGGTCAATATACGCTTGCGTCTGCTCTGAAACCGCCAGCCGCATAAATTAACTTGTAACTTTATAGTATATTTGCTAACATTATAAAGTTATGAATTACCGTAAACAGCTTGTTTCTATTCTTGATTCATCCGGCTGGTCACAAGAACAGCTGGCGCATACTCTTGGCGTATCTTTCCCCACCTTAAACTCGTGGGTTAATGGTCGGTCTGAGCCGCGCGCCAAGGCTCTTACTCGTATTCAGACACTCTACCTTGAGATAGTGGGCGCGGATAACATTGATCTGAATATGCTGGCCCAAACAAGAGCTGAAGCCGCAAAGCTCAAGCTGACCGCGAAAGAAATGCTCAATGACACGAAAAAGTTAGACAAACTCACACTTCACCTGACGTACCACACCAACACAATCGAAGGCAGCACGATGACTCTTGCTGACGTCGAAGAAGTCCTTTTTGAACATAAGGTGCTGACGAATCGAACCGCCATCGAACAGGCCGAGGCGCGTAATCACCAAGCAGCTCTGTATTGGCTTATTGAGCAACTAGCAGAGCAAGGCGATAGCTTTAGTGTTACTGAAGAGTTTATTCTTGGTCTGCACCTCAGACTCATGAATGGCATTATCGGCGACGCCGGGCAATACCGAAGTCACGCAGTTCGGATCATGGGCGAAAGTATTCCGCTTGCTAATTATATAAAAATACCGGAACTTGTCGCACAGCTCGTAGACGATGTCCGTGAATCACAAACAGACTTAATATCTGACCTCGCCAGTACCCATGCCCGATTTGAAAAGATCCATCCATTTAGTGACGGCAATGGGCGCACCGGGCGGTTAGTCATGCTAGCGCAGGCACTGCACGCCGGATATATGCCACCTCTTGTTGCAAAAGAGCGTAAGCAGGCTTACTACAGGTATTTAGAAGCAGCTCAGTTGCGCGAAGTATATAGTCCACTGGAGCTATTTATTGCAGAGTCAATGATATACACCGATAAGCTTCTGGATGAGAAGAGGTGAATAGTTGAAGGTGACCAGCATTTTTATCGATGACCAACTATCACCTAAGTGCGTAGGCCTCTAAGGCACAATAATCCGACCTCTACTGAAAATGAAGCCAAGCTGTTCTAGCTTTTGGCCGAGAACAATGAAATCAGAGAGAAAGGGGTGCCAGTTGAGAGACTCATCCCCAGCCATGAAAAAAGATTGACAAAAAGTCAATCTTTTTTCATGGCTCACGTCAGTATCTCGAATGAGGGAATGTTTTAAGATGCGGCGCGAAGAACATTATCGGACCGATGTGTACGTAAGTTGGACTAATCCTTTGTCGAATTGTTTAACTTTTTGCAAAGTAAGCTGCTTTTTTATATTCATTGATCCAAACAAAGATATACCTCCTCCGAGCAAGAGGGGTACAATTCCAAGAACCAACTCGTCAACCACCCGTGACTTGATGGCTTCTTGCACAACGGCCGCGCCGCCCATTATCCAAATATCTTGATTTGTACGCGTCTTGGCTTCATTAATAATATGACCCATGTCGCCCTTCATAGACGTAACATTCGAGTTTTGGCTTGTCATCGATTCCTCGTTACTTAGAATGATTGCAGGTCGCTCAAAACTATCGCCCCAGCCGTGTTTTTTCATAAGATCATATGTTCGTTTGCCACAAATAATGAGCCCTACGTGTTCTATAAAACCTTTATAACCGTAATCTACAGATTCATAAGGTTGCAACCAATCGAATTCATCATGCGGCCCTGCGATAAAACCATCCAGTGTCATGCCTATAAATACAACAACTTTCCCCATATATCGCCTCCATTTAATTGTCTATTTTAGGATAAACTATAAAGTATGCTTTAATGTCAATATGTTAATTAATGAAATCGCACGTCTATCAGGCCTAAGTACCTCAGCAATTCGTTATTACGAGCACGAAGGACTTTTAGATGCCCGGCATGTAAAGCGCTCCAGTAACGGTTATCGCCACTATAATCAGGTCGCTCTTGCGCGCCTGCAACGTCTTAAGCAAGCACGCAGTGCGGGCTTTTCTATGAAGGAGCTACATTGTTTTGCTCAAGCGTACGATGAAGGCAGCCTCACAAATGAGATGAAGAAACTGTTTTTGGAAGATAAAATACATAAGATTTCTAAACAAATTGTCCGACTCTCCGAAATGAAAGCTGGGCTTGAAGCGGAGTTGCGGGCATAGAAATAGGTAAGGTGGCGGCAGGGTGATGCGCCATGGCAAAGCATCTACTGAAACCGGATGGGGCTTGACTGAGGAGGGCAAGAGGCAGGCTGCCGCTGCGTATGTGTAATCTCATTTTTCTGAGGCCTTTAATATCGGCTTTCACTCAGGATCACGACGGGCTGTAGAGACGGGCTCAACTAATTGGTTTGACTGGTGTTGCGTGGACTAAAGATGAGCGCTTACGAGAAGCGGATTGGCAAGGTGATCCCGTCCCTCAAGAATTTGAACTCTGGAGCGATATGTATAGACGCGTTTCAGCAGCCTGCATAGAATGGGATAAGAAATATGTAAACCAGAACCGTCTCATTGTCTCTCACGGCGGCACAATCCACATGGTTCGAGCATATCGAGAGCAGCTTACGGATGTGAAATTTAATTTGCTTTTTGAAGAACCATTTAAGTACTTTACGAATTGTCAGATGATAATCTATATGAATCAAAACCCTAAAAACCAATTCATTGAAATGAACGGACTGTGGGTCAAATCAGTTTGTCCTTGAGATTTGAACCGCTTTGGTCATGATTGGACTCGGGTAAGGTAAGTCCTCCCTCGTTATCTATGATCTTGGGAAGTTTGAGGTTCTAAGCACAAGCAATCGCGATAATAGGCTCTTTTTCGCTATTCGACTCGCGATAATCGGACATTTTGTGCTATACTAAGATTATGTATATCCAAAGACAAGAGCAAAATCGCGTAGAAAAGATACTAAAAAGCAACCTTGTGGCTATTTTGTACGGCGCCAGGCAAGTACGGAAGACCACC
>CAZSZJ010000029.1:0-7948 GCA_964610985.1 uncultured Candidatus Saccharibacteria bacterium | reverse complement strand
TTGACGCGAAAAATGGTTTTCGTGGGCGGCCCTAGGCAAGTAGGGAAGACGACCCTCGCAAAAGAGACGGCTAAACGATTTTCAAATTCGCTCTACCTCAACTGTGATGACCCGAACGTGGTTATTAGCCTGACTAACAAATCTGCTACAGAGCTCAAATCGTACATTGGTAATGCTGACTTGGTTATTATCGATGAGGGGCAGCGTGTAGAAAATATAGGCATCACGATCAAGTTGATTCATGATACCTATCCTGATGTGAAACTACTTGTCACCGGCTCCTCTAGTCTCGACCTCGCTAATAAGATATTTGAGCCATTAACCGGAAGATCCGAGGAAGTAACACTTTATCCGTTTAGCATTGCTGAAGTGTCAAGCAATCGCATAGAAATGGACGCCAACTGGCGAACGATGCTCGACCGCGGCGGCTATCCAGCCATGTGGAAGCTGTCTGCCGAGGAAGCGCACGCCCGGCTCAGCAATATCGCCAACAACTATGTGTACCGAGATGCTTTTGGCCCACAAGTTATGTTCGACCAGACCGTCATCAATGATCTGTTGCGTCTCCTAGCATACCAGATTGGGCAAGAAGTAAGTTATGGCGAGCTGGCGGCAAAGTTATCGATAAGCAAGGAAACCGTTATGCGTTATATCGACCTACTTGAAAAGGCCTTTATTGTTCTGCGCCGTGGACAGTACAGGCGTAATCAACGAGTCGAGGTGGGCCGTCTGCGAAAAGTATATTTCACTGATCTCGGTATTCGTAATGCAATCATAGAAAACTTTAAGCCGCTAGAGATACGGGACGATGTGGGCGCGCTATGGGAGAATTTTTGCGTAATCGAAAGACTCAAATATCTCCAAGCTCATGAACGCCGTGTCAGGTCGTATTATTGGAGAAACGCCGAAAAACGTGAGATTGATATCGTTGAAGAAGAAGCAGATAATCTACGGGTGTACGAGTGTAAACTTAGCGACAAAAAGATGGTGCGAATACCCCTGGCGTTCGAAAGGGCATACCCCGAGTATACTTTTGAAGTAATCAATTCGAGTAATTTTCCAGAAAAGCTCTTGGCTTAATCTTTTTCTAGAGGCGACCCATTGCTCTGTTTTTTTCAGTACACTGAATTCATCAAGCAGCCTGCGCACTTCCTGGATGCTTTGTTGTAATTCTTGCTCATCCCCAACCTCTGTAAAGTTTGGACTACGACCATCCTCTCCAGTCAAGATAGTCAACAAGGGTGAAGATGCACTAACTTGTGCATGGACGAAAAGTAGCAGGCGTACGCGCATTATTCTACTTTTTATTAGCCCGTAGCCTAGCCCATTGTCCTATCGTCAAATCGACCGCACCATCAATCTCGACAAATTTTTGAAAATCATCTGGGTCATGACTGTCTACGCCGACGGTCTGCAATAGATCATGTCTCGATGCCATGTCGCTAAGAAACCTAATGTCTTCAGATACGGGGCCTGAGTCATAGACCGATCGTAGCTCTAATCCGTCAATTCTTCTGCTTGCTGCAATCTGCTCAAGGTGCTCAGCCGTAATCTCTTCGCGCACTGTGGGGTAGTGGGCCATAACGGCCACGCCGCCGGCATTCCGGATAAGCTCTACGCTCTTATCCATGTCAAGATAGTAGAGGTACGGCACATAGACGTCTGGAATATATGGGTCATCGCTAAGGAAAAGGTCGCGAATGTATGGATGGCGGTGCCCGTTCCGTACTTTGAGCATCATTTCATCATACTTATCTTGCAACTCTGGGTTCGTCCGCGCCTTACTGCGCATATCCTCGGCGATAGCTTCCATACGCCGCATGTTATCGGCGTCTTTTATGACCGCGCGGGTGATGTGCGGTGTTCCGACGCTACCTTCTCCCGCAAGGGCGGTACACTCATCAAGTGAGATGTTAAAACCAATTCCTTGCAGGTTGCGGACCGTCCTTTCGAGGCGCTCGAGCCGAGCATCTTTCGCAAGACCACAATACTCGACAAGTGCTTCATCCGTACGATCAATATCCAGGCCAAGTATATGAAACAATGAGGCTGCACCGCCTCCAAGCTCAATAGGCAACCCGGAAGTTATTTCAATTCCTACGTTCCAATTAACTGGACCCGTATAGGTTTGTAGAGCCTCAAGATCTTGCTGGCGCGGCAGGATATCATGATCGGTGAATGAGATTAACCCAAAGCCTGCTGCCTGTGCGGCGTCTAATACTTCAAGATGCGTGAGCTGTCCGTCTGAGATGACGGTATGGTTATGCAGTGATTCATAGGGCAATACTTCGGGCATAAACTCATTATCGTTGTTTCGAACATTCGCCGCAAGTGAAAGCAAGGCACTTTTATCCGGCAAATATATGTACTGCAGGCTCAATAATCGCAACTCTACCTTCATCATAAGTGAATCCCAGCCGCTCTAATTTTGAGCAAAAAGAGTAAAATCGGAAAGTAGGGGTTCCCTCCGGTTGACGTACACCCAGACATAAAAAATATAGCAGCGGTATAATCAGGACCGAAGAACAGTCTCTAACTAATCGACATTGGTGCTACTACGGATAAATTCCACTAAAACAACCCTTCCTTCGCGGCCTTATCCCATGTAGCGGCAAGCCGTAGGCAAAGACAGATTCATATGGTACTCTCACCTGATGAATGCACCCCACCGTAGCGCCGAGATCGTAAAAGATCTGGCAAATCAGCTCTACGTTCCCGATACAGTGGCTATCCATGCTAATGCATTTACACAACTGCACGGAATGGCCGGGCATCGGATACGCTATTTAGGGCGCGGTCAAGAGTTTCAAACTGGTGAAAATACATTCGGAGTTTACGCACGTGGAGCAAGAAATGATGATTCCTGGCTCACGCATGAAGTCCACATCGATTTTGTAAGCCCTCCTGATGCGCGGCACATCCGACAAAACATAGGCCATATAAGTCTGAGTCTAGGCCTTGACGGAGAGCTGAGCTTATCGACTCACGGTTTTGATAAGAAAGAACTGGAGCAAAGGATACCGATGCAGACGCTCGTCACCCCATTAGGCGAGTGGATGACCACCGCTGCGATCAAAGACTATCACGCTAACGCAGAAGCGCGCGTAGCCCAAGTACTTCCACCCATCGAACCAGTCAGCGCAACACCCGAACAGCTAGAACCCCTCCGCACATTCGTCGACGATGCCGCTAACATGACCGCTTACTTTCGATTCGCTTACGAAAATAACATCACTGTCGGAGTCTTAACAGCACCAGCTCAATAAACGACTTTTATATGTACTATTGCATAATTTTAGTATTCTATAATTACAAAATGTTCGCGGACACCAGCCGCACAATGTAGCACCCGCTGTTCCTCTCATGCTAATATAGAGTTACATGCCTCGCGGAACTAATATTCACCCGCTAAAGGTCAGGGCAAAGACTGCTCCACCTACTAATACATTTATTGGCTATTTTATATTCGTCGTAGCAGTAGCTGAACCTTTAGCTAATATCCCGCAAATTTTTACAGTGTTTTATCATCAGAACGCTGCCGGGGTTTCGATCACTAGCTGGGCGCTTTACTTTTTATTCGCCGCTACTTGGCTGTGGTATGGGATAGCCTTTAAAATAAAACCAACAATTATCGGTGGAGCCCTGTTTATGTTGACCGATATATGCGTAATCATCGGAGCTTGTATGTATGGCGGGAAGATTTTTTAAGGCCCCGCGATCTCTGCCCTTGAACGTTGTCGCCCTTGCGATTTCACCCCTAACCGCTTCTCCTAGAGGGCCATTCAGGCTGGCAATACAAATCATGCAATGATAATGATCCTACAAAACAACTAGCCCCGGGCCGAGTTTCTGTCAACAATGGTTATATCCGGGGATCTCACTGCTACTGCCCAAGAAGGCCTTGTAAAGTCTGCGCGTTCTTGATTGCGTAGCCATGAAAGTCGTTATTGAAATACACGTAAACTCGCTCGACATCGGGCAAAGTACTTTTAATATACTTGGCCAATTCCTGCAATTGCTCGTTTGAATACGATGAAGCAAATAATTTTGTTGGTCCGTGCATGCGGATGTAAGCAATATTTGCCGTTACTTCGCGTTCCCCGGGATAGCGCGACGAATTTGCGGCTACGAGCGCTACATTGTATTTTCGCAAAAGTGCATATACTTCCTCCGTAAACCAGTAGCGATTACGGAATTCTATCGCCAGGTCAAACACGAAAGGACGTGATCGGACCTCTTCTGTAAAGAAATCCAAAAAGGCGTCAAGTTTTTCTATATTATATGTAAAACTTGCTGGCAGCTGAATCAGTAAGGCACCAATTTTCCTGCCCAGCACTTGAGTTGTATCTAGAATATATCTTATACGCTCACGAACTTCACTCGACACCTCTAATTTGCTAAGGTGAGTAATCTGTTTATTTAATTTGATGGAAAATTTATAATCCGGAGGAGTCATTTTATCCCACGTTTTATACGTTTGTTCGCTGGCTATCCGGTAAAATGAAGAATTATTTTCGACCGTATTAAAGAAACGCGCATGATAGGTCAGCTCATGATAGGTCAGCTCATGATATCCTACAACATCTGCCGGATAAAACGCGCCCACCCAATCATTGTAGTGCCATCCGGATGTGCCGATAAAGATTTGCGTGCTCACAATTCTAGTTTAGCATTACGGCAGCCGCTCCTACGGCGAACAACTCCTGGCCATAAGGGGTATCTGCGGAATTCATTGCGGCCCAGATTGACCACAGTTAAACAGAGAATACCGCGCTAAGCTCCACTTCGTTCATCAATGAGCAAACGCAGGCGATAGGCAAAAAGCTGTAGTGCCTCAAATTTGGCCATCATCTGGTCGGACTCATCGCCATCGAATACCTCGACACCGGTCTCCGGGCGTACGCATTTCTCCTCGTGAATTGATAGGTCACGCTCCGCTCGCCAGTTATTGCCGCGGTCTACAACATAGCACATTCCGCCAGTAACGGTAGGCTCGACGTTGCCATCGACTTCGGCAAGCACGATACGCGCCGTACACTCAATTTCCCCCGCACCGCAAATGAGCCGGCTCATCGTAAGAGCACCGTGCTCGTCCTTATATTTTTCAGGATACTTTTTGACCCAGTCCACCTCGCACGAACCCGAAACCATGCATTTTGCAGCCTCCACCGATCCATCATCAAACAACCGAGCTCTGCCTTTGCAAATACCACAAATAACAGACTGATCCCTGAAGATTTTTGGCGCCTCATCCAAGTCCAAGTAGGCGCTGCCTTCATCCAGATCTGCTCCAAACTCCTGCGTTTCGTCTGTGGCCTCCGCGGCCTCTAGTATGGCCATCTCATTACGCCGCTCGTCTACATACCGAACGTAGTCAGCTGCAGCACATGACAGCAGTTCCACGTCGGCTTCAATGGTCATCTAAGTCGCCATCTCCATATGTCCAATTAGTATACCATCATCCTGTATTGGCATTGTGGTTTGGGTTCACATATGTTTTAGTATTGGCATGAATAGCTTTGAAATCAACCACACAGAATTAGTTGTAACTGAAAACGAAAACGGCATAGAAGTAAGACGACCTTCGGCGACAGACGATAGCGACCCATTTGTGGGAGTTGCTATTTTTGACCATCCAGAATCAACTCCACCTTACTCCAATGTGCGCACGATGGGAGTTTCACGTTATGACGATGTCGAAAAACTTGGGCGAAATTCTTCATCCGAAATGGGAAAGGCGACAAAGATTGAAATTCAAACACGCCTTATCACCCCAGAGAAACGTAACGAAGTGGCACAGCGGGTGGCAGCCTTAGCTTTTATGCTCGCCGACTCTAAATAGTGCCAAACCAGCCCGTCATGGGGCAATTATTGCTATAATCAATGCATGCCGACCAAAGAAACCGAAGCAAAATTTCTGGATGTTGATTTTGCAAAGATAAGAGAAAAACTTGGCGTAGTAGGAGCAAAACAGCTAAGGCCCATGACGCAGCTCAGACGCGCTATTCTCGAAACACCCGCAATGCGAGCTGTCGGAGCTTTTGCGCGCGTCCGCGACGAAGGGGACGGCACGATTACCCTCACATATAAACAGCATGCCAAACTCGAACTCGGCGGTGCGACCGAAATATCTCTGGTGGTCGATGATTTTCAAAAAGCCATAGAGATTGCGGAAGAATTCGGCCTTACGTATAAATCGTATCAGGAAAGCCGCCGGGAGATCTGGCAACTGGGCGACACCATGATAATGCTTGATGAATGGCCGTGGCTCAACTCTTTTGTCGAGGTCGAAGCCGAGACTGCGGAAGCAGTAAAAATGGCCGCGGATAGGCTCGGTTTTGACTGGCAGGACGCTATTTTTGGTGGTATAATGATCGCATATCAGCACCAATATCCAGACATGGCTGCCAATGCAAGCGTTATCGACCTACCAAAAGTACAATTTGATGACCCCATCCCTGCTATGTTTTATAGCAACTCCACTAAATAAAGATGAATATATACATTTCCCACTCGAGCGCCTATGACTATGGAAATGAGCTTTACAGGCCAATCAAAGAATCCGAGCTCACAGCAGCACATCAATTCTTTTTGCCCCACGAACCGGCCAATATCGACATCGACGCGGTAGACGAACTCAAACAAACCGACGTACTGGTCGCCGAGGTGTCTTTGCCATCGACGGGGCAGGGCATTGAACTTGGTCAAGCGCATGTTGCCGGCGTGCCCATTATCTGCTTTTACAAATCCGGGTCCAAACCGTCCAGCTCGCTCCGTTTTGTAACCGACAAGGTCATTGCATACAGCGACGTTCATGACTTGCTCGTCAGGCTCCAGGCCGAACTCGCCGCCGTCATGAACTCCTAGACTACGAAACAAATACTTAAAATGAGCACCTCGTTTTGAGATGCTCATTGTTTTTGTTGTTTTTGTCGTTTTTGTTTAGTACTGAGGTATTTGCTGCACGGCCCAGGTGTTGCCATCCGGGTCAGCAAAGAAGGTAAAGATGCCCCACGGCATTTCTTGCACTTCACTTACTTCGATGCCGCGCTTGGTCAGTTCTTCGTGAGCTTTGCGGGTGTCTTTGACAACTAGTTGCAGGCCTTTTTGGGAACCAGGCTTCATTTCGGTGGTACCGTCGCCGATGACGATGGAACAGCCGGAACCCGGGGGAGTGAACTGCACGAAGCGCAGGCCTGGCTGGACCTTGTGGTCGTGATCGAGGTTAAAGCCGACTTTCTTGTAGAATTCGATGGCGCGGTCTACGTCGGTTACTGGTACTGGTACTAATTCGAGTTTCATTTCCATGATGCTTTTTCCTTTGCTTAATTTGTTTGTACCCTTATTTAACCACTTAGGCTTGTTAGGGTTTTGTAAAAAAACGACATAATCTTAAGGTGGATTTCAGCTTCATACCAAGAATTAGATCTGTGGTATTATTGTGCCTTATCTTATGGCAGAACTACAGCCCAACTCCGACTCACAGCCACCGCTCCAAGAAGAGAGCGTGTTTATTCCTGGCGTAGGCAACGCAGTCATTGCGTCAAATGACTTTGGGCCTGACTTTAACGCCAAACAGTGTGTCAGCTCGCTCTTTGATGAACAAGGAAAATTCGTACCTACCACACGTATTGACGGCGGGGTCCGTCAGGTACCCGGCCAAGATTTTGTAGTTAGAGAACAGCTAGCAAAAGGTGACACAGCCGCGCTTACCGAGACAGTTCGCGCCCATGCCCAAGAGATTAATACCGTACGCGGGCTCGGGCTCGCCGTCGTACGTCATCTATCGGTAGTCTTGCCCGTAAGTGACATTGACCACCCCGAAGAGATGAAAAATGAGCCGTCTATCATAACCATCGCTGAAAAGATTCCGAATCAAAACGACAAAAGGACAAATCTTGACCCACGCAATCCCGAAAACGCCGCAAAGATAGCCCGCATCACCAGT
>CAZSZJ010000028.1:0-15381 GCA_964610985.1 uncultured Candidatus Saccharibacteria bacterium | reverse complement strand
ACATAACCGATTGGTCGCTGGGTCAAGTCCAGCCGCCCCCACCAGACCTGAAACTTTTTCACTTTTTGATCTGTTATTTGTGGTTCTAGTATTTGTGTGGATTCGCTGGGTACTCGAACCGAAAAACACCGGGCTTGTGATGACCGGTGTTTTTGCTTGTGAAGGTTGGTTCTAACCCTGTCGCCTGTTTTGCCAACACGCCCAGAGGAAAGCTAAATCTCTATCAAGAATCTTTTTCGGTGGGCTTATCGGGTTTAGATGAGGAAGGAGGGGACTGAGGCTTGTCTTCTATGGCTTGCTTGAGAATCCGCAAATGCTCCTGCTTGATCTGCTTATTCTTTTCGGCGATTTCTTGGGCGAAGGTAAGATCCGGGTCATCTGATGAAGGGCTTGGTTTCGTCTGATCTTGTGTCGCGAACATACCTAGCTTCATTTCTTCTCCTTCGTTTTAACGGGTGGTGTACTAGTAGGTTTTGGTTTCTGAGTTGGGCCTTCTTCTTTCTTGTGAGTAGAAAATCTTACGCCCTGATTGATAGCGTTGTATGTGGGAGAAATGTACTCCCACTGGCTTAGCTTAGCGAGATCCTCAGCTTCAAGCTGTAATAATTCCTTCGCTTCATCTAGAGTGATGGCATAGTTATGCATCTCATAATTGTTAGCCAGCCAAGAGCTTACAAGATCTGCCAACTTCTCCCTTCCCTTCATCATGCGATTTTTGAGAAGCATCGCGCCGTATTTTGCCCCGACCTCGGCGCTACGAAAACTCTTGTGAAGATGATAAGGGTCGATCTTGGCAACGACAGGTTCAATCAACTTGACGGCACACTCGTTAGCTATTTTTGCAGCGCCACTCTTACTCAAACCAAACTGATTGTAAGTCTGCTCATATATTCTCTTCGCCGCAATTTCAGTATGGGAAATTATGGTTCCCATTGTATCCCTGACATCAAGGGTAGAAATCCATGAGCCATCGGCAGGATGTTCGATTTGTAAGTCAAGCGGCCCCAGGGTTGAACTATGATACATAAAGATCTTGTCCCCACCTAATGCCATAAGCGTACCGGTGCTCATGGCACGATTTGGTATGACAATAAAAATCTTCTTATACAGCGCGTTGAGAAGGCTCATGATCCTAAAACCAACTTCTGGCGCACCGCCGAATGTTTCAATAACGAGATATACTACGTCGGATTGGCGGTCATCAACCTTCCGTCGAACCTCATTTAATATATCGTCATTTATTCGACCGCGAATTACAAGTACGTCGTAGGAACTTTCCATTAGCCCAAGTATATATCATAATTTGTATTTCAGATACAAACTTTACAGTGCAGATTCGCCAAAACTACCCTGAGTTGCAAAACAGCGGGGGGGTAATATATAAGCCAGTAACCCTGCGTACTCATGGCTTCAGTTGCTTCTACGTCACCAGCTTCAAAAGATGATGATCCGGACTTTGGGCCGGAAGTGGTGACGTCTTCGGTCAGTAGCCGTGGGCGGCGGATTTATGTGACTAGTCGTCACCGTATCCGCTTTAGTGAGCAACAGGCAAAGACGGTGGTTGCTTTGTTGATTGAATTGGGGCGACAGAGAATGAAGGAGCAGAAAAAACAGA
The DNA here is from genome assembly GCA_964610985.1 of uncultured Candidatus Saccharibacteria bacterium. GTDB lineage: Bacteria > Patescibacteriota > Saccharimonadia > Saccharimonadales > UBA4665 > JARIHD01. Next base: position 13,766 of record CAZSZJ010000028.1, on the reverse strand, counting down.
TCGAAGGATTTGGCAAAGAATCAGTTCATTAGCCTGCTTTTTTATCGTCGTCGAGGATAAGTCTGATGGTCATTACGACCATAAAGGCGGACAAAACAATAAAACTTGGCCAAAAAGTACCGCTCCGGGTAAATCCAAGACCGAGGGCTAGCAAAAATAGAAGTAGGAATACCCGCCCTGCTGTACCAAATATACGTTTCTCCAATAAGCGTAGAAGTGTCACCGAAACCGACACAAGTTGACCAACTTTAATCAACATGAATGCTAGCGCCAGCAGAATAAAAAATCCGATTAGGGGATCTATCCATTCAATTACCCGCGTGCCAATCGTTCTATCAATAATCAATTTACCGACCAAGAGAATAGGACCGAACACAAACATGTCCACTGCCGTATCGTAAGAAAATTCTTTAAACGTTTGTGAAGCCTGGCGACTATCTTTATCAGAAGCAAAAAATAGCAGCAAGCGAGGGTGACTATATTTTAAGTCCGCCGCAACAAACAGGAGGTAAAAAAGACTAAAGGCCGCCGAACCGCCAAGTACAAAAGTGACTAGCTCGACTGTATTCAGACCTAGAGAGCTTACTAGTGAATCTTTGGTTTGCAGAAATGCCAAGAAGCTGGCTAAAATTGCCGACGAAAATATTGCTCTTGCTTGGTCCTGTTTGGTCATTGTCTGTGATGAGGCTCTGTTATAGAATTCTACAGATCATCGCTCTTTTTTCAAATCAATACGTCGAACCTTATGTTCGCGTAGGAGCTTTTTCACCGTCGTACCGCCGATAGCAAAACGTTCGGCAAGAACTGCAACCGTTGCACCTTCGCGCCGCAGCCTTACCAGCTCGGCAACGTCGGCCGCAGACATGCGCCGCGCAATGCGTACCCGCTTCGGGTCACGGCGAGGCGAAGACTCAACCAACGATGCATCTAGCACGCCCCGACTATCCTGCTCGCAGGCGAGCTGGTCACGGAGCCTCACAAGATCATCAAGCAGGTCAGGTTGGTTCGAGTAGCGACGAGCCAGCTCCACCATCACAAAAACCCGACTTATAGGCCGGGTTTTTGTGTTTTGTAGCCCTTAAAGAGTGGGTAAAACCGGGTCATAACGGCGCACCAATGCCGTCTCCGTGTGCAGTAGAGCGGCTATATTCGGTTTAGTATAGCCAGGTTGTCTACTGGCATACAGATAGCCCGCCGTGTCGTGCGCGGCGGCTGCGATATAGCCGGCAAAACCATGTACTGCTTCTAGTGATAGCCTATTATTATCAATGCGTAAGGGCTGAGCAAGCCCTGTTTCGGTATCAACATGCGGAAACTGACTCAGCCAAGCACTAAAGTCTGTTATGCAGTTATTGGGCCGAGTCATGGGATACTCACTTCGGGTAGCGTCCGCCATCCGGCGCGAGCACACATTCGCCAAGCTATCCTCATAGTTATCCTGCGCCCAAGAAGCGGCCATCTCAACGGAGTCGTCAAGATATATCGACAGTATACTGTCGGCGCGAACGCGAGTCGTGTCTGAACCCACAATGTCATTGCGCAAGAAGATATCTACTGGGTTGCGGCCGTCTACTATAACCAAATTTGAACCGCCGTTAGCATGGTAAGCGCTTGTCACATCATCGCAGAAGATCGCTTCGCAGAGCGCCCGAGCTCCAGCAATCTGAGCTACAAAACTTACGCGCTGTTAAATGCGTGGATCACTTTGGAGAAGCTCACGAGCGCCCTCTTCGCTGAGCATTTCTCTCAACAAGTCGGTGTCGGCTGCGGTAAAAGCGTCTTTTGTTATTCCAGCTTGTTCTTGCTTAATAGCATAGTAGGCCGCTGCACGAAAAGCATTCCCGCAGCTGACGTGACGTATATCATTAAACGTAATCGTTTTCACCCAAGCTTCAGCACTAGCACGAGATTCTTCATCGGGAAAGAGACCTGTGTCAGGTTTGACAGCACCAAAGAAGAAATCATCTCTTTGGTGCTGTGCCTCATTAGATACAGCCCTAATAAATGTCGTTTTACCGCATTTAGACTCACCGTCAACCGCAACCACTACCGAGTCAATGCTCTTCACAAAACTTACTATACTATAGTTTTCATATGACAAAAGTAACGACTAACCTATAACTTTAGATGTCGTGCTCCACCGCGGTCTTTCCGCTCGCGTGATACATACAGACCCACTCCAAATGCCGCCGCTGCTATCAGAAAATCCAGCGGTACACCGCTCTTATAGATGTCCATTACCTGCATCGGGCAGTTTCCTTGTTGCTGTTTCCATTTATCAACCTTTGACTTGTCGCCAGTCCCACCCGTCATGAATGTCCTGTAGTAGATAGAACTAACTGAGTGCACCGTCTCTATGGGCCGCTTCACCTCGCTCTCCGAATCCCCACAGTAAGGTTCGCTTTCGGTGTAGTGCCAATACTTACTCGAATCATCGTCCCAGGTTGAGGTGTAACCGTACACCGGTCTGACAATAAAATAGACGGCAAACCCAACAAGCAAGAGGGCAGGAATACCAAAAAGATACGTTTGCATATGGAGTCTTTTCATTACGCGTCAATTATACATCGTCTGCCCAGTTAAAAGATATGGGTATAGCAAATAGCTCGCTCGCCTGACAGGAGGCCAAAAAGGAGGGAACAGGGCGAGCAGCCAAAGCCACCAGCCCCTAGTTGACACTGCCCCTTTCATCTATTATCTTAGATCAATTAAATCAATAAGCTGACACTTAATAATACGATATGCCAGAAATGCAATCCAATATATATAATTCTATCCGGTCATTGGGCAATGAACTGCTTGCTCACGCTGACCCCGCGCGGGTACACGATGCAACCGTTTATCAAGAGATGGGCGCAGCAGATCTTGAAGACGCTTGCCATAAATTGTTTCGACATGCGAATGCAGTCGCACTTGATCCTCAGGAGAGCCGTACACCTCCCAAATTCAGGCTTACCCAAAAAATGCTGAACATGGCAGCCCATAGCCAGCTTATTAGCTCTGAAGAAACGAATGTCAGCGGTTCTTGTTTTCAGCCCGAATTACGCTTGGTACGAGATCTGCGGCGCAGGACCAAAAACTCTCCCGCGGCCGAGCGATTACCCTCTGCGTTATTATTTGGTAATGATGGCGAACCTTTCGCCTATCAGAATGCCGATGGCTATCCTACAGCCTACGCTTGGCGCTCAGCAGATTTTATGACAGGCTCGGGCATACGGTGGGTTCCCAGTGGATCGATCTTCGAACTAGAATATGGCGACCGCCAGACTAATGGTGTTTATGCCGATGACCCACGCCACATATTCAGAGGCAGGGGGCTTGTATCACTATCCACTACTTCTCCACCTGATGACATAAAGCTCAAACGAATGTCGCTGGAGTTTTTACCTGACGACATACGATCAATGGCCCTTTCTTTCGCCGTCGCTGACATATCCGGCTTAAAGCCCTACCAAAAACAGGCGCAAGACCTCACCAGCCAATCTGTAAACCTGCAAGTATCGTCACTTATGGATCGAGGCATTCCTCAGCTTGTCTAATCGCATAGCTGTAACCGATTGTAAAGTGATGGAAAATATTGTACTGTATATTAAATGACGGAGTACACTTCATCGAATCCCGTTCTCTACGAACCGCTTTTTTCCGGGCGAAACGATATGTTTCGCTTTAACTACATCGCCAGAACGCCACAACCGTGTCATGATGAAAATGCCTGGTCGAGCACCACTACGGACGTAGATCGCGTCCTTAGTGTTGCCCTACACGATATGCAGGACAGTGACGATGGTGCAGGAGAGTCCCCGTGGGTCGATATGTGTGACGATCCTCTTGTGCTTAACAATTGGCTGGATCGCACACTCGATAATGCCAAAAGAGAAGCGCATTTTTCTCTACTAAGCAACGACACAGAGGAAACCGAACACGGAATGGCGTGCGCGATAGCTATCGTATCGCCCGAACGCGGCTTTCCAAAAGAACGGTTGAAGCGATTGGGAAGAGTTATTAGGCCAGGTTTAATAACGCCCTTGCCCGTTCTGCCTTTGTTGCCAGGTTCGGAAAGCAAAACGCACAGCCTATACGTAGCCACATTACCCGACTACGATGCACCACGTCAGGATCGAATAAAACAGGAACAAAGCCGCGCGTTAATGGGCGCGATGGCGGCTTACCATGTGTTACACAATCTCTCACCTGCCACTACCGTGCAATATTCATTTCCTAACAACAGACTTTCGACTAGTTACTGCGCCGAACTCATGGATGGCATGGGAATGAATCCAACTCAAGCCACAACAAGGCAAGGACGCAGCGTTTCTCAAAACAAAGTAGGCGAACCGGGCCAACGCGGCACTGTTTTGGATAGTCTTCTTAATTATTTACAAAAGTCTCATACTGTCACCGACTTGGGGGAGTTTCCTGATTAGTTTATCTCGCGTAGACCATAAAAAATTAGCGACTTTTTAATAGTTTTGGTGTATACATACGTTTAGGATTTAAAAATGCCAAAACAAATAGATAAAAAAATATGGGCCGAACAGCTGCTTGCCGCGTTTGATGGTAATATTGATGCCGCCATCGACGCCCTACGTCAGGCCGAGCCCGCTATCAAGCAAGCACGAAAGCCAAAGGCTGCACCCACAGGCCCCGTTTTGGTAAGTGTTGAAAACCTTTCTAAAAAATACAAAGTCGGGCGGCAGCACGTGCAAGCCCTCAACAACGTATCGCTGGATATTCACGAAGGCGAATTCGTGGCCTTTACTGGCCCCAGCGGCAGTGGTAAAAGTACCCTTTTGCAGCTCATCGGCGGCCTCGACAAACCGTCCGACGGTACGATTACTGTTGACGGCAAAAACCTAACCAAACTGAGCGACCGTCATTTATCTAAATTCCGCAACCAAACTATCGGTTTTGTCTTTCAGTTCTTTTATTTACAACCGTTTTTACGACTCGAGACCAACCTGGAAGTCCCTGGTATGTTTTCCCGCACCAAGCGACGCGAGCGCGCCCAGACCGCGAGAGACCTCGCCGATGCCGTGGGCCTCAAAGACCGCTTGCGCCACCTGCCCAAAGAACTGTCCGGCGGCCAAATGCAGCGCGCTGCCATCGCCCGCGCACTCCTCAACCGGCCAAAACTCATCTTGGCCGACGAACCAACCGGCAACCTGGACAGCACCAATGGCACTGCCATTATCGACTTGTTCGAAAAGGTACGCCAAGAATTTGGCACGACCATCATTATCGTGACACATGACCCCAAAGTCGCTGCCCACGCCGACCGCGAAATCGTCCTAGAAGATGGGGATATAAAATTATGATTACCATTCGCGACACACTGACACTTTCGCTCACCAAACTGCGCACCCGCAAGGTCCGGCTTATCATTACGGTCGTGATTTCAGGTCTGCTCTTTACTGCGCTTATTGCCGGATCACTCATTTTCCGCGGAGCTTTTGCCAGCATTCAATCGTTTGGCGAGGAGGGTCTCGGCAAACGATTTGTAGTGACAGGTTACGATACGGTCAGCGGCGGGAACACCTTTGCAAAACCTGAAATCATTAGTCGTGCCCGTGAGATTCAAAAAGATATCGTTGCCCGCAAAAAAGCAGAAGCAAAAAAACTAAACATCGAGTACAGCGAACAAAGCGAACAGCCGGTCGTTAATGAATTTGACGGTCCGAACGGCAAAGAGCAATCCGTAAACGGCGAAACACTCGCGGGCCGGCAGGCAATCGCCGAATATTTCCAAAAGAATCCACCCCGCAGCACCGAAGACTTTAAGAAAATTGCCGAGCCGTATGGGGCATTTGCCGCTTTTTCAAGTCGCTACGCGCCTTATACGCAAGATAGCTCAATGCAAGTACTCAAAGATGGTAAAGAATCGTACGATTCTGCCAACAATGGCATGAAACAGCAGTATGGTCCGCCACGGGGCGTTGATTCTTTTGTTGGTCAATGGTCGCTCATGAGCGCCGGCCTACTGCAACCATTCGCCATCAAAGGTCAAAGCCTTAAGGTGGGCGACGACGGCAGTATTCCGGTCATCATACCCGTGTCGGCAGCAGAAGAACTACTTAACCTAAAAACCCTGCCGGGAACCGCCAGCTCTACCGATAAACTAGCCCGCACCAAAGAATTACGCCAAAAAGCCGCCCAAGTACGATTTAATGTCTGTTACCGCAATTCGGCATCGTCAGCTCTCATTAGCAACGCCATAAGCACCCAGCAAGAAATCGAGCGCAACAAAAAGAACAAAGAATACGTCAAGCCCGACCTGATATACGGTCTTCCCAAAGAACCCTGCACCGCCGCGCCGGTCATCCGAGATGTACGCAGCGCCGATCGGAAAAAACAGGATGCAAAACAGCTGCAATTCGACCAAATGTTTGGCCAGCAAGCCCCATCGCAGTCGACTATCTCATTTCGCATCGTCGGCCTGACGCCAGATTACGACTTTCAAAGCGCAATTGGTATCAGTCAGATCATCGGATCAATGGTTGGGTCATCAATTGGCATTGGATGGTTTACACCGCTTGAGGAGAGTCTGAAAAATCCCGTAGTCGCTTCTTACTTTGACCCTAGCAGAGCCGTAACGAATGGTCAGATTCCCACGCAGTACGCCGAATTCCGCACTTCAGCCCAGGCTAAAAAGTTCATCGACGAAAAGAGCTGCCGGCCCGACTACATGGATCCTGGCGACCAGTCGAATGTCTTTAAGGAGTGCATCAAAAAAGGACAGCAATACTCGCTGAACGCCTTCGGAAGCAACAGCCTCGCACTCGAGGATGCCAAAAAACAATTCGGCAAATTCTTTACCATCGCCGCGCTCGTAGTTGCTGCAATTGGCTCGATTATCATGATGGGCACCGTGGGGCGCATGATCGCCGACAGCCGCCGCGAAACGGCCGTCTTCCGTGCCATTGGCGCAAAACGCATGGACATCGCCCAGATCTATATTCTCTACACGTTTATCGTGTCGCTGCTCATCAGTGGATTCGCCGTCCTTGGTGGTTCGATTGCGGCTATGGTCGCACAGAGCCGCTATGCCGAAGACCTGACCGTGCAAGCCCTCGTCGCATATAACGCCCAGAATCTCGATCGCAGCTTTTCACTCTTCCACCTGTACTTACCAGATATCCTGCTTCTGGTTGGCTTGTCCCTTTGCATCAGCCTCATTAGCATCAGCATTCCGCTGCTACGCAATGTCCGACGAAACCCGATCCGCGACATGCGCGACGATACGTAAAAAGCCTACTTTAGTTCTTCCTCGATTGTCGGCTGTATGTGAGCTTTTGGCATTGGCAAAGTTCTAAGGACATAACGGCCCTGGACAAACCAGATCGCCAAGTACATCATGCCGATCAAACTAATCATAAGATACGCGCTAAATACATTGACTCGTTCGGCGATCCATCCAAATAGTAGCCCGAGCGGAACAAGTAGTACATTGCTCGCAAAGCTAAGCACTGACAGCGTGGTCGCACGGACTTCGCTGGGCGTGTGGTCCTGGATCGCAGCTTCCGTCTGATTGGCGATAACGGAATACAAGAACCCGGCAACAAAAAAGAACACCAGCGTCCATCGGGTGTGCAGCAAGCTAAACAACAAAAAAACTATAAAGAACGCAGGCACCAGAGCAAGCGCACGGCGGCCGATCTTCGGCGCAACCAGTTGCCCAAGCGAACTAATCAGCCATTTTGCGGCGTTAGCGTATCCCATAGGTATTACCGAAAATCCCAGAGCGATATAGAGCAGTCCCGAGTATTCATTGTATGTGCCGCGCAAAATACCGACAACAGTCAGCAGTAGTGCAAGCTGTAAAAGCAACCTGCTCGCTAACAACTGCTGTACACTAAACCGAACATGTTCTTTGAGTTTGCGGTCAGATACTTGTTTGTGCGACTGCGGTTCGACTAGACTGAGGGCCACGATGACCGCCGGTATCATCACGGCCGCGGTCATAAAGTACGTGGCCGGCATACTAAACCAATCGGCAAGGTAACCGCCTGCAAGCGAACTGAGTCCCAATCCGGTCAAAAACAGAGCATATGACCGGCCCTGATGTTTATCGTATTCTTGCTGGCGATCGATATCGCGCAGGCTATCATACATCATGGCCTGAAATGTGCCGCTCGTCAGCACTACAAAACCACCGAGCAAAATGTTCATGGGCAGATATTGCAACCACGTGTGACTCATACCGCCCATCAGACATGCGACAATAAAACAGGCGAGGGCAAGCAGTAAGGTGTATTTGCGTTTCCATTTGTCAGCCAATACGCCTGACGGCACATCAAAAATAATCAGCGTGACCAAGAATATCAGCGCATTAATACTAATGCCAAATGGTCCCGCACCAATTTCGGTCAGAAATAGCTTCTCGATGGGATACCAAAAAACGATGCCCACGAGCAGATTTAGTGCATACAGTTTATAGACGTTCTTCAGCATCCTCATTGCCCTTTGCTATTGACATAGCATAGCAGATTATCAGAGTCACTGCTTTTAGGGTAGGCTTAAAACAATTTGGACTGAGCGCGTTTTTGGGCGTTTCGCTGGATACGCTCCAGTTGAGCCGGGATAGCAGGATCAGAGATCCTGGGCATGATGGCTGCAGGCAAGTCCTGCATAAACCGTGATATTTCAGCCGGTTGACCACGACGTTTCTGGGTATACAGCAAATGCAGTTCGTCGCGGGCACGGGTCGCGGCAACGTAAAATAACCGTCTCTCTTCATCAAGGTCGGCTACTTGCCCATGGTGCATGAGTGGCAAAATACCCTCTTCGGCAGCCGCCAAAAAGACGACAGGAAATTCCAAGCCTTTGGACGCGTGAATGGTCAGGAGCGTCACCGCACCGGCGGATGGATCATAGTATTCTTGTTCGGCAATCTTTTGAATGTGCGCTACATAAGCGTCGGGTTTTAGGTGGTCGTACTGCACAAGAGTGTTGGTAAACTCCTGAGCCGGTTCGTGGTTGGTCATGCCGAGCACCCGTAAGATCTTTACGGCCAGCGCAGTCAAGGGTGTGCTATGCGCCTGGGACTTTATTGGTTCGAGCACAAGCTTGACCTGCTCGGCACTCAAACCTTTGACCACGGGCGACTCCATAAGCCCCGCCAAATAACCAAACGCCTGAATGATGAGCGTAGCGTGCGGTTGCTCGTACGGTGAGCCTTCGCCCACAACCTGAAACGGAATGCCCGACTTTTGGAGTGCCTTCTGAATACTGCGAACCGCAGTGTGTGTACGGGTGAGTACGGCAAGATCTGCAAAGGTGCGCCGCTCGTTATGCGCGTGATGCTGGCTACTGCCGACCATGTCGCTGCCGCCGATCTGCTGCTCGATATTCGCAACTATCCAATCGGCTTCGCCGTACTCATTCAGGCATTCGATCGCTTGGACGATACCGGGATCAGTGCGATGAGCACGCAGCTGGGCACCACCCGGAAAAATGTAATTTGCGGCCAACACAATCTGGGGGGCGGACCGATAATTAGTACTGAGCGTTATCTGCTTCGCCCCTGGAAAATCGGCAGCAAACTGCTTAAAGATCTGTGAGCTCGCCCCGCGAAAACCGTAAATGGATTGCAATGGATCACCTATAATAAAGAGATTATCGGTCGTGTTCAGCAGCTTAATAATCTCGTATTGCAATTCGTTCGTGTCTTGAAATTCGTCGACTAAGATGTGCGTGTAGGGCAAGGTCCCCCGAAACGCCGCGTCTTGCAGCGAATCGTACAGGCGGCGCAGTAGGTCATCATAATCGTAGGCGTTTTGGTGTTGCAAGGTCGCGTTAAACGCCCTTACCAGTTTTATAGTCTCGGTGTCGCCAGTCATATGCGGTTGGTTTTTGGCACGCGAGATTAATAAACTGATCTCCCGGGCTTTTAGTTTTGTTTTTGTTTTGGCACGCACAACCTCTATAATTGCAGCGCGTTCAATCTCGGTCACCAGCGACGTTTCTGGTGGCATGGGGCATATCTTATTTGCCAGGGCATGGAAGGTGGCAATAAATGGCATTTGCTCCCCGGCCAGTTCGCTGCTAATACGTTCCTGCATTTCGCGGGCCGCTTTGTTGGTGAAGGTGAGGGCTAAAATCGCTTCGGCAGGTACATGCCATTCGCGGACAAGATGCGCGATCCGCGCCGTAAGCGTTCTGGTTTTGCCTGTTCCTGGTCCGGCTACGATGATGACCGGGCCGGCGGCAGCCCCTATAGCCGTTGATTGTTCGGCATTGTATTGCTGTATCATAGTAGCGATAACTGCGCCGTGGTTTCGGCGCGCTCCTGTGCATCCTTAAATACTTTGATCGTTCCAAATACGCCATCGTAGCCGGGTTCGCGGTGCACTTGGCCATTTCGAATACGGTCTATAGCCAGACCAATGATCGGTGAATGGTCACGAATTGCCTCTACTGGGACTGTTCGCAAAATGTCGAACTCGCTGCCAAAAGCCGCGACCAGATTGTGGTAGTCGGCCAGCAGGGCCTTACCTTGGACAGATTTAACACCTCTCAGTTCAGCAAGCACCTCTGTTAATGGCACAATGTACTCCACTTGTTTGGAAATTGTTCGGGGCAGGGCACGGTCGGCTAATTCTTCGACACGATAGTTGACGCCCACAACCAAAGGCTTACCGCACTCTGGACACAGACCGTCAGCCGCGCGCGTCTGAGCTGGCGTAAACCGCACATTACAAACCCTATGCCCATCTGCATGATATTTGCCCTCTTCGGGAAAGAATTCGATCGTCCCCGCTAAACGGTCGTCATTGGTAGTAAGCGCACCGCGAAGATCCTGCCACGATGCGTTGCCGCGCAGCACCGTTGCCTCGCGCCCCAGTTTTGCTGGCGAATGTGCGTCGGAGTGCGATGTTATGGCAATTCCCTCCAGGCCGCTCAAACGGGCATTCATCGCTGGGTCGGAAGACAAACCTGTTTCAATAGCTCGGACATGGGGTGCAAGTTCATCGTATGCCTCCTGAATTGAATCAAATCCAGACTTAGAACCAAATAACCCGAACCACGGAGTCCAGATATGGGCCGGAATATACAGTGCGTCAGGGTTAACTTCCAGTGCATGCCGCAACAGTTCTTTGGAATCAAGACCCAGGATCGGGCGGCCGTCAGCCTTAAGGTTGCCGATGCGTTCTAGCCGCTCGTTTAGTGCAGCAACATTAGCCAGATTCGGCAAAACAATCAGCTGGTGCAGTTTGCGCACCCTGTCGCCTTTTTTGTAAATAGTAGCAATTTCGACCGTTGGAATAAATCTGATCATCTGGCTGCGAACACTCGACGGCAGGTGCGCGTCGATAGGTCCGGCTAGTTCGTCTTTTAATTTGTATAGACCGCCTTCGGCCGGCTCCAATTTTGCGCGCAGCTCCAAGAACCAGGCGGGATGTGTAAAGTCGCCGGTACCGATAATGTTGATGCCCTTTATTTTACCCCATTTGTACAGACCTTCGAGCGTGCTATCTTTACTAGTCGCGCGCGAATAATGCGAATGCGTATGCAGGTCAACGATGTGCTCCATGACTGGCCGCGCTCCAACTCCCAAAAGCCGCTAATTGGCGTCGCGTTTTACAAACAAGAATATTGAAGCGATCAGTAGCGCCAGGAGGTACAGCCCAAATATACCGAGCGAAGCCAACGCGGTAAACATCCCCTCGCTAGACAGGCTTGGCCCCATAGACAAAATATTATTTTGCGCCGATACTGGAAAGTAATTGGCATTAAGCTTGAGCAAAAACAGTGCGATTGGTTCGACGACCGGAATCATAAAGTACGCTACCAGCGCGAAGGTCATATTACGCGAAACAAAACCAAGCAGCAGGCCAAACCAAGCGGTCGAAACCATGTAAGCGACACTCTTCCAAAGCACACTTGCTACCTCTATATCCTGCGGCCCAATGTGGTGACCACCCCACTTGAGGCCCAAACTGACCATAGCCAGCGTCCAAATAATGGTAAGGAGCGCGAACACTACGCCAAACAAACCGGTAGCAATCAATTTTGCAGCCAAAACCTTGAGGCGATTATTAGTGGATGTAAGTGTGTAATAAATGGTGTTGTAGCGGTACTCGTGGCCAATGAGCAGTATGGCAATCAGCCCTACAAACGTGCCCATGATTGGAACGATATCCAGAATGGCGTGCTGCATACCGGTCGATGTGAAGTCACCATTGGACTGAACTCCCATGGCAACCAAAGATATAAATCCGGTAAGGACCAGCGCGACGGCCGTAATGACGTAAGTCGACCGAATGCTCAGTAGTTTTCGAAATTCGGATTTTAGTTCGCGCAGCATTATGCGTTCTCCTTTTCGGTCGCGGCTTTGGCCGGCGCTGAGGTGGTTGCGGCCACCGCCTTATATTCTTCCGCATTGGCAGTGATCTCTAGGAAGGCATCTTCAAGCGACGCGTCGTGACGGGCAAGTTCAAGGACAGTTAAGCCCTCAGCAAACGCCAGCTTACCGATTTCGTCGGTTTTGGTACCGAGGATCTTCAGGCCGTTCTCTGCGGCTTCAAAGGTAATCTTTTTGGCAGTTAATACTTTTTTGAGTTTGGCCATATTGTCAACACGCACCAGTAGCGACGATTTGGAGTTATGCGCCACCAGATCGTCCATTGAAGTACTGGCAATGAGTTTTCCCTTGCCGATCACCACAATATTGTCGGCCATCAGCGCCATTTCGCTGAGCAGGTGGCTCGAGACAAATACGGCGTTGCCCTTGGCGGCGTATTCTTTGAGGAAGTTACGCAACCAAGCGATACCCTCGGGGTCAAGTCCGTTTGCTGGTTCGTCGAGAATCAGGTATTTGGGCTCACCCAGAATTGTGGCAGCGATGCCAAGACGCTGGCTCATACCAAGCGAGAATTTGCCGGGCCTTTTCTTGGCTACGGCTTGCAGACCAACGAGTTCCAGCACTTCATTCACGCGCTTGTCAGCAATACCACCAGCAGCAGCCAACACGTGCAAATGTTCTTTGGCGGTGCGTGTTGGGTGAAAAGCTTTTGCCTCGAGCAAAATGCCAACAGCTTGTGAGGGCCGATCATAGGTATGCAGCGGCTTGCCGTCAAACAGTGTCGTGCCCTGGCCGTTATCCAGACCGAGCATCAGGCGCATCGTCGTCGACTTCCCCGCTCCGTTTGGCCCCAGAAATCCGGTCACCTTCCCGGTTTCTACCTCAAATGAAATATTGTCGACGGCCACCTTTTTGCCGTACGCTTTGTGCAAATTGCTGGCTGTAATCATACAGATCAGTATAGAGGTAGTTAGCGATGCTGTCTATGCGGCTTGCAATAGCTCCAGCAGTTCTGCAGCCGAGCCGGCACCCATAAGTTTTTCGCGCAGTTCCTTTGCTCCGTCAAAGCCGTTGATGTAGATCTTGCAGAATTTGTTGAGAGTGACAACGGGGCGATCGGCCGTGTTCCAGGTGTCCGCAAAAAGCTTAACGTGTTGAGTGTAGAGGGCGATGCGTTCTTCTCGCGTTTTGTATGGCCACGGACTTTGGGCCGCAAAAACGTAGGGGTCATGGAATACACCGCGCCCGATCATGATGCCGTCGAGTTGGTATTTTTTGGCTAGTTTTTCGCCTTGCTCGCGGCTTTCGACATCGCCGTTACCGACGATGATCGTGTCGGGCGCAATACGGTCACGGAGTTCACGCACATGGTCAATGTCATCCCAATGCGCTGGCACTTTACTCTTTTCTTTGCGAGTGCGGCCATGGACCGTTATCATGCTAAGGTTCTGCCGCATCAATAGTT
>CAZSZJ010000027.1:0-15793 GCA_964610985.1 uncultured Candidatus Saccharibacteria bacterium | reverse complement strand
AGGCGTACATGCCGGACAAGTTTTTATGTGACTCACACAGTCCGTCCCAGATGAGGATGGTGAGGAGCTCACTGTCGGTGAGGGCGCTGGGACGCCCTGGTCGTACATGTTTGGGCAGACTGTCGTCTACCCAAACAAAGAGGTCTACGATATGCTGTTTTTGTATTGCGTGCATACTGTTATTCCTGTTTGTTGTTGCAAACAACAGCGTAACAGATGTGCGCTTTACTTATTTAGTTTCGTGATTCGGGTGTAAATAGATTGAACACGAGAATGGTAATGACTTCGCTGTCACGAAGGGTGGCCGGACGGCCACCCTGTTTCTTGGCTTCTTTCTCCGTTTGGGAGAGCGACGCTACCGCGTCGTCTACCCAAACGTACAAGGGCAAGATATGATGTAGATGTAAAACACGCATGTTTGTTTCCTCTTTTGGTTTGCACTTTTAGAGTAACAGAGGCGTGTTTTACTTTTTAGTTTCGAGATTCAGGTTGATCAAATCAACTTTCGTCTCGGCACCACCGAATAGCGTGTGCTGTCTGCCGACTGCCCGCCTTTGTGGCGGGAGAGGCATGCATGCCAAGTATTACTTCTAAGGTGTCGGCCATACCTATGGCATTAAGCGTTGACTGGAGGGCTTCCACCGAATACAACCGGTCATCTTTTGCGGCAAAAATTCGGATTTGATCGGGTTTTTTGCGGTACAGTTTTTTTAGCTCCTTGCGATTATCCCAAGTTATTCCTAAGTCAAACTGTTTACCGCCGTGCCGCAGGTGATCTTGCAGGACACGCCAGGCAGCGGTTACACCTACCGGCCACGCACGCCAGTCGAAAAATTGGTCAGAGTGCAAAAGTCCTGCGCGTAGGCCCGCTTTGAACTCTTTACGCGTCATTGTAGTGAGTCCAAGGGGGCGGAGCAGGCCGATGTTACCATTAAAAATATTCGGATGTTCGGCGGCGGCATGTGCCAGTGCACCGGCAGTTTGCGATTCGGCGACGGCGTGTAAAACAGAAGTCCTATATTGTTCTCGGATGTATGTGGCAGCGGCGACCGCGCCGGTCATACCAAGTGCCCTAAGATCCTCAGTTGTAGCCGGGATGTGCCAGTAGGGCATCGGGCCAACAACGGCGATATCATCTAGACCTTGCAATTTTAGCAGAGCCAGAACGCGCTCCAGTGACTTGCCCTCATTCCCAAATCCCGCAAAAAACACCGTATCCGGCCGCCCCGAAACTACCATTCGAACACTCGGTTTGCGCCGTTTGGAAATGACCGAAGCAACGGGCAATACGATAGCGTGGCTGTGGACCTTTTTAGTCATTATAGACTCAACAATATCATACATCTCCCTGCTCAGATGACAATATATGGTGAACCCGTATCTTTAGGAATACTCAGAGTTACGGCGAACTGCAGAGGGCGGGGTAAATACCTTGCATAAATGATGTTTTTATGCTTAAATATTAATATGACAAATGGCGAATTGCATGAACGCGCAACATCCCCGGAAGAAAGGCTTCAAGGCATCCATGACAAGATAAGTGAAGCGGTCTATGGCCTGGCCGAAAGGCACTATGAGGATAAGGTTGAAGCATCGGGTGAAAAAGCTTTAAATGGTACTTCGTTCACTGTGTATGATTACCAACCGGTCATAATAGTTGATCGTGTTCCAGCTTCAGCACTTGTAGACGATGCGCCAACTGCTGCAGAATATCTTGGAATTAAAGCCAATATCGATAGTATGCAATTTATCGATGTTACTTATTCGCCTGAATGTTTTGTGGGTGACAATGAAGAAAACACCTACTATCCCTCCAAGACCTTTCTTACTTTCGCCGATGGATCAGATGCGCAGTTTACGCGTTATGTTGAATTTGAAATTACAGGCAAGAGTGCCGAAGACGGTAGTCTTGCCGAGGGTGTAGTTCGCGGTGATAAAGAATGGTCTCCAAAGGTAAGTGGATACGATCCAAGAGGTAAGGAGAAAATTAAAGAGGTATCAGATCAAAATATTGCCACCCGCGGTTTATGGGCACAATTTGACGGTTCGGATCAATCATATACTCCTCTGGAAGAGGCTCGAATGAAGCTTCAAATAGATTTGGATCCTGCAGAGCGGCAATGGCCCATGCAAGAGGACCATATCAAGGTGCTTGAGGAGATCGCTGCGCACTACGGAGCTGCTTTGAATGAAGAGGTCGCCCGTCTGAGTACGCTGCGAGCCCTTGATTCCCAGCTCGAGACCGAAAATTAGCTTCCTTGCAGAGAACCGTTCTTCTTGGTATAATTACTCTGTTAACTATTAAGCAGGTTAGAGGACAATCCTCCTTGTCATGATCCGTGTAGGACGGCCAAGGCGCTCTAGCTCAAGAGAAAGGACAAAAACATGGCAGTAGATGTCGATATTAAGGCTTTGCTCGCAGCCGGTGCACATTTTGGGCACAAAACGAGCCGTTGGCATCCCAACATGGCGCAGTACATTCACTCAAAGCGCTCGGGTAGCCACATCATCGACCTGACCAAGACCGTGGACGGCTTGAGCAAAGCCCTCTCATTTATTACCCAAACAACGAGCGAAGGTAAGCAAGTAATGTTTGTTGCTACCAAGCGCCAGGCTCAAGACATTGTCCGCGAAGCTGCCGAAGCAACCGGCATGCCATTTGTGACCGAGCGCTGGCTGGGCGGTATGCTCACCAACGTGAACACAATCCAGGGGCGCGTCAAGCGCCTCAAAGATCTGGAAACCAAAATGGCTTCTGGCGAACTCGCCAACAAATATAACAAGCTCGAAGTACAGCGTTTCCAAGAAGAAATCACCGAAATGAACCGCATTTACGGTGGTATCAAAAACCTCGGCGGCCGTCCTGGCGCAATGTTTGTTATCGACATCGTTAACGACATGAACGCAATCCGCGAAGCTCGCAAGCTTGGCGTGCCAATCATCGCCTTGGCCGACACTAATGCCGATCCAAATCTCGTTGACTACGCAATCCCTTGCAACGACGACGCTATTAAGACGCTTCAGCTCATCGTCGACTACGTCAAACAAGCTGTCGAAGAAGGCAAAAGCAAGTCCGCCAAAGCTGCTCCCGACAAAGACGAAGCAAGCAAATAATCTCGTAACTAAATTATCTGGTGGGAAGGAAAAATACATGGCTGTAGACATTGCAGAAATTAAAAGACTCCGCGAATTAACAGGCGTTGGCATGACCGACGCCAAGAAGGCTTTGGACGAAGCTGGTGGCGACTTCGACAAAGCATTGTCCGAAATGCGCAAAAAGGGTATGACCAAAGCTGAAAAGCGCGGTGAACGCGAAGCGCGCTCTGGAGTTATTGGCAGCTACCTGCACGACAACCGTATCGGCGTGCTCGTAGAAGTAAACTGTGAAACTGACTTCGTGGCCCGCAACGAGCTCTTTACTGACCTCGTTAAAGATATCGCTATGCACGTCGCCGCAACCGCGCCGCAGTACGTAAGCTCCGACGACATTCCAGTGGCCGAGCGCGAACGCGTTGCCGCTGAATTTACCGAAAAGGTAAAAGGCGAAGGCAAGCCCGAAAACATGGTTTCACAAATTGTGGAAGGTATGCTAAAAAAACACTTTGCCGAGCGTTGTCTTTTGGACCAGCCGTTCATCAAGAACCCTGACCAGACTGTTGGCGAATACCTCAAAGAGAACATTGCCAAATTGGGTGAAAACTTGGTCGTGCGCCGCTTTAGCCGCATGGCTCTGGGCGAAGTCGAATAAAGACCTTTCGGTTTGCAGGTTGATGATGAGGCAAACAGGGTCTGGGTCTTCATCGTCCCGGGTTAACCTCAGGAGCGCGATAATTTGACAAATATCGTACAGTATGCTATTATTGTAGATACTTGATAAAACAGAAAGGCCTGTTATGCGCTTTGAAACATCAGAACCTTTAGACCAACCGCGGGAGGTGAACGAACTCCCTGTTGACCCCCTACTGTCGTCTCGGCGCGCGCATGCTCCACGGCCAGTGACGGATGGGGAACTATGGGAGGATCTCAGGCCCAGCTCCAAACACACCGTGGACGCCTAATAGCGAAAGTGCGCCATCTGCTCCTGACCTTCATCCAGATCTAGAAGAAGCTATGCGCGAAGTACCCCGTAGTTCGGCCCCTGAAGCTGCCGCACATATTGCCGTTTCCTCGACAACAGAGATTGACGACCTTCTTCGGTAAGCCCGTAATTATCTCTCTTAAAAGGATTTTTGTGACGCTTTTCGTGTACAATGGTAGCGTAGCTTTTAAGAGGTCTTATATATAATGAATCCGAACCAGATTATTGATAGTGCAAAGCAGAAATTTCAGGCCGCCTATGAACATTTTCAGGCTGAACTAAAAAAAGTGCGCACCGGACGTGCCAGCGCTACCATGTTGGACGGCGTCATGGTGACGGCGTACGGCACGGCCATGCCGCTTAACCAAGTGGCCAATGTAACTGCCCCCGAAGCACAATTGATTCAGATTACGCCCTTTGACCCTGGCAATATCCAAGCGATCGCCAGCGCCATCCGTGATAATCCTACACTAGGACTCAATCCTTCGGATGATGGCCGCGTGGTTCGCGTGCCGATTCCAGCACTAAACGAAGAGCGCCGCCGCGAATACGTTAAAGTTCTGAATGGCAAAGTCGAAGACTGCATGATTGTGCTGCGTGGTATACGCCGTGATGCAATAGATGCTACTCAGCAGGCCAAAAAAGATAAGGCTATTGGTGAAGATGACGCCAAACGCCTTGAGAAACAGGTCGATGACGCTCTGGCAAAAGTCAAGGCCGACGTCGACGCAGCAGCCAAGGCCAAAGAAGCAGAAATCATGACCGTCTAAGCAATTAGTGGACACTAAATGATACAAGAAAAGGCAATACCTCAGCATGTGGGCTACATCATGGACGGCAATCGTCGATGGGCGCGGTCGCATGGCTTGCCCGCATACGAAGGGCACCTCGCTGGCTACAACGCTTTCAAGGAAGTAGTCGAGAGTACATTTAATGAGGGTGTAAAATATATAACATTCTATGCTTTTTCGACCGAAAACTGGAAGCGAGAGGCTTCGGAGGTTTCTTATTTAATGGGCGTTTTGGTAATGGCAGTAACCAAAGAGCTCAAGAGGTCCATCAAAGAGGGGATACGAATTCGATTTTTGGGGCGGCGTGACGTGGTTGATGCCAAGGTGCTAAAGGCTATGGAAAAAGCCGAAGAGGCTACCAAGGATCTGACCCAGGGTACGCTCGCCATTTGTTTAGATTACGGTGGTCATCAGGAGATCGCTGATGCTGCCAAAAAGTGTGTCGAAGACGGCTTGACTGCCGATCAGATTACGCCCGAGGCCCTGTCGGCCCGTCTGTATGCACCCGACATCCCGCCCGTAGACCTGGTAGTGCGGACATCGGGCGAGCAGCGTATCAGCAACTTTATGCTCTGGCGCATCTACTACAGTGAACTTGTCTTTTTGCAAAAGCACTGGCCAGAGATGACAAAACAGGATGTAGTCGATATTATTAATGCATATGCTCAGCGGATGCGTAGGTTTGGGGGATAAATGTCTGTAGTTTTGCTTATTTTGGGCCTCGTTTTGTTTGTGAGCCTGGTTGTTGTCCATGAATTTGGGCATTTTTTGGCCGCTCGGCGTAATGGCGTTGATGTCGAAGAATTCGGTATCGGTTTTCCGCCAAAAGCGTGGAGCAAAAAGACCAAGGCCGGCTTTATATTTAGCATTAACTGGCTGCCGATTGGCGGTTTTGTACGCCTAAAGGGCGAATCGGACGCGGCCACAGCCAAAGGCTCTTTGGGCGCGGCATCTACTTGGGCAAAATCTAAGATTATGCTTGCAGGCGTGGTTATGAATTTAGTAGTGGCCTTTGGCCTTTTGACAATTTTGGCCTGGGTCGGCATGCCGCAGCTTATCAAAAATCAGTTTACAGTCCAAAGCGACACTAAAATTATCAAAAATGAAGTGCTCGTGAGTTCGATAGAAAACGGGTCGCCAGCAGCCAAGGCTGGTTTACAGACCCGCGACCGCTTGCTGAGTATCGGGCCTGCCGGCAGCGAAGAAAAGCTAGATAGGGCTAGCAAATTGCCCGTTTTGACCAAAAAATTTCAGGGCAAAGAAGTGGTCGTTCGATACGAACACAAAGTGAAGGACAGCAATAAAGTTGAATCCAAGCAGGCCGCCGTACAGTTGCGCGCCCAAAAAGATATCGATGCCGGCAAAGCCAAGGGCTACTTCGGCGCTGGTTCAAACGAGATTGTTATGGCGCGTTCGACATGGTCTGCGCCGGTGGTAGCCGCTGGGCTCATCAGCCAATTTACGGCTGAGACGTTTAGGGGACTCGGGACTGCTTTAGCGGCGGTCTTTCAGGGAGAAGGATCACGTGCGGCGGAACAGGTTTCCGGGCCGGTGGGAATTATATTTGTACTAAAGGGTAGTAGTTCGCTCGGGTTGCAGTACGTGCTGATGATTATTGCCATTATTTCGCTGACGCTGGCTATTATGAACGTGCTGCCGATCCCGGCGCTCGATGGGGGACGTTTGTTTATGGTGTTGCTTTCGCGTATGTTCGGCCGCCGGCTCAGCCCGGAAATGGAGGAACGGATAGTGGGGGCCAGTTTCATATTCCTGCTATTTTTGATCATCCTCATAACATTTATCGATGTCAAGCGCTTCTTCTGACACTGACCAGCCTAAGGTAGCTATCAAAAACGAGCCGCGGGGAAAGCAGCCGTGGTCGCTCGTAGCTGCATTGGTCATGGTCATTTTAGGATTTCGGATTATTCCAATGATCGTCGGCTTTATATTGATGTTCGTGCCACAGTTTCTTGGCTTGTCGGTTGAGCAGACCGATGCGTGGCTCAAAACGCCGGTTGCCAACTTTTTGTTTGTATTCATTGCCGAGACACTGACCATCGGCGCGCTGGCGGCATTTATTAAGCACCGGCATGCGTCATTTATAAAAAAGGTTGCTTTAACACGACCGCGCTGGCGTGACCTCGGTTATGCACTGGCGGGTATCGTGGTGTATTTTACGATTTTTGCCATTCTTCTCCTTGCTATCCAGCAAATTGCGTCCGTTAATACCGAACAAGAACAAGCGCTAGGATTTGACCGCGATATATCGAGTGGGGGGCTACTTCTGGCATTTCTGAGTCTGGTGGTGCTTGCACCAGTTGCTGAGGAGATTCTATTCCGTGGTTTTATCTACGGAACGCTACGTTCTCATAGAGCAAAATTTTTGCTGGCTACACTAATAACAAGTGCGGTCTTCGCCTTTTTGCATCTGTTTGGCAGTGTGGACGGCAATCCGCTCTGGATCGCGGTTATCGACACCTTTGCGCTGTCGCTGGTGCTTTGTTATGTGCGTGAAAAGACGGGCAGTTTGTGGGCCAGTATTGGCATTCATGCGCTAAAAAACGGCATCGTCTTTGCTAACCTCTTCTTTATAATGAAGCCGGTATAAGGTATAATTGCAGGCAAATGAACGCAAATGACTGTATTATCCACGCTTTCTACACTGCCAACCCGGCCTGCCGGCCACAGTTCACTTTATCTTAAATTTTTCTCAGCTATATAATAAAATCTAGAACGTAAGGAGTGGCAATATGAAAAGGTCACAACTATTCACGAAGACAAGCAAAACAGAAGGAAAAGATTACAAGATCGCCTCGCACCGGTTGCTTACCCAAGCAGGATATATCCGAGAGTCAAGCGCCGGGCGGTACTATTTGTTGCCACTTGGTCTACGTGCCCACGATAATATTATGAAAGTTGTCCGCCGCCATATGGATGCAGCGGGGGCAAATGAGTTGGTTATGCCCGTTTTGCACCCGCTCGAATTATGGCAAGAGACCAATCGTACAACTTCAGTCAGTTTTGAGCTTATGAAGATAGCGGACCGCCGCGGTGCGGAGTTCGCCCTGGGTGGTACGGCCGAAGAAATGGCTGTCGACTTGGTGCGAAAATTCAACATCAGCTATAAAGATCTGCCATTCAATATTTACCAATTCTCCAATAAGTTTCGCGACGAAATGCGCGCCCGCGGTGGTTTGCTCCGCGTCCGTGAATTTATGATGAAAGATGCCTACAGTTTTGGTACAGAAGAGCAATTTAAAGATATCTATCAGCAAATGTGGGATGCTTATAAATCCATATTTGAAGAGGTAGGCTTAAAGGTTGATGTTGTCGCCGCCGACAACGGCTATATTGGCGGCGAATACTGCCATGAGTTTGTTGCCGAGAGCGAAGTGGGTGAGAGCCGCTATTTCATCGATGAAGCCAATGGATACGCTGCGCACGAAGATGTCGCGACGTTTCAGGTTGATACCAAAAATATCGATGAAGACTTCAGGACTTTAGAGGAAATTGAAGCCGTGCGCGGCACAACTATGGAGGACGGCGAAAAGCTGCACCAACTACCCTTGTGGCAACAAACCAAAGATGTGCTCTATTTTGATGAACCTACCAAGCGCTATATCTTAGCGGTCATTCGCGGCGACTTCGAAGTGAATGAAACCAAGCTTATGCAAGCAAGCGGCGCATGGGATCTGCGACCTGCTACCGAGGAAGAGATTCGAGAAGACCTCGGCAGTGAACCTGGCTTTATCTCGCCAGTCAATATGGTCAAAAAGGGTAAGAAAACCGGACACGAAATGGTTATTGTGGGCGATAAGTCCCTCAGAACCGTACGCAATATGTATGGTGGGGCTAATAAAAAACATGTCGACCTGTTGAACATGAACATCGACCGCGACTTCAAACCGGACATCGAAGCCGATATAGCGCTGGCACAGCCCGGCTTCAAGAGTCTTCAGGGCGGTGTACTTACCGAGAAACGGGGTATTGAGGTCGGAAATATCTTCCAACTGGGTTACCATTATTCGAAATTGATGCACGACGCCGAATTTACCAACGCCGATGGCGTGCGTGAAAAGTACTACATGGGCTGTTACGGTATTGGGATTGGACGCACTCTGGCGGCTGTTGTAGAGGCAAATCACGACGAAAAGGGTATCATTTGGCCCTATGAAATTTCTCCTTACAAAGTTTATCTCGTATCTGTTGGAGGAACCGATTCGGTGCGGGAACATGCAGAAGCGTTATATCAGGGGTTGACGCGTGCCGGGATTGAGGTATTATATGACGACCGAGATGCGCGACCGGGTGAGAAATTCGCAGATGCTGATCTGATGGGTATACCATATCGCGTGGTCGTAAGCGAAAAAACAATTGCTTCCGGCCGGTATGAGGTCAAGGCCCGAACCGCTGACGAACCGCAGCTTCTCGACAAAGAAAGTTTAATTAAAATGGTCGCCCAAAAAAGCAGCTAAGTTGCTATAATCGGCTAAGACAAGGATCAAAAACCATTTTCACCCAGAAGGAGACATGAAAAACATGAAGAAACAATTCCATCTGACCCAGCAAGGTGTTGACGAACTCAGAAAAGAGCTTGCCGAACTTATTGCACTCCGTTCCGAGATTGCAGGCCGCATCAAGACTGCCCGCGAATTTGGTGACCTCAGTGAGAACATGGAATACAGTGCAGCTCGCCAAGACCAAGAGCGCAACGAAGCACGCATCAGCGAAGTCGAGCACATTTTGGCCAATGTACAAGTGATTGCCCCAGGTAAGGGCGGCAACAAGGTGAGCCTTGGTTCGACCGTTAAGCTTAAAAGCGACGCCGGCAAGACCAAGGAATTCCAGGTTGTTGGAACCGTCGAAGCAGACCCATTAAACGGCAAGATTTCCGACGAGTCTCCTATCGGCCAGGCTCTTTTGGGCAAAAAAGAAGGCGAAAAGATCGAGATCAAAACCCCCGCCGAAACAACTTCGTACAGCATCGTAGGCATCGCCTAGACTCAAACGAGCAAACATACGTAAAAGAGCTTCGGCAAAACCGAGGCTCTTTTCTCTGTAAATATGATAAGATAGAGGCAATATGGCAACATTACAAGAGCTGCGCGGCGAGCGACTGCGCAAACTGCAAGAATTACAGATGCTAGGCGTCAACCCATACCCGGCACGTTCAAGCCGCACGCATAAGCTGGCGCAAATAACCGATGATTTCGAAACCCTCGAAGGGCAAGAGGTAAGCGTCGTTGGCCGTATTACTAATATTCGTAAGTTCGGCAAAATTGCCTTTATTGTGGTGCGTGACGAAAGCGGCAGCGTGCAGCTGTTTCTCCGCACTGGCACGGTAGAAGATCTGAATGCTGCCGAGAGCCAACTGGGAATCGACCAGTTGCCGCTGCTCGATGGCGGCGACTTTATCGAAGTCCACGGTAAGGTTATTAAGACGCAGACCGGTGAGATTTCGGTAGAAGTAGTGCGTCTGCGGCTGCTTACCAAATCACTCCGTCCGCTTCCGGCGCATGACGGCTTTACCAACAAAGAAGAACGCCTCCGTCGCCGCTATGTCGACACCAACGCCAATCTCGACGTGTATCAGCGGTTTATCCGCCGCAGCCATTTTTGGCAGTCGACGCGTGCTTTTCTGCTCAATGACGGCTTTATTGAGATCAACATTCCGGTGCTCGAACTCACCACTGGCGGTGCTGACGCTAATCCGTTCGTGACGCACATGGACGCACTTGACCAAGACTTTTATCTGCGTATAAGCCACGAATTGCCACTCAAGCGCCTACTCGTCGGTGGTTACGAAAAAGTTTTCGATATCGGCCCTCGTTTTCGCAATGAAAACTACTCCGACGAGCATCTGCCCGAGCACGTGGCTATGGAGTGGTATTGGGCGTACGCCGACTGGGAGAAGGGTATGGAACTAACCGAACGCCTGGTGCGTTTTGTGGCCGACAATACCTGGGGCACGCGTACATTTACGCTCCCCAACGGCTCCGAAGTTGACCTGGGGCCAGATGCCCAGCATTGGCCACGCGTAAGTTTTGTAGATGCCATCAAAGAACATTACGGTCTCGACGTTTTTACTTGTACGCTGGACGAAGTCAAAGAGCAGCTCAAACGACACAATCTCGAAGTAGAAAAACAAGATAACCGTGCTCGCGGCATCGACAAACTCTGGAAAAAGATTCGTACTACCATTGCAGGGCCGGCATTTTTGGTGGACATTCCAACCTTTTTGCAGCCATTAGCTAAAACACAAGCTGGCAAACCCGAACTAACCGAACAATTCAACTTGCTTCTCGGCGGCAGTGAAATCTGCAAGGCATATTCCGAGCTGAATGACCCGGTCGACCAGCTCAACCGTTTTAAAGAGCAGCAAGCCATGCGTGACGCTGGCGACGACGAAGCCCAGATGCTCGATATCGATTACGTAGAAGCCCTAGAATACGGCATGCCACCAGCTTGTGGCTTTGGCTACTCAGAGCGCTTATTCTGGTATCTGGAAGGTGTTACGGCCCGCGAAGGTGTGGTTTTTCCGCAGCTCAGGCGCGAAGTCGACGAAGTAACCAAGGGTATCTATCCCGGACTCAAACTCACATAGGCTATGCAGCGCATTCCTGTTGAATCATCAGACGTCGTGTCCATTGGCTACGATGCAGCCGAACGACACCTAGAGGTCGAGTTTCAGGGTGGCCGAGTGTATCGCTACCGCGGTGTCGAGCCCGATATGCACGCCCAATTTATGAAGGCCGACTCGTACGGCCAGTTTTTGTTTTCATATATAAATGGTCACTACCGGTATGAGAAGATCGCCGACAACCGTGCCGCCGAAAGTGCTACCAAAACGCAGCCAATCGCTTTTGTGACCGGCAACGCCATCAAAATGCGTGAACTGCAGCGCGCTTGCGCCGGATATGACATCGAAATAGAGCAGCTGGAGCTGCCCGTCGACGAAATCCAGTCCGACGATCCCCAGGATATCGCCATCAAAAAGGCCAAACACGCCTATGCCATCGCCAAACGGCCGGTTATCGTAAATGACTCGTACTGGAATATCCTAGCGCTGCGCGGTTTTCCGGGCGCGTACATGAGTTCGGTTGCGCGTTGGCTGCGACCCGAAGAGTTCTTAAAGCTCCTGGAGGGCAAAACTGACCGCACCATCTGCCTAACCGACACCATCGTGTATTACGACGGCAGGCGCGCAAAAGTATTTACCAAGGACTATATGGGCGAGATCACCAGCATGCCTGCAGGCGAAGGGCTTTCTATTGATCAAATCGTCATCATGCGCGGCCAAACTAGAACCGTCGCAGAGCTTTTTACTGAAGGCGAACGCGGCGGCGTAGACCCGGACGAAGACATCTTTTATGACCTGGCAAAATGGCTGCGCCTGCAGCGGCGACTCGGAAAAGTTTAGGCTAGGGTCGGTTCATTATATTCGATAACGAACGGTTCCAGCTCTATATTTTCCTGTCTGGGCAACTCGGATAGGGTTTTAGATATCTCGTCTATGAGCCGTGGATCGGAGTCCGGGGCGATGTGGGCGAGGGTCAGGTCCAGAGGTCGTGTGTAGGTGAGAAGGCGGGGCCTGCTGTGCAAAGAGGCGTTAGCAATATTTAAAATGCCTTGCCGTTCGGCTTGCAGACCCTCTTCCTCCTCGAGTGTGGGTTTCGCCAAGATGAAAGAGTCTCCTTTATGAGATTGGAAAAGTGCATAGGTGATCCGTGTAAGTGTAAGGGGCCTATTGAGGCGCGGTTGTCGGGTCCTTAGATTCTCTTCGAGACTCTCTAGTGATACCTCGCTTGCCAGCATGAACCCCTTAAACCAACCGGGAGGCATAAGACGAATGGAGGCTCGTCGTACTGCTTCGGGGTGGTCAAGGGAGCGCAGTTCTATATTCTCCCCATACTCAAAAGCAGGCAATCCTCCTAATAAGCGGGCGAATGATTCCTCGGTCGGACGACGGTAAAAATTTACGCCATGCTCTAGCACAGCTCCTTTTTCGGTTTTAATCATCGAAATATCTTAGCCTATTCCAAGAGAATCTCAAATAAAAATTCCGAAAAAAGCGTACAATAGCCTTATGGCTAATTGGAAAGGGCATGTGGTCGGCGGGGTAGCGCTCGGCGTCGGCTACGCGGCCGTGATGACCATGGTTCCGGTAGAGCGCTTTGCCGAAATGGCGGGCCTGCTGCACGATTGGCAGGCGCTGGCGGCGGTACTGGTTATTAGTGTATTATTTGCGCTGTTTCCCGATGTTGACACCAACTCAAAGGGGCAGAATATATTCTTTGGCCTAGCCCTGGCTGTAGATATTGCACTCATCTGGAGTGGCAATATCCAGGCGGCCGCTTATCTAGGACTTATCGCTATGCTACCGGTAGTGGGCAAACATCGTGGCTGGACACACAGCAAGTTGGCAATGTTGCTGGTGCCACTGCCGATTTTGGTTGTGCCGTATCTGTATAATGACAATATTTTGCCGATTTCGATGGTGTATTATGGTGCGGCGGTGGCGGGCTATTTTAGCCATCTGCTTTTTGATGGTCTGATCTTTAAATGGTTCCGCATCCGTACACGCATTTTTGCCGACTAGCCGTTGCATTATTGCTATACGCACACCTTTGCGGTAATCTAGCTTGATGTCCTATCGCTATTGTACGAAACCGCCCCTTTGGATGGGCCGAGTCGAAGCCGCCATCTCATTGTGGAAGGACGGGAGGCACAAACCGGGTCCGGATCCGGCAGATGATCGGCTCTATCTGCGCAAAAGAGTTCTTGTGCCCGAGTCTACGTATAAGTTTGGCAAGGTGGGGTTGCGAAAAGTTGTAGAGGTGGCCGAAAATCATTTTGAGATGCTGCGTGAGGAGGGCATATTTGTACCGGGAGGCCGTGAATACTTTGCACCCCAGTCAATGGGCTCTACGCTTTTAACGCAGTGTGCCACGATTCGTGGTGTGGATCTTGATTGGCAACGCGAGTCATATGAGTGGAAATTAGATGTAGAAGTCGCGCAGGAGCATTGCGTTGAGGCAGTGTCGGCATATTATGACCGTATCGAAAAAGACGGGCACCGATGGATGCTTGACGATATACGCAGTTTAATCCAGTTTAGGCTAGGGCACACCATCTACGATTACGCCGGGCGTCCACCGAAGCTTTATTTGGCTGATATCGATCCTACAATGGAAAGGGCTACTCCAGCCAACATGGAGATTGCGCGCCGTCAGATTAGTGAGATGATTGCTTCTCCTAGTTAGTCGATATCGATACGGATGAATGCTTCGGCGTACTGCACGCCTGCAAGCTGGCCAAAATCTTTGGCAACGGTAGTAATGTCGCAGGGCGAGTCGGCCGGGAATTGTGCTTGGCTGGCGTGGGCGTCACGCGCCTTGACCTTGGTTGATAATGTGCTCGTAACGTCCACAAAGCAGTTCGGTTTTTCGAAGTTGAACAATAAGATGGTATTGACTTTGCAGGGCTCTAGCTGTTCTTCTCGAAGTAGCTCCGGGAGGGCGAGTGGGTCGCGGCATAGTGGGAAGACGGCTGCCAGTGTAGCCTGCCCCGCAGCAACGTGGTCAGGGTGGTTAATGAAACGATGCGAAACACAGTAGGCCATAGCAGGGTCCCAGGTCACGATGATGTCGGGCCGTACGGTGCGGATAATGCGGGTGATGCTGCGTTTGACGTCCAGCGTCGGTTCGAGTGTGCCGTCACCGTAGTCAAGATAAAAAACCTTTTTTATGCCCAGAATGTCTGCGGCAGCCTCTTGCTCCTGGCGGCGGAGGGTGCGCAGCTGTTCGGGGTCGGCCGAGGCGTCATCAGTGCCTTTTTCGCCACCAGTCAGAATAAGCACATAGACTTCAGCGCCTTCAGCGGCCCATTTCGCCATACTGCCACCGGCAATATACTCCAGATCGTCGGCGTGCGCGGCGACACCCAGAATGCATTTAGGAGAGGGGGATTCCACGATATTTGATTGTAATGTCATGACTTTACTATACCTAAAAAAAGAGGCTCGCGGCTAGGGCGAGCCTCTACTAATGATTATTTTAAGCTATTTTTGGCGGCGCTTTACCACGAGCATGCGGCCAGCGTAGGCGGCAGCACCAGAGGTTAGGGCCAGGATGGGGGCTACGGCTGAAGCACCGGTTTTTGGCAACTCCTGAGTCGTAGCGGCTTCAACCTTGGGGGTTTCAACCGGCTTTGGCTGTTCGGGCTTGGGTTCTGGTTTTGGTTCCGGTTTAGGAACTGCAACCTTGGTCAGGGCTACGTCACAGCCTTGCTGCGGGTTGTCATTAACTTCGCTGTCACCAGTAAAGCAGGCCTTGTTTTCGATCAAGTCGCCGTCTTTGTCGGAAATCACTTTAACCAAATATTCTTTGGTTACTTTATCTCCGGGCTTGATAACGCCCAGGTCTTCGGTAATCTGACGCTTGGCGGGGTCACTAACCAGCTGTACGCCGGTGGGCAGGCTGTCGTTTAACTTGGTAAAGTGCATTTCGTTGCCTTTACCGGTGTCGCCAGTGTTGCTCACTTCGATAACGTATTTCAGGATGTCTCCAGGCTTTGCGGCCAAGGCGGTTTGAGGGGTGTTGGCATCGGTCAAAGATGCACCAGTAGTCTGGTTTTGGACAGACTTCTTAATAGCGCCTTTTGGATGCCAGGCAAAGGCTGGTGTGGCCAAAGATCCAGCGGCCAAAACGCCGGTTATACTCGCAAGAGCAATAATTTTAGTAACTTTCATACCTCTAACTCCTTCCGTTTCATCCGAAGTCGTCTCAGGGCTCCGAAAGAGATATGCTTACATTATACTGTGAAACGCTATATTAGTCAATGATTTAAGCATAAAGGCAATACTACCGTACCTGAATCTAAAAACCCTCCCTCACCTGATACCAAGTAGAATCCTGAGGTAGTG
>CAZSZJ010000026.1:0-16333 GCA_964610985.1 uncultured Candidatus Saccharibacteria bacterium | reverse complement strand
ATCTCCCAGGTGTTTCGGCTATAATGCTCCCCTATGAAGAAAATTGCTGTTATTGGGACAGGATATGTTGGACTTGTTACGGGGACGTGTTTTGCTGAACTCGGAAACGAAGTGACTTGCGTCGATGTCGTCGCCGAAAAGATAGAAATGATGAAAAACGGTCAGGTGCCGATTTACGAACCGGGCCTGAAAGAGATATTTGGCCGCAATATCGAAGCCGGTCGCCTGCACTTTACGCTCGACCTGGCTGCTGCCGTCGCTGACGCTGAGGTGATACTTCTAGCGCTTCCCACGCCCTCGGCCGACGATGGTTCTGCCAATCTGCAATACGTGTACGATGTTGCCGACCAACTGGGGCCACTACTCGGTAGTTACGTTGTTATTATCGACAAAAGCACCGTGCCGGTGGGTACAGCCGAAGAAGTTGCGGCGCGCATAGCCAAAAGCGCGACCGTCGATTTCGACGTTGTTTCCAACCCGGAATTCCTGCGCGAGGGCTTTGCTGTCCAGGATTTTATGCAACCTGACCGCATTGTGGTCGGCACCAATTCTGCTCGCGCCCGGAGAGTTATGGCCGAACTGTATGAACCCATTACCCGTGATGACCGCCCCCTGTTATTTATGAGTCCCCGTTCCGCTGAACTCACCAAATACGCGGGTAATTCATTCTTGGCCGCCAAAATTACGTTTATGAACCAGATCGCTAACCTGTGCGAAGCGCTGGGCGCAGATGTTGACGACGTGCGCGTAGGCATTGGTCACGATACACGCATCGGCCAGCGCTTTTTGTATCCCGGTATCGGGTATGGCGGCAGTTGTTTTCCCAAAGATGTCTTGGCACTGATCCACGCTGCCCAACAGCACGATTTTGACTTCGACTTGCTCAAAACGGTCATAAAAAACAATCGCGCCCAGCAACAAGTCCTGACCACCAAAGTCCTCCGTCATTTTAATAACGACATACAGGGCAAGACCTTCGCTCTCTGGGGACTGGCATTTAAACCTGAGACCGACGATATCCGCGAAGCCCCTGCCCTGGCCATTATTCAGGCCCTTACCGAAGTGGGTGCGACCGTGCGCGCCTACGATCCCAAAGCCATGAAGAATATCCAAAGGCACTTTGGTGATAATCAAAATCTTATTCTTGTAAATGATGAATTCGAAGCTATCGACGGCGCAGACGCCCTGCTTATCGCCACCGAATGGCGGCAGTTTGAGTCGGTATCACTTGAACGTCTCAAAACCTTGCTTAAGCAGCCGGTCATATTCGACGGTCGTAATATCTTTAACCCCGCCGACATGCAAGAAGCCGGTTTCTACTACGAAAGCATCGGCCGTCCGGTCAATCGTCCGTAGCGAGCATCGTTGGCCGCTAAAATCTGCTACTATAGATACATGTCAGTACGGAATGAGCGTGGATTTACCTTGCCTGAATTGTTGGTTGTCATAGTGGTCGCCATCGGATTGCTGGCAGTGAGTATACTGATGATCCAGCCCGAGGATTACGCCAACAAAAATCTCGACGCCAAACGCCAGCTGCATATCGCTACTATTGCCCAAGCTCTGGGAAAATACCGGGACAAAAACGGCGCATTCCCCGAAGGAATACCAACCCAGGCTATGGAAATCGGTTCTGTCGAAGACAGCTATGATCTCTGTAAAACGCTTGTCCCCGCGTTTCTCAAAGAAATGCCGCTCAACCCAACTGTTGCACTCACCGTCAAAGGAACCGAAGCACAGCCCGAACTTGACAACGAGCCATGTACCAACGCCGAAAAGTCACAATATCTTTCCGGATATTTGATCGAAAAAACCAAAGATGGCCACATTGAGGTTCGTGCCGAGGCCAGTACCGGCGAGCAGCTGGTGGCCTCAGTATATTAAGCACATCGTATCCTCGGGTCATTAAATTAGCGTTAAAAACCTTACTGCGTTCATTTTTCGCTTCCCTACAATAGGTGGTAGGAGGGATTTGCATATGAACAAATACAGTCCAAAAGCTCAGACCAAAGTAAAAAAGACGATGGAAGAGTTTAAGGAGGGTAAACTGAAGAGCGGCAAATCCGACAAAAAAGTAACCAGCCGCAAGCAGGCGGTAGCTATCGGGCTGTCCAAGGCTCGAAAGGAAGGTGCAAAAGTTCCAAAGAAATAGCCGCGTATGTGGCCCCGCGATCACTAAGTTAAGGGAGGCGTATATGTCAGAATTTTCCCCGTATCTCTCAGACTTAAATAGGCACGCAACACCTGTGGCCGATAATGAGCAACACCAGTGGAAACAAAGTGAACGCATGGCCAACCGCTGGCGCAATTTTTTGCAGCGTCGTCAGCGGTTGGCGCTGTCGGGTTCGCCGAAAGCGTTTTGGACGGTTGCTTTGCCCCGCGGTAGCCGGGCATTTGTGGATTGGACGCGGGCTGCTTTTGCCCGAAATAGTCATTTACGCCGCGCGTCGCATCTAGAAAACGAAATCGAAGGAAGTCGTGCCGAACTGCGGCGCTACGTAATGATGGCGCAATTTGCGATTAATTTGGCCGTCCGCCAAGATCCAGACCCTACGCGGCGCATGGCGCGCAAACGGACCTTGATGGATCGCTGGCGTCGGCTGTACCAAAAACCGCGCTCGATCTAAAAAACAGCTTTAGTGTAATTAACCTTGCATATCGAGATCGGCGACGTCGAGTGTGATCACCGATCCAGGCTGTACTTCCCCGCGCAAAATCTTGACGGCAATAGCATTTTCGACGGTCTTTTGGATGATGCGGCGCATGGGGCGAGCGCCAAATTCAGGGTCGTAGCCGCGGTGCACTACTTCGCGTAGTGCTTGGGGCGTCAGCTGTACTTTTAACTGTTGCACCTCAAGCGTCTTATTAACACCAGCCAGCATGATCTGCGCTACCTGCGACATCTCTTCTTCGTTTAGCGGACGGAACATTACCACTTCGTCAAAACGGTTAATCAGTTCGGGCTTAAACATGCCCTCACTGATAAGTTTATTAATAAGCGGCCGCTCAAAGTCATCCAAAGAACCGGTTTCGCGGACGCGGGCCATAATGTCCGGCGCGCCGGCGTTGGATGTGGCGATAATAATACTAGAACGGAACGACGCCGGATTGCCGTTGGTGTCGGTCAACTGTCCTTCGTCAAGCATTTGCAGTAGTAAGTTCAAAATACTGGGGTTGGCTTTTTCGATCTCGTCTAGCAGCACCACCGAAAATGGTTGTTGGCGGATGGCCTGCAGTAGACTATGCTCGGTCTGGTTGCCGCCCGACAAAAAGCGCTGGTCGGTTTGGTATTCGCTCATGTCCAGGCGGATCATTTGGCGTTCGTCGCCAAAATAGACTGAAGCCAGTGACCGTGCCAGCTCAGTTTTACCTACACCAGTCGGCCCCAGAAACAAGAAACTTCCCACTGGCCGGTTAGGATTAGAAACTCCTGCCCGTCCGCGGCGCAGCGCCGAGGCCACGACATTGACGGCGCGTTTCTGGTTGATCATGCGCTGGTGTATGCGGTCTTCTAGATTAAGGAGCATTTCGGCTTCGGGGGCAGCGGCTACCGAAACTTTGACACCCTTGGTTTTTTCGACGGCCAGCTGCACGGCCTCGGCGGTGATGATCTGCTGGGTGGCGTACGGGATAGCTTGTTCAATGAGGTTTACCGCCTTACCGGGATATGCCCGCTCTTGCATGTATTGGCCGCTCAAGCGGTAGGCTTCTTTGATGGCTTCGATGCCGACCAGTACGTGGTTGTGGCTTTCCTGGACCATGGCGGTGTCCTCCATGATCTGGTAAATGGCATCCTTTTCGGGTGGAACGAGCGTAATGCTAGTCATACTGGTGGCCAGTGCCGGGCGCTGCGTTTGCAGCTGCTGCCAGTCGGCGGCCGTAAACGCAGCGATCAGTTTGACGCGGCGATTTTTGAGGATCGGCAACAGAATCTGACTCATATCAAACGATCCCACGCCTTGGCTAAAGAACAGCTGCGCGTCGTCCAAAAACAGAATAATGTTGTCGGCTGCCACGGCTTCGCCAAAAAGTTGCAACATCAGCCCCTCCAGCTGTGAGGCATTTTGCGAAAGGATCATCGAGGCGTTGAGGCTGACGACCTGATAATACTGCAACTTGGGGTCTTTCCCCTGCAGCAGACGTTCGGCCAGGCCGTATACGAGCGTTGTTTTGCCTGAACCATCCGGTCCAACGAGCGCCACACCGCTGCCCCGTTCCAGGTTATTAATGATCCCATCCAGAAGATCGCTGTGCGAATAATAATGCGCAAAACCACCGTGGTATTCGATAGTTTTGCTCATATTCGAGCCAAATCGCTCCAAAGTGGGCGTAAAACCGGTTGCCCAGTCACGCCCAATGCCACCGTAGCTTGGTTTTGGCGCACGCATGTACGTCAGGCGACGCTCTACCCAATCGAGGACTTCTACCACATCCTCAGGACGAAGCTTGTTTTGGGTTAGGTAGGCCTGCCCGGCCGGTGATGTCAATATAATAGCAGCGGCCAGGACGCCAGCGTGTAGTTCGGGCGGGCGGGTGTTGTCGACGAGCGCCAAAGCCTGTTCCCAGACGGCGGGCATATCAGTCTCGGCTGTACTGATTTGGTCGGTAATAGCGGGTGCGGGCAGCAGCAAATGATTCAGCAGAAACTTGCCTTCGTTTCGAGCAATGGCAGCATCCCAGGCTTTGCGGGGTGTGAAGGGTGTTTTGAGGCTGGCGAGCAATGTAGGTTCGATAATGTCGTCCAGACCCGCGGGCGGCACTTTGGACGGTAACGTTTTGAGATCGTACTGATGCCATAAAAGCACCGTGAGCAGTGCACAGGCAACTGCGCCCAGACCGTACCCAAGCCGATCTTCAAGCCCGATCGTCAAAAAGTAAGCCGCACCCAAAAGGGTCACTGCCGAAATAAGCCCCAACAGTTTTTGAAGTGCGCCGCCCAGCACCGTTTGCAATCGTGCTTTGCGCGCCCGCAGACTTCCGGTGTTTAGTTCTGGTTTCATCCCGTGACCGCCTTTACGGCCAAAACGACTGCTATTATAGGCAGTAGCGGCCAAATAACGGCCATCAAAATGCCAAACAAAAACGCAAAGAACATCGCGACCAGCGCGGCAATAATCACGGTCGAACGTATGACAAATCCGATACTCCGCGAAACCAGATTGTCCAAGCTAGCATGAATGCGCGCGTCCAGGCCCTTGCCTGGCATGGCCACAATTCGACGCCACGGCGCAAACAAAGTCCGAGCTAGTAGCGTTAGTGAAAAAGCGTGCTCTACGCGTACAACCCCGGTCGTAGTTCGTTTGACCGCTTGCAGCCAGCCTGTAGCATACCACCAGCGCAGCATCTCGAAAATCATAAACGTATTGTAGCATGCTGACCACTTTTAAAAGGAGAGTTATCCCGCTTATGGCTGCGAGAAATGATCAGCTGCCAACCGTGCCACTATGACGAACGCCGTCGCCCCAAATACGGCAAACATAATATCGGCCGATCCCGTGCGAAAATCGGGCAGCCCCGGCGTCAGTAAGCCCCCGCCGTAGCCCCCGACCAATCCGCCCAGCATTCCGGCTAGCAGATACGCGGCGATACGCTGCGGATTTTGCTCTTCTTGCAAAATGGCGGCAACCCAACCCACCAATACTCCGAATGCGATCCAAAATATAATAGCTAACATAGCTTTTGTATCCCTTTTGCGGCACAGCTTAAAAGTGTTGTGGCCGCCTTAATAACTGAGAGGCACTATAATTCCGGGAACTGAGACTGTTTACGACGGATAAAGCTCTTGATTTTGCCTTTTAGGTCGCGTTCATTACTAAGCATGGCTGCCTCCCTTACCTTGCTTACGGTACTTTTATCTTAATACCACCTCCGTTGCGAGTGCCGTAAGATATAAGCTAAAATTATTGTTAACTTTCTAACATGACGGGAGAATAAACGCGCTATACTATACATAGCAATACGACTGCGCGGAGACCCGAGACTAGGTATATCGACCATTAAAACAACACTGACCTCCACTGGTTACTGGATTAAGCACCACGCGAAAGTGCATACCCTCGTGGCAGTTTTGGTTTTTGCGGTTGGCGTGGGGGCGACACTTTATTACTGGAAGAGTCTGCGCCACGGTGTAGAGGGTGAACTCGATGTCGCCTATACCAGGCAACGCCAAATGATTGGCCAAGCTATGCAAGAGCGCATTGAAGTCTACCAAAACTTCCTGCGGGGTAGTGCCGGTCTGGTGTCGCTTAATATGGGAATCGACCAGGCATCCTGGGAAAAATACCATCAACCCTATGACATCGCGCGCAATTATCCCGATATCGAAGGCGTGGGTGTTAACCGCTATCTGCGGCCGGCAGACATTCCGGCCTATTTGGACCGGCGTAAGGCCCAGAACGATACTAATTTTCAGATCTTTCCCGACGGTGATCGCCCGGAATATTCGGTAATAACCTTTGACGCGCGTTATACGGGCAATAACGGCCGCAGCCGTGGGTTCGATGCCTATACTGACCCGACGCGCAAAAAGGCTATGGATGAGGCGGTACGTACTAATCAAATGACGATCACCGGCAAAGTGAATCTGGTGAGCGAAAGCCGCCACAACCGTTCGTCATTTATTTTGTACATGCCGTTTTATCGCTCTGGTATGCCGACCGATACATACGAGCAGCGTCAAGCGAGTCTGCTGGGCTTTGTCTTTATCGCGGTCGACGCCAAGACGTTTATCGAATCGGTCATGAACACCAAACAGAACCCGCATATCGCCATACAGGTATATGATGCTGAGGCTTTGGATAAGCCGGCCTACGAAACCGATAACTTTGCCAGCGTTTCGCGTCAACCTGGTACAAAAACCGAGACGTACATGGCCACCGGCTATGGCCATACATGGCGCACGACGTTTGCCGGTTCGCCCGGTTTGCTTTCGGAACGTGAACGCCAATTACCCGGTCAGGCGCTTTGGCGCGGTTTAATCACTTGTGTCTTCTTTGCAGGGCTGGTGTGGTATCTGATAACTGACCGCGAACGAAAATATGCCAAGCAGAAGCGCGAAGAAGTCCAGACTGCCAAAGACGACCTCTTGTCGCTTGCCTCGCATCAATTGCGTACGCCAGCGACTGTGGTCAAACAATACGTCGGTATGCTGTTGCAAGGCTACGCCGGCAAGCTGAGCGACCAGCAAATGGAAATGCTCAACAGTGCCTACGACAGCAATGAACGTCAGCTCGAAATCATTAACCAATTGCTGTATGTGGCGCGCCTCGATGCTGGCCGGATTCGTTTGCATGCCAAAAAGACCGACATTGCCAGTCTGATCCGTAATGTCGCCCGCGACTATAGCAATCAAATCGCCGAACGCCAACAAAAACTGTCATTCAACTTGCCCAAACGCGGCCTGTTTAGCGAAGTTGACCCACACTATATGCGTATGGTTATCGAAAACCTGCTGAGCAATGCCATAAAATACACGCCCGAAAAAGGCGATATCGAGATCGCCCTACGTCGCCTGCCCGGCGAAGTCATGATGGTTGTCAAAGACAATGGCGTTGGTATCGAACGTGAGGCACAGCGCAGCATCTTCGAAAAATTCACCCGCGTCGAAAATGAGCTTTCAACGGATGTAAATGGCAGCGGCGTTGGCCTGTACTTGACCAAGCAGATCGTAGAATTGCACGGCGGGTCGATCGAAGTACAGTCGACGGTCGGTAAAGGTGCCTCGTTTACGGTGTACATGCCCATTCATATGCCCGCGCAGGTGCGCAAGTCGGAAATTCCTACGTCAACAGATAAGGAGACGTCGGCGTAGACTTTTACAAAGCAACCGCCTACACTAAAAATAGCATGAAGCGCATTTTGATCATCGAAGACGAAAAGCCGTTGCGCGAGGCGTTTGCCTATCTGCTGCAGAGCGAAGGCTATGAAGTCGTCTTGGCCGAAAACGGCAAAATAGGCCTGGAACGTCTGTCAAAATTCAAACCGCACCTCATACTTTTGGACATGCTGATGCCAGTCATGGACGGCATGACGTTCCTCAAGGAAGCGTACTTGCCCGCCAAGTTTCCCGGCGTCAAAACCATTATGCTGAGTAACCTTTCGGACGCCATCACTTTTGACGACGCGCATGCGTTTGGTGTGACGACCTCGGTGCTCAAAGCCGACCTATCCCCTGCTGAATTGGTTGCGGTAGTCAAAAAAGTATTGTCTGGCGACAGTTAACTATGTA
The DNA here is from genome assembly GCA_964610985.1 of uncultured Candidatus Saccharibacteria bacterium. Taxonomy (GTDB): domain Bacteria; phylum Patescibacteriota; class Saccharimonadia; order Saccharimonadales; family UBA4665; genus JARIHD01. The sequence goes on along the minus strand of CAZSZJ010000026.1, from coordinate 8,106 downwards.
AGAATGAGGATAGATATGAAGCAGATACTTATAGTTGAAGACGAAAAAAGCCTGGCACAGGCTTATAAAACGATCCTCGAAAAACACGGCTACATTGTAACGCTGGCGTACGACGGCGAAGAAGCCTTGCAGGTGATAGCCAAGGGTTCGTATGACCTGATTCTACTTGACATCAACATGCCAAAGATGAACGGCATCGAGATGCTCAAAAACATCGATTCCGATGAGATCAAGTCACGCGTGGTTGTGTTTAGCAATCAAGACGCGCAAACCGACATCGACGAAGCATTTCGTTTGGGCGCAAAGCGCTATTTACTCAAATCTTGGGCGTCGCCGCAGGATCTCGTTAAAGTTGTCGAAGAGGGCCTCGAAAGCTAGTGGTTGGGCTGCAGGCGGAAAAGATATCGGAAACAAGAATCCGATATCCGTCACGTTTGTCATTCGTCGCCGCTGGCGGTTTGGCGTTGACGCTTTTAAGCGCTTGCAGTAAAGAATCATTATATCTGGATTGCAAACAGCGGCCTAATGAAAGCATTGAATTACGTTTTGATACAACCCAAGAGGGCAAATACGCCCTTGGCGACGCTGTCTTAACCGCGACCGGTTCTTTGGACTGGCGTGATGGAGTCGAAGTCAGCAGTTTTGGGAATGGCCGCTTTGTAGTGACGTCGGGTGGCTTTGGTCCACCTTCGATGACGTATGAAGATCTTGCTGAGTTGGGATCCACAGATCCGATAAAAAATATAGAAACGGGCAGTAGTTTTTATGCCCGCGTGGCGCATCCGGTCGACGAAAAGACTGTGCTCGTTACCTATACCTGCGGCCCTGAGAAGTAAACTACAAACTGGAGATCAGGTTTTCGTCGTTGCGGAGCTGTAAAAGCTTGGTTTTGTCGATGGTGTAGGTTTGTTGTTTGTAGTCGAGGACTTTTTCGCGGCGCAGGCGGGCGATTTCGGTGGCAATGGTTTCGCGGGTTACGCCAAGCATGCTGGCGAGGGTCTGATGTGTCAGGCGCAAGTCGATTTGCGTGGCGTCTTTGCCTGCCGGTTTGCCAAAACGCATCATTAGATAGTGTAATAAATGGATGAGTTTGTCACGCGACCGGGGTTGCTCCAACGCGTTGATGTGCACGCTCGCCCCCACATATAGGCGCATGAAACGCTGCAGTAAATGATGCGCAAATTCGGGACTTTCACTCACCTTTTTAGCAAGTTCTTCGCGGGGAATCGCGTACACGGTGCAGTCCGTAAAAGCTTCATAAAAATAGTACGCAACCGACGCTTCACCCAGGAACCAAGCCTCGGGCAAAATGTCGTATTCCGAACTCAGCGAAACCAGCTGCTCTTCACCGAGCGGCGAGATGTTATATGTTTTGACGGTGCCTGTCTTTACTACGTACGCGTACCGGGGAACTTCCCCTTGAAACAGTAAGGTTTGACCCTTCTTGAATTTACGCAGCGAGTAGGCGTTCAGCAAGTCATTTAATTGCGGTAGGGGTGTATCCATGAGATCAGTTTTATCAATTTCCTTGCGCGTTTGCATCTTCATTGTACTGCAAGCTATCGCCCACTCGCAAATAACTCTTTATATAGTGTGCAGGTGTCAAAACGATATTTGATCCTGCAACCACCCAGCATAGCCCATTATATCGTGTTCCCTGAGTATGACTGCCAAAAATCTTACAGTGTTTTCTCAGAGTCTCTACGTACGCTTCCTTTCGGCCGTAGTATTGGCATGCCCCGCAGAATACGTTACGCTAAAACTACCATGAGCGAGAAAGTTGGGACGCTTGCATAGCGCGGGCTCGATGGAATTTTCTGAAGCGCACGTTGCCGCCGCGGAAGCGGTGCTTGGTCAGCGTGTGCCCCGTGGCGCGCTGGACGGAGCAGCGGCCACCGATCCTAGTCGCATTAATATCTTCTACGGCGTCCCTGCCCTCGCCCTTCAGGCCATTGAGCACGAACTCGGCCATGAGATTGCCGACCCCGACGCGTTCGTGCGCAGTCCCCTAACGCCCAATGAACAGTCTCATATGCAGCGGCACCCCGTTGTGAGCATGGTCGCCACCCGGCTGGCGATGGCAAATGAGATATACCGTCCAACGCGTTCCTTGGCCTTGCCGCCCATGGCGGATGTTGGAACTGCGCGGGCGCGGATCCAGGATGGCATTACCGGCGGACTGCGCGAGCACATGCTGTCCATTCCAAGTAATTGGTTTTTTAAGCCGGAGCTTTCATCGTTTGACGACTTGTCCGATGTCTTTGCCACGATTGCCGCCACTGCTATAGGTAAAACCACGCTCATTGCTCGGCTTTTACGTATGAGTGGCGTCGGCAAAACGCACATCGTTGGCGGCAAAAAACGGCCGATACTTGCCGCAGTGACCTTGCCGACGCAACGTTTGGTGGACCAGTTTGCCGGCGAGACGGGTGATATGACTTTTTTGGACTTTTTGGGGCCAGGTATCAAGGTAAGCAAGTTTTTCGGCAAAAAACATGATGCGGACGGCGACGTGGTGCTCACCACACCCAATTCGGCCGGTAAGCTGGATCTTTCTCGGCGCGACATTGTGTGCGGCGATGAAGGCCATGGCAGCATGTCTCCCCGGGATGAAGAGATAATTGCTGCGCTCACCGGCCGGTTATTTTTGTTCACAGCCACCAAGGCGTACGACAAAGACCGCGACCTCACCAAAAGATACCGTCATATGGAGATAAATAATCGTATTGACCTCATCAAGCAAGGCGTGCTCAATAATACACGCCTCATGCAATTTGAATATACCGAAGACCCCTTGCCTCTGGTCGCCCAGTTGGCTGCAGAATATATAAAGAGTGGACGCCGTGTAATCGCTTATTGCAAGGGTTTGGGCCGTGGTGAAAAGGTACGGCGGTCTGAGCAACTCGCCGCCTGGGTCAATGACATCTGCAAAGCCGAGGTGGCGGCATCGGTCGGCTCGCATAGCAAAACGAGTGACGAGGACGAGCGTCGATATATTGCTGGTAACCTACGTATGCTCACGAATACTAAGGTCATCCGAGAAGGCCGTAACCTGCCCGCCGACGTTGGCATGCATGGCGACGCCGCCGAGTGGGTTCTGGAGCAAGAAACCGGCCGCATTGGCCGCCTTGGAGAATTCATGAGCGAAGTGCTGCAGTTTTCGCGTAAAGGCTCGAAAGGTGCTCGCTTGCACCATGTGTACGGCCTGGAAGAATTTGAGTGTGAAACAATCCTGCTTTCGAATATTGCACAGTTCGGTGACGCGCCGTTACCGGGAATGTCCGGGCACGCCGCAAAAACAGAAGATAAGTCAGCTGCACAGCCCCCACCCATGCTGCCGATCGAAGCTTTTCCGAGGCAGCTTCAAGAACAGCTCATGCAAGAAAAACCCGTGTGTACGATTACTATCGCCGGCCAGGATTTCGAACTCAAAGCGGGCACCTATCAGCTCCCTTCGACGGTTCTGGCCCGGGAATGGAACGCGCCTTTGGTTTGGCTGCACCAGATGTTGGATTCAAACCAGATTCCGTATGAGGGTGTATGGATGTATGTCGATGGCCGCGAGAAGTATCACAGAATGTATGGCCCGGAAGCTGAAGCGTTTGCGACGAATTATTCGATCGCCGAGCGCGCCGCAAACATAGTAATGACCGAAAGTGAGATTGCGAGCCTATACAGGGTGCCACAACGTTTTGTGCGAACGACGTTAGCTGCTGCGGGCCAGATCCCAGAGACCAGGGAGGGCCTCCGGTCTGCAATTCTTGCGCACGGACCGGCGGCTCTTTTTGCTATAGAGAAAGCCGTGGATGCCCTGCCGCTGGCGGAAAAGACGGACGTAACTATAGGAAGCGCTGCTGCGGAGTATTCATCCTGGTTTGTGGAGTGGTATTGTGCCGAAAATAAAATTATATTGGCCGAAAAACGCCGAAATAGTAAGTGTGACTACGACGGCATATGCCGTCACTTTGACGCCGCGCAGATTGCCGCACTGCGCGAAGCGTATCAGAATACCCCGGAGGCAACGGAAATAGACATGAGTCTGTATGATATTGTGCACGTTGCCGGAGTGAGCCTGGGCGTACTCGACGCTGAGATGTCGGCCGAAGAACACGCTCTTGTCTATCCCAGGCATGACGCGAAACAGAGTAAGAAACCTCTCGAGCACGTGCCGCGCAGTATCGGCGAAGCCATCATCGAGCGCATTGAGCCCGAGAAGCTAAATCCCTACCTTGTGCCGCATTACATTATTATCCAACGGGTTGAGCGACAAAAGGCGTGTATGAAGGCGCTCCGCGAAGGACGGCTGCGTGCCGATGCTCCCGCACAGATGCTTCGGCTTGTCAAAAGCCAAAAGACAAAGTGCTCATCGTGGCAACTATTACAGTTGGCGGAACAAGAGTACGGACTGCATCCCGATGTCCGGCCGCTTGATTACGACAAATTACCACGCAGCGACGCCGACACTGATCCAGATCGGCTGAAATATGCTCAAAGCATTCAAGGTTTATATGTGTGGCGGCGGATATTCTCGCGCCACTGCCCGAACCGCCCCGTAAATCCGAATCCAGGCCCAAAAGAACGCCTGAACGGGCTTTTGCAGCAGAAGGCGTATCCGTCCGTACTGCCCCGTTCACCGGGTCGAAACCGGTCCAAATAGTAAAACCGGGCGGCCTTGAACGCCCGGCTGACTACGTAGATGTTTTGGATTATTTGCAAAAAGAGGGCCTCCCGTGTGATCTGATGGCCGTCAAATACCTCCTTCAGTTCCATGGCCTAAGGCAGAAAAGCAGGTTTGACCCCAAAACAAAGATAGTCTGGGCTTCGACCCTGGCGACGCTGAGACTGGAAGAGGAAGTGCGCAAGATTCCAATTGCACCCGCCACCTCCGTAACGCCGGCTCAGCTAGCGCTAGAGTTTAAGGGAGTATCCTTGAGTGAGGGCGATATTGTGCACGTCGCCACGGTGTTAGGCTTGTCGGATTGGATATTTGCGCGTGAGCGATTACGTGACGATAAGCCTGGGCGCTTGACGCTGCATTACAAGGAATTCTCCGCGAACCGCATTCGCGAACAGATCATGGCGCTCATGCCCACCAAAAACCGACCCTTCGGTCGCCTGCATCTAATCAAGCAACGGGCTCCTCTCACGCATGCTTGGGCGCAAAAATAATTATTTATTGCGACAGAATTGCTATAAATTTTGACCTTTGCAAAAATATTTCAAATGGGAACAAACGAAAGTGCCACGGATAGGCATCGGGGTTTCATCCGATGAGCGGACAACTATTTGAGCCCTCAGAACATGGGCATGGACACGGGCATGAACGCCAAAAGTCTACACTTGGACGGGCCATAAAATGGGTAACGACCTTGGGCAACGGCGCTATTGGCGTTACCGAAATGGCAATAGCTCAGCTGAATACCCTATCGACGTTGGCTGACGGCATTCATAACATTGGTGACTTTGCTTCGTACTGGCTGCAGTTCGATACGGTTCATCGAGGACATATGCTGGACGTCGAAACTATTAAAAAACGTCGCCGGATAAGCCATTCTTTTATTATGGGCCTTTCGTTCCTTGCGATGGCACAGGTCGGCTGCGAGTTGCTCGACGGTGAAAAAGAAACGCACTACAACAGCAACGTCATGTATGCAGGGGCGGCGTCGCTAGTGTTGAGTGGCGGTGTTCTTGCACATATGCAGCTGCGCGCAATGCGCCAAAAGCGGGACCGTCACGGTATTGCACCGGATTGTAATAGTGCGGCGGAGCATGATATTCGCAAACATTTGTTACTTTCCGATATCCCATCTGCTGCGATGGCGGTCGGGGGTGCTTGGTTACAGCGCAACGGCTATGACATGGAATGGGGTGATGTTACGGTTTCGGCTGAACAATTGGTGGCAGTTGGCAGCAGTGCTTTGACCGCCTATTTCTTCCGACCGACCAAGGGAAACCTGGATGATCCCTGCGCCAGCGGCAAACTTTGATATGATGTCCCTGTATGACAAAACAAAACGAAGTTGATGAGCTGCTACAATTGGTCCGCATCAAATCATATCGCAAGATTGTATTTGACCTGGATGAAACACTAACTATCCTGAACTTGCCCTGGCAAGAATGGATCGATGAAGTTGCGCAAATGTTACCCGAAAAACGTGTCGCAGAGTTCTTGACCACGGTCGAAGGCCAGGGTCGCCCCTGGGGAGCGGTCATTAACGAGCAGATTGCCGAAGTCCCCACTTTTTACGATAGATTCCTGGCTGTTTGCGCAGCATTTGAGCAAAAGTATTTTTCGCATACACCGTACCAAGCGTTGGTTGACGCGCTGCCTGCGCTAAAAGGCGAAGACCGTCAGTTTTACATTTGGACGGCCAACACGCGCGCGACCGTAGAGCGCGCGCTACGCGAAATGGGCATTCGTGACTTGTTTGATGGTATTGTCGCCCGCGAAGACGTGCGGTATGGCAAGCCCGACAAAGAAGCGTGGCAGCACATTCTGGAATTCGACGAGGATTTGACCGGCGTGCTGCTGGTCGGCGACAGTAAAAATGATGAGGCGTCTGCACGGGCCGCTGGCATAGCGTTCTTTAAAATCACGCATTTTAAATAGTTTTTATGAGGGGTGTTGCCCTGCTAGCCGGTAGTGGTATACTGGCCCAGTGCTATCTCCAGAATTCTCTCCCGAACTAACAATTGTTCCCTCTGACGGCATTCGTAAATGCCTGTATGATGACAGGCAGACGCTGCGACCAGACAGCGAAGCCTTGGCGCCGCTTACCGAGCGCTTAGCTATAGATCCTATCACGACGGACTTAATGGTCACTATTGGCGATGCTAATCAAACAGCAGATGTGTTTGCTCCTCCCCCGAGAATACCCGAAAAGCCTGGCAGACCTAAAGGCGAACGGCTAGACGTCCGGGTTTATGAGCTCACCGAAGAGAATATCCTAGCTAACTTTGCCGCGGCCCTGATGCGTCGCGACGATAAGCTTAAAGAACCGGTGCGGGCAAAACGGGCTCTTCAGTGGGGCGCGGGAGCTACTTTGACCGAACTCAGCCTAGCGGGCGCCGCTCTTCGGGCTACGGGTGGAATCTGGGGATATGTTGGGGTCACTGCGGCTGGCCTGACGCTTGCAGGAGCATGGTGGTACGCGCGGCGACCGTACAACATCCCGCCGCTTGATCTGGATGGTCTTCAGTCTCCGCTCCGCATAGAAGTGCTCAAGTGCGATGATTATCTGGATGAGAAGGAGTTTTTTTAAGAAGTGAGGGTAGTCTCAATGGGTTGCCTGCCCGTTAGAGCGCAACACGGCCAAAGAGCGATTTTTGCCAATTTTCAGTCTTGGGGTCGTAAGTATAGGACATACGCTCGGCAACGCTATCATAGTGCGCCATGAGGCGTTCTTTGGGCACGTTGCCCCGCTGCACCCAGGCATTTTTGCTTGCACCCTGAATTTCTATGAGCGGTAATTGCAGATTGATGGCTATGTATTCCCACGCCCGCACGAGCGTATCGTGCCACGCAAGTCCCGCCATTAAACCGCCCCTGACGCTACCCTGGTATCTGGATCCTGTACGTGGGTCGGCAGTATTAACGCCCTGTAGCTGTGTTATGGTAAGAGCGCGCGTAGGGCTAACTTCGGCGCCACCGACCGCCCCTAGTATACCGTTATATACGAGTCCCAGGCCCAGACGGGTATCTAAATAAGGCGTCCCGCCGGCAACTTTATAGTTACTTTCTACTCCCGCCGGTACACTGCATTCTCTTGTAGGCCTTCCCCTTGGAGTACACGCTGGAACCATTATTAATGGCGCCAGGCGATATGATTCTGCGACTCGAACAGGAAGGTCGTAGCCTGGTTGAACAACGGCAAAGTCTGCTATGTTGAGACAGGCTGCATTGCCTAAAAGTAATTCCGCTAGTCGCTGTTGATCGATTAGGGATTTCAATGCATCGTTCATAGGCTCTTGGCATGCGAGCGTATCGGATTGAAGGGCATGCTTCTCGGCGTACATTGCTTTTATTATACAACCTTTCTAAGGTGACTAAGAGCGTAATTACTTCAACACCTTCGCAACATCTCAAGCGGTGTTCTGCACTGTATC
>CAZSZJ010000025.1:0-18662 GCA_964610985.1 uncultured Candidatus Saccharibacteria bacterium | reverse complement strand
ATGGTGACCTCACGGAGAATCGAACTCCGATTGCCAGGATGAAAACCTGGTGTCCTAACCGTTAGACGATGAGGCCGTAATTGGCTGTTCGGATGCTAGTTAGCGTCTGTGCATGTAAGCCGTGAACTGGTTTATTTTAACATATCGCCGCTCAAAAAGGAATCCCTTTTACGGGGTGAAATGGGCAAAAGCTACACTAGTCTTCGCTTTTTAGCAGCTCATGCTGCGTCCGAGGCGAAAACAGTTCTGGCCGGTCAACGGCCGTATTTTGCAAAATCGTATGGGCAGCAGAGAATCTACCGGCAGCAATATGCCTAAACACCGGCCGGCGAATCGTGCGCTGTACCTTATCCCTCTGGCTGCCGCTCAGACCAAATATACGGATATTAAGTGCGGCAATAAAGATACGGCGGTTACGTTCATATTCATCCTTCCACCGATCGGACATAATCGAGCGTAGCGCCCCATCCGTCAACTCGCGGTAGCCATAATAATACGCCACGCCCAACATTACGCGGTCCGCGCCTGCTATCTTTGCCCTCCAAAATGACTCGCTTTGGCCGGCTTTAGGGGTAGACATTCCTTTCACGGGCTCGAGTAAGGATGCCGTAACATCCTTCGCGCCCCGGCAAGCCGACTGGTACATGTGCTGTAAGCCCGCCAAAGCATACATTTGCATGGGCCATTCTTCCTCGGCGATTGTCTTGTGAAGGATGGCGGTTACCGGCACTGGCACATCACGGCGCGGCATACCAGTCATGCGGGCACGCCCGTGTATATCGTTGATCATACGGGTATTTTGGTACTCGACCCCGATATAGTCACCGATCATATCCCAGAGCTTACATGCTTCGGCAGAAGGCAACGCCCGCCCAGAACGCCCATTATCGTTTTGCCCCAATACAAAGGCTTCGCGGGCCGCCCGGGAACCAATTTGGTTGGCCAAAATTTGCACGTGATCAATGGCGTTATCTTGTTCACTCAAACGACGGGCGCCCGTTTCCAGCGCAGCCCCCACAAACGTTCCGGTCGGCAACAATGAACGGCTTTCTATCAAAAAGCCTCGTTGATCCTCGGAAAACATATCCGGCCAGCCAGAAGGCAAACCCTCTAGATCAGCGCCATGATGCATGGGTAGGGTTATGGGCGCGCCGGGCAGCACTTCTCCTATCATCATTTTATGATAGCATTCGTTTATTTAAAGGTACTTAAAAACTCCTGGCTTTGCTGGCGGGCGGCCAAAGCCTCATGTAGTGACCCTTCGATATATTCCAGTAATGCTGTAAACTCGCCTCGCTTTAGATGACCTTGCCTGTCTAGCCCGAGTAAGCCGGACTCGGTAAATTCCTGCCGTGCCAACGCAATACGCTCCAAGGCCAATTTACAAATCTCAGGTAAAACATCACGCCAAAAAACCTGGCTAGCCTGCGGCATGAGAGCAGAGAAAGAGTGCGCACCCTCGTTTACACCCAAATACCGCAGTAACGACAGCACGACCGGCGTCGATTGGCCAGCCTGCAGATCGGCACGCCAATCGAGCAGGTCGTCATTGCATTGGCGCGCAACCAAGTAATGACCAAATCCACGCCACACCGCCTGCCACTGCGAATCGCCGGGCAATATGCCGCATCGTGCCACCACCGCCATGGGCCCTAGCGCATGGAAATAAGCACGATCGGCAATATACTCCCAGTTGCCCATATCTGGCAAGCTTTTTATAATCAATCGATCGCCGTCCACCTCAAACCGACAGCGCGTCACCTCCCAGGCATTCGCAGCATCCACTCGGTCAAACACCTCACTCACAAATTGCTGCCACGCCGCCCCCTCCACAGCCTCCAAATACAAGCGCTGCGCCAGCCGCATACTCACATTAGCCGAAGGCAGCAAATGCGGCTGCGCTTCATTATCATAGAAATCATCGTAAATGGTGTACGCCAGCCAGGTGTGCATATTGGCGACTCCCAACATCGTCCAAAAACGGACATCACCGGATACGCTTGCCAAGGCTTGAGCGAAAAACGTGGACATAAGCCGTACCTCGCCACGGTCATCGCCATGGTCAAACGTTTGCAACACTTTCCGTGAATGACGCAAAACTTCATCAGGCACGTCTGCCAGCACACGCTCCGCCTCGTCCAACACTCTTCGCGCCGCCGGCCCCCAATCCGTTAGATGTGTCGCCGCAGCCCGCTCCCCAGCCATCGCTGGGTCTGCACTATGTGCCGCCAACAACCCCGCAGCAAGCGGCGATAGAGCCACCTTCCTCCCGTCAAAAGGCGCAGTCGCCGTCGTTAGCATCATCGTGTCATAATGCCGACCCAGAAATTCCAATAGCCCAGGCAGCGGTTTGCCCGCCCAGCCTATAAATACCGCAATGCAAGCGTTAGCCACCAGATCAACAACACCCGGCGCAGTGGCATATGGGCCACCTGGCTGAACCTCGCATGCCACCAGGCGCTGCACCGCCGCGCCCAGCATGACTCCGGTTACAGCCGCAGGCCGCCGTTCGTGCAGCACATTCAGTCCCAAAAAGACATCAATAAGCGGTGCGGTCTTAATCCAAGTCGGTTGCAATAGCTGGACGAGTGCAGGCACGCCAAAACCAGCCCCCGCCCCAACATCTCTAATCATGCAATCTTTTGGGCAGCAGAATGTTAAATTCAGTAACTTTTTCGTCTGGATGCAGCAACAGGGTACCCTTAAAGTGCGTCTTAACCATCTGTTCTGCCAGATACAGTCCAATTCCCATTCCTGCTTTTTTGGAACTGTGCGACGGCTGAAACAGCGTACCGCGCTGCGCCTTCGAGATACCCTTGCCCCAGTCAACCACACGAATAATATACGAGTCTGCGTTTTGCTCCAAGCGCACCCGTACCCGGCGCTCAGCATCCGCCTTACGGGAGCCTTGATACGCCTCAATCGCATTGCCAATCAATATGGTGATCGCCTGCGTCAAACGGAACGGGTCACCCTTGTACGGCACAGAGACGGGGTCAGTTGGCGGCACCCAATCCAGATCCACCTTGGCCTTGATGGCATGATACTGCATCAGATCAACGACATCATTCAATCGAGCGACTAATTCGAAATGTCTTACACCCGTCTCGCCACGCGCCCGCGCCCGTACATCGTCTACCATGTTGTCGAGATGCTGAATAATATGCTGCGTACGGTTAATGGCAGCGGCGTGCTTGCGACTGTTCAGGCCCTCGATTTCGAGTGTCAACACCGTCAGATAATTCGCCAGGTCGTGCAGCATCGCCGTACTCAAATGGCCCAACTCGGCAAACTGATACATCTGCTGCATCTCTTCGATTTGGGCCTTGCGCAGTTCGGCGGTGCGTTCTTTGACGCGCACCTCCAGCATAGATTTTTCCATAATCAGTTCGGCTTCGGCACGCTGCGCTCGATTCAAGGAGCGTTCTACCTCGCGGCCAAATAGCCACGAAACCAGCGCCACCACCAAAAATTCAATAAAGTAGCCGACCATATCGCCTACATCAGCGCGCCTGGACCGCCATTGGTCACTAAACTGTATCCAACCGAACTGGTCGGCCATGTATATCAATGCCAAAGTCGCACCGGCAATAAAAGCCGTATAAAGTGCATACCGCGACGCAAGCAAAATACCCGAAAACACGATCACAATACCAAGCAGCAATATGCTAAATGGTACATCGATGCCGCGCACCCACACACTGCCAAGGGCAAGGACTAAATAGAATAATACCAAGAGATAGGCCGCAGCCCTAGAGTGGCCAACGCGCGAGAGCCAATAGACACCACCCAGATAGGCAAAGGCACCCACGCAGACCGCAATACGGTCGCCCACAAAGGTATTGTTGGCGACCGTGTAGCTCAAAAGAAGTAGCAAGAACAAGCAAAACATCAGCCCACCAGTCCCGAGGAGCAGAATATTACAGACAACCTCTCGGTTGCGAAGCTGCTGATCAAACTGCTTCGGTTTGATCAGCGCCCTATACAATCTGCCGCCAAATGAAACCCTGGCTGATTCTGCCATGCATACACCCTTTTAAGCTGGTAAATTACTGTTGTTCTCTTGTGCCCCACCACCATCTTCCGGCACGAAAATCGCTGCTCAGCTGAGCTTCGACTTTTTTGGCGTCGCGGACAGAAGGATTGGTAAGAATAGCGAAAAGTGTATCACTCATATCACCCCCAGTGTAAGGAAATTAGCTCACTCGGCATCGTCGACCATGTAACCAATGCCGTACGTCGTTTTAATCAGTGGAATGGCATAGGGACGGTCAATTTTGTCCCGCAAATGTTTAATATGGACATCGACGGTATTGTTCCAACCCTCTTTGCCCGATTCCCAAACATGATCGAAAATCATTGCGCGTGTGACGGTTCGGCCACGGTTGCGTACCAAATATTCGAGAATGTCGAATTCTTTGCGGCGAAGGGTAATGGAATTACCTGCGCGGTAGACATGCCGCCTGCCGACGTCGATAACCATATCGCCCACTTTTATTGTTTCCTCATCGACACGGTGGCCGCCCCGACGGATGAGCGCCGTAATACGGGCGCGCAGTTCATCGGCATGGAACGGCTTGGTGACGTAGTCATCGGCCCCTGCTTCCAGAAGCTTGACCCTGCTCATTATATCGTGCACACCGGTCAGAACCAAAATCGGAGTATTAAGCCGAGCGGCGCGTAATTCGTGGCAGACGTCGTAGCCGTTCATATCGGGCAAGCCGAGGTCCAGCAGAATCACACTGTATTCTATAGCGCGTGCCTGTTCGATGGCCTCTTCGCCGGTGTAGGCGATATCGACTACGAAACTGACCTTCAGCTGTCGTTTAATGCTTTCGGCAAGGAGTCGATTGTCTTCAATAATCAGTATCTTCATGGCTTTCCAGAAAGTTTCCTCTGATTACATAATATACTGCTAATATTAAAACTTAATTAACTATCCAATAATTTACAGATAGCATAAGCATTTAATCTTAAATATCTACCCTGCTTCATGAAATATAGTACCCCATCATGTGATACCAAAGATAGTCCAAATAAAAACCCCTCTCGGTGCAGGAGAGGGGTTTTAAGAGTTGTCTTTTGTGAGCGGTCAGTCAATGCTCGTTATAGCTACTCTAGCACATTTGGTGAGCGTTGGCTACCGGTTATCCACAGCTTTCGCCTGGGATATACCTGGCGCCTACTAACGGCGGCGACGGCTCGTTACAACGCGGTGAGCTGCGGCACCGGCGATGGATGTACCGGCGAACAAGCCGATCACATTACCCATACCAGTCTTTGGCAGTTCAGCGGGAGGAGTGGGAGCTTCTTTACAGTCAGGTGAATCCTTAGGCAATTTTTCTTTGCCGGGAACGGGACACCATGCACATTCAGGAGCGTTGGGAGGAAACATTTCTTTGCCGGGAACTTCACAGACCGGAGCCTTGGTAGAAGTTACGGTTGCTTCACAAGTCTTGCTGGCAACTTGGTCTTCGAGGTCAAAGTTTACCTTAGCAACAACTTTGTGAGATTTGCCATCTTCGGCAAAGGTGTAGTCCTTGTAGATGTTACCTTGGGCGTCTTTGGTTACTACGCCATTGGTAGTGCTACCATCAACATTAAAGTCAACATCTTTCAAGGTAGCGTTTTCTTGGCGGGTCTTTACGGTAAAGCGGAACTGGGTCTTCTTGTCATTGAGTGCGGTAGGAACCAGCATCTCACAAGCGTACACAGGGATCTTTACGGTAATCTGCTTAACACAGTTGTCACCCTTAATGATCTTGATTTTGCCACCAGGCAACTTAACGTGGATTTCTACCTTGACAGTACCACTCTTAGCAAAGGTGTGCTCTACGGCTTCGGTGCCGTTAGCCTTTTCAACGACGGTGCCGTCGCTAAAGGTATACACAACTTTCTGGATCTGGGCGTTACCCGTTACTTCGACGTCAGACGTAAAGCTATAGGTGTTCTTTTTGCCTGTAACGGCAGTCATGTTGAGCTGCTTACAAGCGGCGCTCGATGGGACTTTGTCGCCACCAACAGCGTTACCACAGGCGTTCATGACGGTAAATTCGGCAGTACCGTTGTCGTCAAACATCACCATAACATCGTGATCTTTGCCTTGCAGTACCTGGGTATGGTTACTCTTGTAGAACTTTGTTCCACCAATTTGGTAGTCCTGAGAGTACCAAAACTTGGTGCGGCCAATGCTCCAGGCGTTGTCCATAACTTTTTGACCGTCTACCCAGACGGTACCGTCGGCCTTGGCGACGCCCTGAACGGCTTCGCTTGCAAAACGGTTGTACTTGTCGGCTGACAAATTAAACCAGGCATAGGTATTCTGGAGATCGCCGGGATCGTTCTGACGAACGTCAGCAATGAACTCCTGTGGAGACATAGCACCACAACCACCATTTAGATCTTTGTAGTCAACAGAGTTGACCGAGCAGTCACGCGAACTTGCCGCAGACGTACTTTGTTTGGTTGCGTGGCCGAGGCTAATCGCACCGGCAAGCGCAAGGACGAATACGCTGGACACCAAGATATTCTTCTTGGTTACGACACTGCGTACACGCTTAAGTATGTTTAATTCATGCATTTTCCACCTCCCTTAGGTTCATGCATTATATTAGCATATACTCCCTGTCTTGTCAACATCCTTATGCTAACTACCAGCGGGTATTAAGGGTAATGTTACCGTATGTTCGCATTTTAAAACAACGATTCCGTCACATTTTGACAAAAAGACAACAAAACAATCGAGATAATTCGGTACGGAGACGAACAGTCCTATTTAAGTGGTCAACTCAGGAGGGAGAGGTTGCAATTTCTCTTTAGCAAACGAAAAGCCGAAGGTACTTCCCTGGCCTTCTTTACTCTTAAAGATAATCGCGCCGCCTTGAGCAACGACTACTTTTTTAGCCATAAAAAGCCCGAGGCCGGTCCCGTCAGGTCGGGCTCGCTTGGCGTTTTGGGCGCGGAAAAACTTGCTAAACAGATGATGTTGTTCGTGTTTGGGGACGCCGATACCATTGTCTGCAACCGTGAATTCGACCGAATCAGGCTTATCTGCCAAACTCACCTCTATCTTGCCACCGGTAGGCGTGTAGTAGATGGCGTTATCTATAAAATTCATAATGACCTGACGGATTTTAGTCTCGTCCAGCATGAGTGTGGGGAATTTTTCGGGCCTATTAAAGGTCAGTTCGAGGCCGCGACCCTTGGCCGTCTCCTGTAACTGTTCAATTTCATCCTTTATCACCTTGGCAAGGTTGCTGGGAGTCGGTTCGATGACGAATTTACCGGTACGCAGACGCGATACGTTCAAGAGGTCAGATATCAGATATACCATGCGCTGGGCACTCACAAACGACTGGTTGAGCAGTTTGCGCTGCAACGGCGTTACTTTGCCCGCATCGCCTTCTAACACCATGCTGACATAGCCCTTAACAGAGGTCAGCGGCGTGCGCAACTGGTGCGACGCCATGCTAATAAAGTCATCCTTGGTTTGGTCGAGCTGCCGCAGCTTTTCGTTGGTGTGGCGAAGTTTACGCGTGGCGTCATCGATACGCTGGCGCAAGGTGATGTTAAATTCCTGGATTTCTTCGAAACGGAGGGCATTCTGAATGGCGATAGTCAACTCATTGGCAACAGTGTCAAGTACGCTAATGTCTTGTGGCGTATAGGCGTTACCGCTCCTCTTTGGCCCCAGGATGATGTAGCCCAATTCCTGCCTAGGACCCCCTAGATGTGCCAAGACGGCCGTACTATTTTTGACCATTAATGACTTTAGGGCATCATCGGGCATTAAATAGTCTGCGACGATAATCTTTATCTTATTGTTAGCAAGCAGCTTTCCCGCTCGCCGCACGTCTTTTAGATCAAATCGGGCATCCTGGGTGCCAATAATGCGCGGCATCTTTGAGCCCTCCTGCCCTAGCGCCACCAGACAGTACTCGGCCTTCATCGTCTGAGAAATTAGCTCAGTAGCCGTGCCCAGAAGCCTGTTCAGGTCAATCGTTTCTACCAAGCTTTGGTTAAAGGCATTAAGGAACGCCTGCGGATCGTAGGCGTCCTGATAAAACCATTTTCGTGTAATTCGATCAAAAAATCGTTTAAGTGGTTGAAAGAGAAAGGCGACGACCAGTGTAATCAGTGCCAAGAGGGTGACATTCTTCGCACTTAGCGATGTGCCCAGCAACGAACTAGACAACACCGCAACCGGAACAACATACAAAATACCCGCAACAAACAGCGTTAATAGATACGCAGCCGACCGGACGGCGTAGGAGCGAATATCAAAGAGCCGGTGTTTTACAATTGCCAGAGTAACTGCGACAGCGAAAGACAGTGTAGAAAGCGGCCCGAGCCAGATCAAGGACACATTCCCCATCATAGGCAGGGACAGGTTAGTGAACAAGGCCGGGATACTAGCTACAAGTGCACCGTAAAAGGTATAGGCCACCTGCACCCGCGTTGTCCCCCTGTTTTGTTGCATTCGTCGTAAAAAAGTAATATAGGTCAGGATAAAGAAAAACGAAAAAAAACTTGCATACATAAGAAAACCCGGCATCGCGGGCACTGGCTCATTAAGATGATCGGATATGATGATATCTTTTACGAAGAAATCAAAGTTATATAGGAAGCCGACTGCAAATGCCAATATCGCAGTGCCTGCGATAACCGGCGGCCAAATCCCTATCGATCTATTTTCCGGAAAACTGATTGCAAAAAACCAAATAAAAACAGGGATAAACATGGGTGATATGTAGAATAACTGCGCACCGACCCGAAGCAAGGTCTCGTCATGCGCCAACAATAACAGCATGTCTCCGACGGCCCATGCTCCGATTCCCAGCATGGTCATCGCAAAGTACCAGCCATAGGCTTTGCGTGATGTACGGGTGAATACAATTAAACCGAATCCCAGCATTACTACAATGGTTGTCACCAGTACAGCCAACGCGGGTAGTGTATTTGGATTTAAGAGCAAAGCAAGATTATCCACTACCCAAATAATAGCACGAGCGGAATAGTCTAACTATGGCGAGGAGCGACGGGCGAACCAAAGGCCTGCGGCTCTGAAGGCAGGATACCAAACTTAGTAAAGAGAGCACTCATATAGCGAACATGCTGCACCGTTACCGGCCCCTTGAGTGCAATTTTATCAGTAATCTTGTTTATAATGCTTTCTGTCATGCCGCGCGTACGCAGTTCAGCACGATACGCAGCAATTGAGGCAGCTTCGGCCTCGCAGCCAAAGACATCGGCCTTGGAGTCAACCATTGTTGCGTAATCATAGCCGCGACGATTAGCTACCCGCCCGTGGACATCACGACCGATTACCCATAGAAGTGTGCCGCCCAGCTCTTTTACCTGTTCGGGGCTCATGCTGCCAGGCTGACTGTCGTCAACAATCACTTTACCTTCCAGCGACTGTATACCAAGATCTTTTAGATCAAGCTGGCTAGTTATAGCCGAGATTACAACCTCGCTGGCATCAATAACGGCTTTTTCGTTTTCTAGACCTATTATCTGTTTTTCGCCGTTTTCCAGCAAACCGGCGTCCCTGGTTGCACGACCAATAAGCGCCGACTGTCTGTCATATACGGCAATCGTCGCTTCAGGGTGCTCTTCGGCCATTACCCGTACAATAGATTCGCCGATTGAGCCCAAGCCTAGAACGCCAATCTTTTTAAGGCTGCGTCCATCAGCATTTAACTCTACGGTATCACGAATAAGGTCTACCGTACCGGCATGGCCAGTGGTAGTAATAACATTAGGATTGGTGATTTCTTTGCCGTAACGGGTGATTGCTGGCAGGGTTGCGCCAAGGCCAACAACTTCTACGCCAAAACGACGGTGAGCAAAATCAACCGCATCGTTAACGTTTTTGCGCAGATACTGCATAGGGTTGCGAACTTCGGTCAAATCGGTACGCATATCTTCAAAAACAGGCGCAAAAACCAAATATCCGCGCTTGCCATCTTCGGTTTTCTGATACATATCAATTACAAACGGCGGCAAACCGGCCATCATCGCGGCGCGCAACTCGTTCGGCACATATCGTAGGGCAGGGAGTGCCGGCTCCACCTCCTTGCCGTAGTCGGCGTGATCCCGGCCAACCCGGGCAGGCACCACAAAGGCGAACGAGCCATCGGCATCTTTCATAACTTTGTCTTCTGCAGGACTATCCTGGTGCATGGCGTAGGTGCTGTCTATAAATGCACGTGTTGCTTCAAGTTCTACTCTATTTACCTTGTCGGCATGATTGCGCTCTAGATAGTCTACAAAGCCGAGGATTTTCTTACGCGTCGATTCTTCGTCGTATGCAGTGTAATAGTTGATGCGCTCGTCGAGCTCAACGGGTAGGTCAACTAAGCCCGTCTCTAGCAAAAAACCACGCGCAGCCTCTTGCACATCTTCTAGTTCTTCGCCTTGGGCTTTCTTAACAGTAAGTGCTTCGTCACGAAGCTCGAAATATTCATCAAATAATTGCCGACTCACCTCACCTTCGCGATAAGGGCCGGACTGCTCGTTAGTGAGCAATGTTAGATTACGCCCATAAGGCGTTCTATCAATAATCGGGGAGTATCCTTCAATAGGAACTGCTGTCATGACGATGACACCCTAATCTTTCTGGTGCTCTCCACCTTTTAGAGAAACAAAAAACGACACCAGCGCTTTTGGCGCTCGGTGTCGTTCTAAGTCTTCTAATTTGCAACTTACCTGTAACGATAAGGTACACTTTATAGTACTATGAATAGCCCAAAATGTCAATAGTGACATAAATCACTGCACCAGGAGCACGTGGCCGTTTCCTGTATATTCTATTGCGGCCAACGAGAAAACTGTGATACTACTTATAGGGTTAAACAATTGACAAACAATTATGACGATAGAGGGCAGATGGCCACTAGTCTAAAAGCTATTGTCGTGGAAGATGACCACGACTTGCAATATTTGTACCAGCTCAAGCTGGAACGAGAAGGTTTTCAGGTTGCTACCGCCAATAACGGGGCCGAGGGGTTGGAGTTAGTCGAAAAACTGTCGCCTGACATTATCCTACTTGACCTCATGATGCCCGTAATGAGCGGAACAGAGATGCTGGCCATTATGCGAGCGCAGCCGTGGGGCAGCAAAGCACGAGTAATCGTGCTAACCAACATTAGTCGTGACGAAGCGCCACAAGCGCTTCGTTTTTTACATGTTGACCGATATGTCGTCAAGGCGCATCACACACCGGCGCAAGTTATAACCATCGTCAACGAAGTGCTTGGCGTTCGTCAAATGTAGTGGCATAGTTATTGTTCTGCATACACAGTGATACACTGAAAAATATAGAAAGCGAGGGATCATGACCACCAAAATTGCTATCATCGAAGACGACCAAGCCATCTCCCAGATGTACCGCATTAAGTTTGAAGCCGAAGGTTACGATGTTGAAACCGCCGAAAACGGCAAGCTTGGCCTGGAACTCGTGGAAAAAATGCGTCCGAACATCATTTTGCTGGATCTGATGATGCCCGTAATGACCGGTGAAGAGATGCTGGCCCTCCTGCGCGGGAAGGATTGGGGCAAAGACCTAAAAGTTATCATTTTGACCAACCGCGGCGAACAAGAGATTCCCGCTGAGGTAAAGAGCTTGGGCGTCACCGCCATTATCCTGAAGGCCGACATGACACCGCGCCAGGTGGCTGAGCTGGTCAAGCTCAAACTTGCTAGTTAATCTCAAGACAGTCCAGCACACAGCACGAATGCGTAGTATCACTAAAAATGTTATAATATACTATTATGTCTCGTGAGTTTCCTTCTGTGTACCGTGGACCTTTTCCAGTAAGACCACACCACTTAGAGTTCATTATGAGCTTAAATACTCAAGCGCCCGAGGAAATAGCATCTCAGCTGCGAAAAACCGCCGCCTCAATGATAAATCTACGCGATCCTGACCTGACCTTACTTGATGATCCTACCAATGAAAGCCGCAGTGACTTCTACGGCTGGAGCAGCGCCTACGGTTTTGACGTGGTGGGTGACACGCCGGAGCAGGCGAGGGCATACGAAGCTGGCGTTTCAGCCTACCTAAAGCGATTCATCGAACTTGAGCCGGATGCACCGGTGAGTATAGGCGTCGGGGTGTTGGATGGGATCTGCCAGAGTACTACCTTTAAGCGGCACTGCCAAAATATGTCTCCCGTCCACCATACGAATGACGTCACCATTCTATCCATGTTCCGCAATATTTGCGACAATCTGGGCAGCATTACCATTTCAGCCAGTGAAACAGATGGCGTAATTACCACTATACATACAGATGCCGACACAACGCGGCGGGTTGCCGCAGAAATCCTCGACAAGAAACCTGATAAATCGGAGGTGAATGGAGATTGGATCCGCACAGCCGCCGCACAGTTCAGCCAATACGGAGACCCGTATTATGATCCATACGCCTTTTTACGAGAATCGTTCGATTCCTAGGCCCCCTCCATGATCTCTCCTGAAATGCAGATTATTGAATATATTGACCAGATGCCAGACTCGACATCCTATCTTTCGCGCGACATCGTTCTCAATGCCACGCCTGCATTCAGAGATCAAGATCGTCTGGTTCAAGATCTTATACCCGCCACTTCCGGAGAGGAGATAACACCCCTACTCCACCAGCTTAGAATGCAGCAGAGAAGGATGAGCCGCTTCGGTGCCATCATTTCATGCAATGACCCCAGTACAAGCGACGGCCGAGAGCTTGACAAGGTGGAAGGTGATATCGTCTCTTTTCAGCGTGCACATCCGGACATGCCACTCTCTTATTTTCGAACTGAATACAAACCTGGCACGCCAGTGGGGGAAATACGGCGGGACTTAGGCAATGCAGCCATACAAACAGAGATCATTTTAGCGCCCACCATCAAAGATATTGTACTTGCCAACTGTGACGCGGACACATCAAAGTTATCATCAAACACCATGTATGCACTCGAAAAGCTCTTTATGAGCCACCAGGGAGAACATATAATTGCCGACCCCTACCTTAGGCATGCCAACAGCGGCGGCAGTCTACCCAACATGGATCGCGTAGTTGGGTGGGCCGATGCATACGCATATTACAGCAACTATTCGGCATGGGAATCGCATGGAGCGATGTGGGCCTCATCCTACGCTGCTGCGGGCGGTCACAGTCCCTTCGCCTTCATCGGCGAAACCCACTACCTCGTACATGACCTGGAGAGAACACACTCCGTGGAATACCACCGCATAAACGGTGTAGCAACGGTTTCGCCCCGAAAATTCTATAAGAATATGAGTGAGGGCAAAACGCCCCAGTACTCTGAGGTCAGAAGTGCACGGGAAACTTATAGGGGGCAGAGATTTACAACCGACATTGCACCTGATGCCGCCGACGAATTCATTAACGGGGCGAAGGAAGAGGCCGCCAACGGATCCGCCAGTAGAGCGAGGTACGATCCGGGACTGATCAAGTCAACTGTGGAGTGCATGTTTGATCAAGCCCGAGCGAGAAAGAGTCCAATCCCAAAGATAGCCGTCGATGGTATACGGAGACGGCTATACGCATTACAAAAGATGTATGGCGGCTCAATTGGCCGGATTGATGAATGCTGTAGGATGTATCACGGCAAAAGTTAAGACGCCGTAGCTTGGGTTAGCCTGAGTAAAAAGGTACAATGGAATCATGAATGTGGCGATTGTCGGATACGGTGTAGAGGGACAGGCAAATTACGAATACTGGAAGAGACTCGGCGCAAACATCACGATATGTGATGAAAATGCTGCCCTAGAGGTGCCAGCGGACGTAATTACGCAGCTTGGAGTCGATTATTTGCAGAATTTGGGGCGGTTTGACATGATGGTCCGCACCGCCGGACTCAACCCTCATAAAATTATTGCGGCCAATCCGGGGATTGAACTCAAAATCACCACTGCGGTAAATGAGTTTCTGCGCGCCTGCCCGACCCGTAATGTCATCGGTATTACCGGGACCAAAGGCAAAGGCACGACTTCGACTCTAGTCGCCAAAATGCTCGAGGCCAGTGGCCGCAAAGTATTTTTGGGCGGCAATATTGGCCTCTCGCCCCTTACCTTTTTGTCCGAGATCACACCGGGCGATTGGGTCGTTTTGGAACTTTCCAGCTTTCAGCTGTATGACCTACAGCGTTCGCCGCACATCGGCGTTTGCCTGATGGTCGTGCCGGAGCATCTGAACTGGCACAGCGGCATGGATGACTATATAATCGCCAAATCGCAGCTGTTTGCCCATCAATTGCCTAGCGACGTCGCCATTTATTTTGCCGACAACGAAACTTCTCACCGCATCGCCAGTGCCAGCCCCGGCAAAAAGATCACCTATTTTGCCGAACCCGGTGCATATGTAGCCGACGACCACATCGTGATCGATAATCAGCAAATCTGTCATGTTGACGAACTGAAGCTGATCGGCAAACACAACTGGCAAAATGCCTGCGCGGCAGCCACCGTTTTTTGGCAAGTAGACAACGATGTGCAGGCCATTCGATCTGTTTTGACGCTGTTTAGCGGCCTCGAACACCGTCTGGAACTAGTACGCGATGTCGAAGGCGTGAAATATTATGACGACTCGTTTGGCACCACGCCCGAAACAACCATCGTGGCCATCGAAGCATTTACCGAACCGAAGGTGTTGATCTTGGGCGGTTCAGACAAAGGCATATCGTTTACCGAACTCGCCGAAAAGGTCGCCAGCAGCAATATACGCCATGTAGTTACCGTCGGCGACACGGCAGCTACGATCGAAGGAGAACTCCGCACTGCAGGCTACGGAAAATTCAGTCGTGGCGGCGTAAGCATGCCGGACATAGTAAAAGCCGCCAGCGAACACGCTCAAAAAGGCGATGTCGTGCTACTGTCACCGGGCTGCGCCAGTTTTGGATTGTTCAAAGATTACAAAGACCGTGGATATCAGTTCAAACTAGCCGTCGGTGCATTGTAACTAGCTCTTCAGAAATGTATCAATCTGAGCCAATAGTTTTTCGGCCTGGTCGGGATTCTGGCGCATCCACATCATCATCGCATGGTCACAGCCTGGTACTCGAATAAAAGTTAATCGCCCAGACGGCACCGTCTCGGCGATCATATCAATGACTTCTTTCGGAATGGGACTATAGTACTTTTTACCGTCAATCTCGACTTCTCCTGCCGAACCGCCTGCCGGCTTGCCATAATCCTGTGGGTTAAGCCCGTCGTACTCACCCAAAATAAGCAAAACCTTGCCTTTGAACGCGCGCAACAGATCGATCGTGTCGTTTTGTTTGTAACTAAACGGCTCCGAAATTGTCCGTTTAAAATCATCGCCAAAGTTATATCTGTAAGCCTCTGTTGTGTAGATACCGGGATAAAAGAGGATGACCTTGTCGACTTGCTGGTTATGATTTTCAAGAAGTTTAAGGGCCGGTGTCGCGCCAAGGCTGTAACCGATCAACACCTTGGGCGATGAAGTCTGAAGAGTTTCATAAAAGGCCTCGGCCTCTTTAATATTGTTAGCCAATGATGTCTGTCCCGCTTCAAGAACGCCTGCCTTGCTATGCCCGGACATATTAAAACTCATGACCGAATGGCCACGACCGCGCAGCCCGAGCGTTACCGGGTCAGATTTAGAGTAGTCCGCCCGGGCACCATGGATCGAAAGTATGCGGGGTTCTTCGTGCGACTCATTGTATGCGACGCGACCCTCAAGCTTATAGTTACCAAAATCATGCTCAAAGTATTCGGCAGCGTCGGGTGGTTCGTCGAAAAATAACACGTCGCGGTGTTTGGACTGGTAATAGGTTTTGGACATGGCTACCCACCTTTCGTCGACTACCCTTTAGAGTCGTTTTATTATAGTCGGTTCAGACTGGAGGACAGCTGCACGTCCAGCGACGATTTGTTCTATTATCCATTTTCGGCCATTTGACGCGCGGCGCGGATGACGTTATCGAAGAGGGCGCAGACGGTGAGTGGACCGACGCCACCCTTTGGGGGCGTGATGATTAGGTCGTCGCGGTCGTAAACAGATGGCGCAACGTCGCCGACGGTCTTGCCTTCTTCGCCTGCGACGCCGGCATCTACTACAACCGCTCCCTGTTTGAGCATGTCAGGATACAGTATTGCAGGACTACCTGTGGCGGTAATAATAATGTCGGCTTCTAGAGTGGCGGCCCTCAGGTCTGCGGTTTCGCGGTCGGCTACCGAAACGTCTACGCCAGAAGCTTGCAGCATTCGCTCGAGGGGGGCGCCGACGAGTTTGCCGCGTCCTACCAAGAGCACTTTTTTGCCCCGAAAATCGATGTTATAACCGGCAAGCAGCCACAAGATAGCCATGGGTGTAGCAGGCTCAAAAACGGCGTCTTTGCCGAGGGCGTCAACGTCTTTTTCGGGAGCCACAAGGTCGACAATGGCATCCGTTTCGGCTGGGTTTTCCAGAGGTAGCTGTACAATAATGCCATGCACGGACGGATCGGCGTTCAAAGCTTTGATAGTCTCCGGCGCTTCGGCCTGCGACACGCGGTGGATCTCGGTTTCGACCAAAATGTCATCGCCGTAGCGTTTTTTCATGCGCATGTAGACGTTGATGGTGGGATGCTCGATAGTCACCACAATGGCCAGCTTAGGCTCGACACCGAGGGTTTGGCGCAAAGCACGCACCTGGTGCGACTGACGCTCCTGAATGAACTCAGCGAGCTCTCGGCCGTTTAGTAATTTCATGACAGCATTGTAACAGATTAGCGAAGCGTCTGGTAAGATAACAGATATGATCGAAAATCCGGATCTGCAAATGGCACTACAGCACCTGGAGCGTCTCACCACAGACCAAGCGCCCCTTTACCCTCACGAGTTGCCACTATTTAAGGAGTTCGCCCGAGATGGCAAGCTAGAAAGTGATTCTCCTATCGGCCGGCGGCGCATGCTAGGCGGACAAATTGGCGGGCTCTGCACTCGTGTAATTACGCTGGATCTTTTGAACGAGGAAACTCAAAAAGTAAGCATCGGTACGGAAGTTGATGGCCTGATAGGCCTAGTGTCGGTCGGCGTTTTGTACAAGCCTCTTGAGGCCGTGAAATCCACCGATATTCCGTTTCTTGGCGCAATATTTGCCTTAACAACCGCAGATGAGCCCCAATTACATACGAACCTATCAGGCGGGATGCTACATCCTACGCTTGCCCGATATGGCGGTTCAGAGTTAATGCAGTGGGGCATTCGCCCACACTTCCGTGAAACACCCGTCCGCTTTACTGCCCGCGCCAATGTGGTCAAATATATCAATTATCAGCTTGCAGCGTTGACCTGAGTTTGGTTAGATAGAGTAATATGTTGAGCCAAACACAATCGCGTGAAGCATTCGATCATACACTGCGGCTCACCGCCCAATCCCCGTCGATAAGCGCCGAACACCACCAGTTGTTTAGGCCTTTCGCAGGCACAGGAGGGCTTGAACCGTATCATCCTGTCGCAAAGTGTCGAACTTTTGTTTCTCCCCTTGCAAGCGGAATTCTTCGTTCAGTGGTCGTTGAAAAATTTTTGTCCTATGGAGTGGAGGCGCTTTATAAGGCCAATAATCGCACTTTTCTCCCATGCGGTATGATAACGGTCCACATAGGCGAAGGGGTATTCGATGCAGACACCGAGCCAGCAGAGCCATGGGTACGCAGCGTCTTTCAATATGACATCGCGGCGGCAACAGAGCCAAATAACTGGAAGGTTAATGGTGGCGTCTCGGCGGAAGGTATCACCAGTGAGTTTTGCCGCGTTGCCGCAGACCAACTAGAGTATTGGGGAATACAGGCACAGATTCTCGGACAAGAGGCTACCAAAAGTTCAATCGAACTCTCTTTGTTGCCAGATTATGAATACAACGTAAATTACCAACTTTCCGAACTAGAGTAACGGCTATGCTACACTGAGCAGATATGAAAGCATTTATTATCGAACAAAAGATTACGCCGTTTGCCAACCAGTACCGCGTGTTTACGGCCGACAATGCTGGCGGCAAGGGCGAACTGATTGGGTTTGCGCATCAAAAACGCTTTGCATTTAGAGAACATTTTGACATTTTTACCGATGAAACGCGGCAAACCGTGCTATTTAGCGTGCAGGCGCGCAAGGTGATTGACCTGGGCGCCCGGTATGACGTGCTGGATGCGAATGGCAACGTGATTGGCGTTTTTGGCAAAGCGTTTAAGGCGTCATTGCTACGCAGTACCTGGAATCTTTTTGTGCCGGGGCGTGAGGATGAACCGGTTTTTGTGGCCCGCGAGCGCAGCCTGCCCTTGGCCATCTTCCGCCGGATTTGGGGATTTTTGCCATACCTCAGCGACCTACCGTTCTTTTTACGCTATCATTTCGATTTTACGCGGCCGAACAGTGAAACCACGATCAGCACCTACGAAAAGACGACGCTCTTTCGCGACCACTACCTACTGCGTGCCGAAGGCGAGCTTGAGGCCGAGATTGACTGGCGAGCATTGGTAGCGCTGGGCATTGCTATGGATGCACTGCAAAGTCGCTAACAGTATTAACAGGGGCGAGTAAATCTTTCAGGGTTTACAATGAATGCAATTTTTGTTATAGTTTTACCCTGTTAGTCGGGCCAATAGCTCAGTTGGTTAGAGCATCTGCCTCTTAAGCAGAGTGTCCTGGGTTCAAGT
>CAZSZJ010000024.1:0-21092 GCA_964610985.1 uncultured Candidatus Saccharibacteria bacterium | reverse complement strand
ATACAGTGCAGAACACCGCTTGAGATGTTGCGAAGGTGTTGAAGTAATTACGGTACTTATGCTTGGCTGGCTGTAGCAAGAGAGGCCTGGAGCTATTATTTAAACATGCTCTGCGATAACTTCTGACGGGTCAGTATACTTTTGGATGACATTATATCCTTCCATCTGACCAATAACTTGTTCTATGGCCTTATTTTCGTGCCCGGCCAGGGCAATGAATTGCCTATTATCTTCATGTATTTTTTCATAATCATCAATGGTAATTCGAATACGCTCATGGCAATGCCGGTTGGAACACTCGCAGTAGCAGTCAAAAAGCAAATCTCTGGCACTACCCTCTTCTTGCCGACGAACCTTATTTTTAATGTTGACATGACGAAACTCTACCTCGTTCTCGGCAAGCCGACGCTCTGAAAGTTCGTTCATTTTTCCACCCCCCTTCTCTTTATAGTGTAGCACTTACAGAAAAAACCTCTCGTTATAATGAGAGGTTTGAGACATACGCTGGTTGGCAGGCCGTGACCTTGGAGGTTTGGAACTATTTTGTTTTCGGTACCTCAACGGTCAACCAAACATCATCCTTATCACAGACGTAGACTTTGCGACTATACTTGGTCCCCGTTTTAGGGTTATTGCTCTCATCATTTCCAGCGAGACGTAGCTGTTCTTTGCAAATTGGGCATTCCATAGATACATAATAACAAAAAAGCCTCTCAGTAATTTGAAAGACTTTAAGCATTTGGCTTGGTGGCGGGCCCGACCGGATTCGAACCGGCGATCTTCTCCGTGACAGGGAGACGTGATAGGCCTCTTCACTACGAGCCCAAATGCTTACATATGGCGCGCCCGCCGTTTGCAAGAGCAACAGAGGTAATGATAGCAGGGTTTGAGCAAAAATGCAACGCTCTAAAACCTGAATCCCGAAACCAAAAGTAACGCAGCACCCTTGTATACTGTTTGGTGACAAAACTAAACAGGAAAACAAACATGCATGCGCTACGTAAAGAGCATATCGTAGATATGTTTGTTTGGGTAGACGACAGTCTCCCCAAACAAATGCCACATCCGGCTGGGGGCCGCCCAGCAAAGCTCACAACCAGCGAAACGGTCACCATCTTGCTGTTCTGCAGCCTGACAGCGCCCCAGAAACTGCTCAAAAACATCTGGCGTTGGGCGCAGACCAACCATGAAGATGACTTCAACCTACCAGCCTATTCGAAGTTTGTTGAGCATTGTCACAAAGCACTTCCAGCGCTGACGTGGCTACTCGAGCAAACGCTGCAAAAGAATGCACAGCTCCGCTTCATGGACTCCACCATGCTACCAGTCTGCAAACTCGTCCGAGCCGACCGCCACAAGGTTGCCAAAGGCATTGCTGCCTTTGGCAAAAACCACCAGGGTTGGCACTACGGTTTCAAGCTGCACGCAGCCTGCGAACCACAAGGTCGACTGGCTGCGCTACATTTCACTCCAGCTAACGAGAACGACGGGCAACAGATACCCCACCTGGTCAATGACCAAACACTGGTTGCCGTTGGCGACGGCGGTTATACCGCAGGGGTCATGCGACGGAAGATGTGGCGTGAGCATGGCTGCTACATTCTGTCACCACCACATCCCAGCCAAAAGAAGAAAGTCCTCGCCAATTGGCAGCTCACGCTACTCCATGCCAGGCCAAAGATTGAATGTGTCTTCGACTACCTCAAAGAACACTTGCTCCTGGTCACTTCGTTTCCGAGAAGTGTGCAGGGCTACGCCCTGCACTACATACGAACCATTTTGGCTTACCAATTACTGAGGGGGTGAGGTTTCGGGATTCAGGTTCTAAACGGACAACCTTACCCTACTTGGGCTGGCCTATGAAAATGCGCGGTTTTTGCTTGTCCTTAAGGGGCGTGGTATAGGTTTCGGCAGACTTAAAGGTGATCACAATATGGGCGGCCTGCACCTTTGTTTCTTCTTTCATCTTAAGCTTGAGGATCTCTAGGCTGTTACCGGTGTTGATGATTGCAGAGGTATCGCCGACATTCATCCTGAAGAGCGCATCGATAACTCGAGGCGATAAGTTGCGGTCAGATGGACTAATGTCATAGCCGTAGTCACCACCGCTGTCTTTGGCGGTGGGATCGCTTGAATACTGCTTGGCGATGGCAGCAAAGTCCTCGCCAGCCAGCAAGCGTTGATGAGCCTCATTGGCGCGGGTATGAGCCTCGGTATCGAGGGTTGAAATAACTTTTTGGGCCAGCATTTGCTGTTTGAGTTCACGCTTAAAGTCAGGCACTGACCAGCCCCAAAACTCGCGTAGCACATCTTCGAATACCTGGTCATTGCTGCCAAGACGGTTTTGACTACGTACCAACTGAATGGCGTCCTCAAGCTCGCGGTCACTGACCGATATATTCTTTTCGTCGGCCAACTCTTTCATGTAGGCATAGTCTACTACGCGCTCCATAGCGCGTTTGCGGAACTCGGCCAATTGCTGTTTTCCGGATTCGCTCGAAAAGTCGACCTTCTGCTGCGTTTGGTAGTAATGGATGTAATGCCGCAGTTCAAACAGATAATTCTCATATGCGACCATGCGACCGCCAGCGTTGGCTACCGGAAATGGAATAATCTGTGAGATGCGGTAGATAAATGTGTTGGACGACTGGAATTTATATAAAGCCAGTAAACAATACGTAAAGAATCCGACAATTACGGCCACTAATAGAGTGATCGAAATTATCACTACACGGTGCTTGGAATGCTGCAGCGGGTAAATGTATTTTCGTGCACTCGACAGCACCTCTTCGCGGTGCTCAGCTACCGTTTCGTTGGTGATACGCGGAATACCAGCACCCTCAGGCGCGCCCGCAGCGTCCTGCTTTTTGCGAAGGACCTTGGGCCGTTTCTTTAGAAGTCGTGTAACTTTATCCTTCATTTTGCTCTTCAATCTCTAACTCGCGCGGTTCGCTATATGGGCTCGCGCTCACGCCCTGCTCGCGCAGAATCTCGAGCAATTTCTTTTGAATCTTGGCCGGATGCGGGATCTCGTGAATTACCAAATCCCCCACAAACGTCTGCATCATAATTGTACCAAATCCTAGCAGGGTTTCCTGCAAACCCGCAACCTGATAATTGACCATCTGGATCTGATTGAGCCCCATATCGATCACACTTTTGTGAAAAAATCCTTTTTGCGTTACCTGAATGAGGCGCTTATCGGTCACGATAAATACGCTGAAGTACCAGGTGACCCATGAAGGCAGCATAATAATGCCGCCAAGCACCGCTCCTCCGAGTACTCCAAACAAAAAGGCTGCATAGGTCGGCTGCCAAAACACCACCAATGACCCCAGTAGGACGGTCAAAAGGCCAAAGATTAACCCTTTTCGCATCACAATTGGGTGTTTACGAAATACAAAGAGCACCTCTTCGTCGTCGAACTGGTCGGCAAATGCTTTTTGTGCCATGGTGCTACGCTGAATCCCTCCTAGCAAGTGTGTTTTCTATTATTATACCGGAAAACGCGGATGGTGCCCCCGCCAGGATTCGAACCTGAAGCTTCTCCTTAGGACGGAGTTGTTTTATCCATTGAACTACAGGGGCAAGTGAGGAAGGAAAGTTCATGCTTGCATGAAAGCTTTCCTTCCGAATGAGCCCACGCTTTGGCAATAAAAGCTGCCAAACGGGGCGAACGCGGCCTTTAGAAGACCGTGCGGGATTCCAAATTGTTAAGCTTTCGGCTGCGTAAAGTGCGCGTGAGAACTTTCGTAGTTGACCAGTTCACTGTCGCTAAACCAGTGATTGATCTCTTTTTCTGCTTCGCTGGCATCGGCAGAAGCATGGATAACATTTGGCACACCACGCTTGGCGTCAGAGGCATGGCCATAGGTCATGTGCGAATAATCACCGCGGATGGTACCAGGCTGAGCCGTTTTTGGTTCGGTCGGACCCACCATCTTACGTACCAGTTCGACAGCTTCGATACCCTCAAGAACCATGGCGATTACCGGGCCTTGCTGCATTTCACGCAACTGGGTCTCAAAAATCTCTTCACCTTTACGGGTCTTGAGCGCACCGATACCTTCGTAGTGGTGAAAAAATTGTTCGTAGTCGGGCTGCAGCATCTTTGCGCCCACAATTTTGAGGCCAACACGCTCAAAACGGGTCAAAATCTCGCCTACAATACCGCGCATTACCGCGTCTGGTTTAAAAATGATCAGGGTTCGTTGCATTCAAATCCTTTTTACTGGCATTAACTTGTATCTGCCCCATTATAACAGATGTGGGGCTCAATCAAATAAGAGGCCGGAATATCCAGCCTCTTATTGTTATTGGTATGTAGTTAGAAGTCGCGGTTCATCGTAATGCGGACGCTGTCATCTTGAGCGGTGATGCGCACGCTATCGGTAGCGTCAATTTCTACATCGGCGAGGGCAATTTGCCCTATTTCCTTGGTCCAAAGCGCAAAATCGCGAGCTTCTACGAGCTCTTGCACTTCCCTCGTCCAATCGGTTGACGGGTTTGATGATACTTCCATTAGCTGATTCATAGATAAAATCCTTACTTAATAAAGATTTAATGTTAAGTATTTTACACTTTATGCCTATTCTCGCCCATTTGCAAGCCAAAATATCGTAGACTATACATATGAAGTTCAGCAAAGCTAAGACCGATTTTTTGGAATACATGGAAATCGAACAAAACCGGTCGAATAAAACGATTCGCAACTACGACCACTACCTGACGCGATTGGTGGACTTTGCGGGTGATATCGATATTAAGGACATTACGCCGGAACTGGTGCGCAAATGGCGGTTGTGGCTCAATCGGCTGGGTACAAATACTTCTGATGAACTGGGCAAAGCTACGCTCAACTACCACTTGATAGCGCTACGTAGTTTTCTCAAGTTCTGCGCCAAATACGATATTCCTGCCTTGGGCAAGGACAAGATCGAACTGGCGCGCACCCAGCGTGTCCAAGTTACTTTTCTAAACGAAGACGAGCTGGCACGTCTCTTCTCCCAACCTGAACTTACCAAAATTAATGGGTTGCGCGACCGGGCTATTTTGGAGCTGTTATTTTCGAGTGGGTTGCGCGTTTCGGAGCTCGTGGGGCTCGACCGCGATCACATTAACCTAAAAAGGCGCGAGTTTATGGTGCGCGGTAAAGGCCAAAAAGACCGGCCGATTTTTATTAGTCCGCACGCTGCGGACTGGATCGCAGCCTATTTAGAAGCGCGTGAAGACAATGGCAGGCCATTGTTTATGCGGTACAGTGGCAGCAAAAGTGTAGATCTAGGTGGAAACTATCATCGTTTAACCGCGCGCAGCATCCAGCGACTGGTGAGCCGCTATGCTCTACTCGCCGGCATAACCAAACATGTCAGTCCGCACACGCTCCGTCATTCTTTTGCCACCGACCTGCTGATGAATGGTGCCGACCTACGCTCCGTCCAGGCCATGCTGGGGCACAGCAATATCGCAACGACGCAAATTTATACGCATGTGACTGACCCGCATCTCAAAAGTATTCACGAACGCTTCCACAGCAACAACGTCAACGAATAAAGCGTTACCAGGGCTGCACAACAAAGGTCAGTCTGCTAAAACGGCTGGCACAGGCTATTCGTAGGACTACCGCCGCCATTGGCATCGTTCGATATAAAGCCCTGCATAATTGAGTAGCGCTTACAGAGTGAGCCAGTCATTTCGATAGCGTAGTCGGAATGCATGTTTTTGCTGGTAGTACGTAGGGGAATGGCGACTTTGATGCGGCGCAGCACGTCCTGGGCCTTGCCGGTCACATCAATGACGGCCTGCGCACCGCGAATTTCGAGTGACGTACCGGAAGCATCTTGGCCCTCTACCGACAGAGAATTGTCCCGGTAGATAGATGAGACGCGCATGTGATAACTGGTCTGAGCACTAACTGCCGGTACATCAATGCGCAGTGAGCATCCGGTTGTATTGTCGCAATTCACGCCGATTCGGTTGTTGCCATTAGCGACACTGGCCACGTAGTTAATACTGCCTACGCCACCCGAAGAAAATGGTACCGCAAAAATAGTCATAGTATTGTCCCGTAAACCATCAGCTGTTAGGGTGTTGCCAGCCGTAAGCGTAAGATCAATCCGCATCACACCAAAGCCACAGGTCCAACCCGCGCCATTGGGCACGAAGGTGTTAACATCTGTCGGACAGCCAGCCGTAGGTGTAATCGTGTTTTGTTTTGTTTGCCAGTTCAGCTGGACACGTCGGATAGTCGTACCGTTAGCCGAGATCATCGGGATGACGGTAGAGGTCGTGCCCACACTACTGTACTGCAGTGATTTTGGCGCAGCATCTACCAGAAGACAGGTGTATTTAACATTTTTTGCCGGATCAATATCTGGTTGCAGTCCGGCATAAAAACCGCCGACGCCCGAGCCGTCACAGGCCGTCTTGTCAGTAGCGGTCAGTCCGCCGTTTACGCCATCTTGAATAATTTTACGCGCGTCATTAATACCTGTTTCGGCGGCATAGAAGGCCTGCGTACTCAGCTGCCGGTCCAATGATTCACGCTGGTTACGTCGTGATATCTGGGCAAACCCTAGCACGATCAAACTAATGACGATCATCAGCACTAGCGTGGTCATAATCGCCACCATGCCCTGCTCGTTTGCGCGTAGCCGGCGGCTTTTTGTCTGCAAAATACGTATCGTGCTCATGGTTACCTTCTATTTTACCCTTTTTGTGACTGCAGCGGTAATTTCTGAAACTGAGCAAAACTGCGTGCCCACCCGCTGGCTTTTACAAATAACGTCGGAGCTGCGGAAATCATCGGGCGAACCCGAAGGGCTATACAGTAGATCGTCATCGCCGTAGGCAATACGAACCGAAATACGATAATAATCACCGCCGACACTGGTTACCTCTAATTTCGAGAGACGCATTTTGGGTTCAAGCATTTCTCGGCCAGTGACCGAAGCGTTCCTAACATTTTGAGCCGGCGTTGAACTCAAGCACCCAGGCAATTCATTTGCCACCAATGCGTGGTATGTTTGCGCAGCGCTCGGCGCATCGCTCAACTGATATCCTAACGTGTAGCTGTATTGTGTATTGCCTACGCAGAATGCATAGGAGTTGCCGACGGTTGGCGCTGGGTTTGTGGTGGTAACTGTCTGGCCGCTAAACTGAATAGCCTGGGAAATACTATCTACCAGATTGCGAGCCGTAGCCTGCACTTTTGTTTCGGTCACTCCCTTGTAGTACACGCGCGTTAACTGCAAAACTGCTGTCGCGATCACCAAAAGAATTAACCCAAAAACTGCTGTCGCGATCATGAGTTCAGTCACAGTAAAACCCTTTTGGTTGAGCTTTTTTTTGAAGCGCATCATGGATAAACCCTATACTTTAACTGCACACCGTTCTGACCCTGATTGATGCTGGACCAGACCACGGACACGGTGAATGTATTTGTACTTCGGCTTACAGCGATCTTATAGGCTGGTTCATTGGTAGTCGGCGTGCCGTCTGCATTGACTGTACAGGCGGCATTGGAAGAATCGAGCGCCGTAGGCGTACCATTTAGACAGTATGATGCAGGCACGGTGGCACCAAACAGCGTATTAGGACTTGTTCCTGCAAGATATTTAATCTGTTCTACCTGGCTTTCGGCGATCTTAAGGGCATTTTGACGCTCTTGAGCGGTCCGGTTGCCCTTAAGACTGTTGTTTGCCGTCACAAAAGCACCGCCCAGAATCATACTGACAACAGCGATCGACACGAGTACTTCGATCAATGTGTCGCCCCGCTCTGTTAGCTTTTGGAGTTTGGCCGTCATTAGCTGCATGTTCGATTACCTTTGATACTTAAGCCTACCGAGAGCTGACGACTATTGCCGCCGATGGTGATGAGACCCGATTGGTTACTTGCTCCACTCGCAAAACACAAGCTGATACCACCTGATGGGTTAACCGTACTCGTACCAAGTGCAGCATTGATGCGGCTAATCCCTGTGGCCTCACTCGAGCCACGCGGCGAGTTGGTGATGGGTATAAAGTTTACCTGCTGAGCGCCTGAAACAATAGTCGATGCGTTGGACGCTAGGTTATTCACAAAAGCGACCGTACCAATAGTGTCAGCACCATAGGGAACGGTACTCAGTCCGTATAATAGTGGCTTGGTTTCGGTTGCGTTAAAGCCAGCTCCATTCACGACGCGGCCGCGCGTTTCTGCATAACTGATTGGCTCATCACCAGCAGCCGTACGCTGCAAACCGGCAATGGTGTAGATCTTCATAATCTCCGGATCTGTCCCGCCGACATCAAACTGAATAGCTTTACCCAGGAATGTGCAACCAGCATTTTCGCCCTGCGCCGTCGTTCCTGTCGCAAAAGTCGGGTTACTTCCGGCCGTGCATGCAAAGTTACCAGTATTAGGATAAAAACCGGCACCCACTTCGTTGATAGTTTGCTGTATCTGAGAACGAACCTCGTTAATACTTTGCTCGAACTGCGTACGCGCCTGGCGACCAGAAAGCGTAGCGGCAACTGCCAAGAATAACCCCCCCGTAACGGCCAGCACGATCAAGGTTTCGGTAACGGTAAAGCCGTTAGCCTTCAGACCACCCTTCATAGCTCGTAGTATAGCATAAGCTCTTTGGTGACCGCGCACATTTTTAGCCATAGATCAGCCCCGTATACCAGCCCAGGATCGCAACACCGAACAATTTTACGATGATAAGCCCCGCAATAAGCAACGGCCCAAATGGCAGCTGGGTCTTGCGGCTGGCTTTGCCCTGCAAAATGAGCGGCAGCGATACCAACATACCCAACACCGACGCCGCAAAGAGCAGCAGAAAGCTCTCGATTACTCCTCCGGATAGCAAACCAAGTACAATCCCCAACTTTACATCTCCACCGCCAATCCAGGTACCATTTGATAACTGAAAGATCAAATAAAAGATACCACTAATGACCGACGCGCCGCCAGCTGCACCCAAAATAATGTGCCAGTTGCCGTCCAGGACAGCAAGCGTTATTACTTGCACGACAGCAAGCGCAACAAGTGGGAATACCATCTTATTGGGCAACAAGTACCAACGCAAGTCGTAGGTGGCGAGCGCCACAAAACCCACCAAGAACGCCAGCCAAAAGATAAACGCCACCAAGCTACTGCCAGTCAGATCGAGCGTCCAAAAGCAGTAAGAAGCCACAAATAATGCAGGCAACGTCAGCTCCACCAAAGGGCTGTCCTCAATCTTTTTATGGCAGTAGCGGCACTTGCCGCGCAGCATCACCCAGCTTAGTACCGGAATTAGATCGAGCGGTCCGAGCTTGTGTTCGCAATGCGGACACTCTGAACGGTCATTTACCCAGTCCCTGCCCTCATGCATGCGCCAAACAAGCGCGTTCACAAAACTGCCCAGGATCAAACCCAGCCCTATAAGCATAAGTGTCATCATACTAGTATCGTACCATAAACAGGGCCAATTAACGGATAGTTTTGCGATCAAATAATAAATCCAACGGGGCAAATAAAAGAACGGGCACTTGGCCCGCTCTTTTAGCTCAAAGTCTTTTTAAGACTAGGATTCTTGGCAGATAGATTGGATGCTACCACCACCGGTTTCTACACCATATACGGCTGCAATGTTACGCGAAGTCGCATTGGTTGCAGTAAAGTTACCGCTGCTACATTTTGCACCAGTCTTTACGAACACCTTGTCACCTACAGCAGTAACAGTTGAACCGCTGTTTGCAGTAAAGGTGACGTCGGCACAGTTAGCCGCAGTGTAAAAGCCAAGCTTGACGTTTGGACAGAAATCAGTCAACAGAGTTGGTGACTGGCCACCATTGTTGTTGATGTATTCGGATACACCACCCAAGATAGATGCCACGTCACTCTTACGCTGTGTGTTGCGTGAGTTGCGCTGCAACGCAGGAACGGCCAGGAATACTACCAATAGGATCAAACCGGCGATAGCAAGAACGATCAGCACCTCGATGATGGTGAATCCCTCTTCTTTACGTTTCTGTAATTTTTGTAGCATTGCAAATGCCCCCTTTGCTGTTGTTTTAAATGCTTATGCTAATTGGAATAATACGGTTTACCTGAGAAAAAAGCAATAGACTTATGCACAGCTTTCTCTCTTATACGAACGATTGGCCGGCCAAACCGTACACAGGCAACAGCACCGCAGCCACAATAACGAAGGCGACAACACCAAGCACCACCATCAAAACGGGTTCAATAATGGTCGAAATGGCCTTAACCTGGTCGTCGACCTCCTTTTCATAGTAGTCGGCACTCTTGGCGAGCATTTGCTCCAGCGAACCAGATTGCTCACCTATGCGGATCATATTTGGCACCAGCTCCAGGAAGTTCGGATCATTTTGCAGCGAATCGGACAGCGCCTTACCGCCCTTTACCTTTTCGGCAGCCTTATGAATAGAATCCTCGACGTGCACGTTGTTCACCGAGTCAGCCGTAATGTCCAGCATCTGGATAAGTGGCACGCCCGATGAGACCAGCGTTGTCCCAGTACGGGCAAAACGGGCCATATACATCTTGACAAACAAGGGGCCTACCGGCCACAGTTTCATCTTGGCCTTATCAATCACTTGCTTGCCGCCCAGCGTACGTGCCCAGCGTGTAGTAGCGAAGGCCATAAAGCCCAATACGGCTAGCACGACCCACCAGAAATGCACTACAAAATTGGAAACCGCCAGCAGCACTTTGGTAATCAGCGGTAATTCCGCGCCGGGCAAGCCCGCATACAGCACCTCAACCTGCGGCAACACCTTGACCATCATAAACGTTAGCACGCCCATCATAACCGCAACTACGATTAGTGGATAGACTAGAGCGCCGCGAACCTTACTAATGAGGTCAGCGTCTTTTTCTTGCTGGATTGCCAGGCGCTCCAAAGCTTTATCAAGCGTACCAGAAGCTTCACCGGCGGCAATCAGACTAATGTAGACTTGGTTGAACACCGCGGGGTGCTTACCCATAGCGACCGACAGGGTCGCCCCGGCCTCAACATCACTAATTACTTTATTAACTACCACTTTTAGGGGCTTGCTCGTTGTTTGTGCGTTTACGTTTCGCAAACTCTGCACCAGAGGCAAACCAGCGTTAATAAGCGTCGAGAGCTGCCTCGAAAAAAGTACCTTGTCTTTGGTTCTAACTTTATTGAGACGCTTAGACAATATGCCGCTGGTCGATTTTTCGGCCAAGCTAATGTCAATCGGTACAAAGCCTTCCTTGCGGATAAGCTTGGCAGCGGATTGTTCGTTTTCGGCTTGGACGTCGGATTTTATGTATTGGCCGGTAGCGGGGTCACGGGCGGTGTAGCGAAAATTAAGCATCGCCTACCCTCTCATTAAGCGGTCGAGCTCGTCGAGGTCGACCGCGTGATTACGGGCTTCGTCATAGCTGATTGTACCGGCATGAACCATGGTAGCCAATGTCTTATCCATGGACTGCATACCGTATTCGCTTCCGGTCTGGATGACGGCTTCGAGCTGGTGGGTTTTGCCTTCGCGGATAATGTTACGTACGGCTGGCGTAGCAACCAAGATCTCAGAGGCAGCAAGACGTCCACCACCAATTGCCGGTATGAGGCGCTGTGAACAAATAGCCATCAGAATGTTAGACAGCTGCGAACGAATCTGTGGCTGTTGGTGCGGCGGAAAAACGTCGATCATACGGTCGATAGACTGCGCAGCACTGTTGGTGTGGAGTGTAGCAAAAACCAAGTGCCCCGTTTCGGCGATCGTAATGGCCGAGGCAATGGTCTCGAGGTCACGCATTTCTCCAATCATCACAACATCAGGGTCTTCGCGAAGCGCCGAACGCAGCGCCGCCGAGAACGAATACGTATCGTAGTGCACTTCACGCTGCACAATCACCGATTTTTTGGAACGGTGCGTGTATTCGATTGGGTCTTCGATGGTAATAATGTGCTCACTGCGCTCCATATTGATCTTGTGTACCATGGCGGCAAGCGTTGTTGACTTACCGGAACCGGTAGGACCCGTCACTAGTACCAAACCACGTGGATAGCTAGCAAATTTATCAACAATCGGCGGCAAACCCAGCTGTTCGATGGTCAAAATTTCGTTAGGAATCAGGCGCAAAGCCGCGGCCATATTGCCGCGCTCATGAAATGCGTTGACACGAAAACGCCCTAAATCGCCAAAGGCAAAACTAAAATCGAATTCTTTGTCTTTAAGCAAAATCTGTTTTTGGTCTTCATCCAAAATAGCAAACACAAGCGTTTCAACGGCTTCGTCAGTCAAAATGTCAGCACCCGAAACCGGCAGTAGTTTGCCATCAACACGAAGCATCGGCGGCAAACCCACCTGCAAGTGTAGGTCCGAGGCTTTTTTCTTAACAACCTCTTCCAGAAGTATTTCGATTCTTGGTTGCTGCTGCATTTATCTTTCCACCCTTTACTTTCTTGCTTATGCGCTGTCGTTGGCGGCGGCCACGCGGTTGATCTCGGTGAGCGTTGTGCGCCCGGCCAAGGCCTTGAGATAACCATCTTCCCGCATTGTCACCATGCCCTGCTTCCGGGCAACTTCTTGGATTTCGGCGCTCGTAGCGCGCTTGAGGATAAGTTGCTGGATTTCGGGCGTAATATTGAACACCTCATAGATGCCCATACGACCCTTGTATCCACCGGGAGTTTCGGGGCTATCTTTGCCCTTGGTTAAAGTATAAGCTTTTTGGCCGGCAAGTGGCAAGGCTTCGTAACCCAGATCCTCAGAGAACTTCTTGATCTCGTCTTCTTTTTTGGGCAGCAAGTGCTCAAGCGTCTTACGGATAGCCTCCACCTCGACTTCTGATGATTCGTACTTTTCGGAATTTGCACCATTGCGGCGCACCAGACGCTGACCGATGACCGTACGTACCGTAGAGGCGATCAGGAAAGGTTCGATATTCATATCCAGCAAACGCGGCAAGATGCCAGCAGCACTGTTGGTGTGGAGCGTACTAAACACAAGGTGCCCCGTCAGGGCGGCCTGCACTGCTAGTTCGGCGGTTTCTTTGTCACGGATCTCTCCAACCATCACGACGTCAGGGTCCTGACGGAGGATAGAGCGCAAACCACCAGCAAAGGTCAGGCCAACATCGGCATTCACCTGGATCTGGTTGATGCCATCCATTTTGTATTCGACGGGGTCTTCGAGGGTAACGATGTTTATGGAATCGTCCATGACCTCTTGGAGCAAAGCATAGAGCGATGTCGACTTACCGGAACCAGTCGGACCGGAAGTTAGAATCATACCGCTAGTACTCTTAATGCCTTCACGAATGGTGCGCAGCGCACGGCCGGCGTAACCCATATCCTCGAGTTTTAGACTCGTACCCGTTTTGTCGAGCAGACGGATAACCACCTGCTCACCCCAGATGACCGGTGAAATAGCGATACGAAGGTCAATAGTCTTGCCTGCTGCACTAATACTGAATTCACCATCCTGCGGGATACGGTGTTCGTCAATCTTTAAATTGGCTAAAATCTTGATGCGCGAAACAAGCGGCGGCTCGGTGCTCTTGGGCAACCGCAAGATCTCGCGCAATATGCCGTCAATACGACAGCGGATCTTGAGCGCGTCTTGGAGGGGCTCAATGTGCACATCGGATGCACCGTTTTTTGCAGCGTATTCCAAGATGGTCGACAGTGCTTTACTAATCGGTGAATCCTGTACGATGGTTCGGAAATTTTTGGAATTGTCGGTAGCTACCCTCGATCTACCACCACCTTCAGAGATAGCCTCGGCCTCAGCCTGCGCAGCGCCGTCAATACTCTCGATCTGTCCGCCCACCTGCTCAGAGATGTTGGATTGGTATTGGTGCAACACATTTCGGATGCCCGCTTCGCTGGCGGCATACACCTTGAGCGGCCGACCGATTTTGTTCGACAAAAAGTCCACCGCCTGGACGTTGTCGGCGTCCAGCATGGCCACCACCAAACGATTTTGCATTTCGCCAAGCGGCACGGCCATATAACGTTCAGCTACTTCTTGGGACAGCAGACCCAGGACGGCTTGGTCAATTTTAGCGGCACTCAGGTTGACGTACGGCACTTTTGTAACATGCGCGATAGTTTTGGTCAGCGTCTCGTCAGGGACAATTCCCTTTGAGGTCAGGTAGCTCAAAAA
This sequence comes from uncultured Candidatus Saccharibacteria bacterium, assembly GCA_964610985.1. Classification (GTDB taxonomy): domain Bacteria; phylum Patescibacteriota; class Saccharimonadia; order Saccharimonadales; family UBA4665; genus JARIHD01. The sequence goes on along the minus strand of CAZSZJ010000024.1, from coordinate 6,957 downwards.
CGGCGTGTTTTCTTTTTCGGCGGCATCCTTGAATTCGTTTAGTTGTTCTTTAGAGATCACTCCGTCTTTGACTAGAGTGTCTTCAACCTGTTGTTGGGCGGCGGTAGACAATACGCTCATAGGTCTAGTATAACCTTTTTTGCGCTACTGACTGCTGCCGCCAAATGGGTTGGGGTTATTATCACCACCAATCTGAATCAGCTGCGTAGGATCAATGGCATTAGGGTTAAAATATTTACTGTTGGGCAAGGTAAAATCAGAAGTAATAACGTCGACGACTTCGGCTTTTTGCTGACGATCACCAGGTTTCGCAAAAATCCAGCGCGAGGCCAAAAATGAGATGAAACCACTAACGATTACAATAGCCAAAATAAGGGCTAAGTCTTTTTGTTTCATTTGACTACCTCGGTCTTAATCTTAAGGCTCTTTTCGGGCTGGTAGAAGGTCTGAGCGTCAATGAGTGCGGTTAGATTGTTGCCGTTTGCCTCGGCGCTCATGTCGACCTTGGTGACCTGGATAGGACGAATTGATCGTTCAAATACACCAATCAAATTCTTGATACCATCAAAGGATCCGCTGACGCGTACCTGGAACGTAATAGGCACAGGAGCAGGGCTTTCGCTCGACTGGCTCTGCTGTACTTCTTCGTCCGTACCGGTAATGGCCTGAATCTCGATACCCTGGCTGCTTATGAGACCCTCAAGACTGGTTGCGAGCGCCGGAAAGTCGTATTTACTTGGCAATGCGTCGAGGACAATCTTGGCGTTGTCGCCGTCCAATCTACCACTGCCAGTCGGATTACCGCCGAGAACATTACGTGGCGTTTCTACGAAGGCACGGTACGATTCTTTGAGGCTATCAACAGCGCTAATGTCGCCTTTGAGTGTTGCGAGCGCCTCTTTCTTCTGGGCGATCACCTTGTTTTGGTAGGATGCCTGGCTAAAGAGTGTTTTCGAAGCCACCATCGAGAACACAAAGATAAAAGCGGCGACGCCTGTGGCGATAACCATGGTGCTATTGGCTTTGGAAATCAATGCACGCTTGGTGAATGATGCAGTTTTAGCCATTACTGTTGTCCTCCCTGCTGAAATAACTCGCCCGGCTTATCAACTTCAGATCGGGTGGTAATAATCTTGGGGACGTTGAGCTTAGCTTCGTGCTCACCACTAAATAGCTGCGGGTCAAATTTGAGCGAAATTTCGAAAGTCGTCGTTAGTTTATCGCGAGTAAAGGACGTCAGAACAACCTCGTTAAAGGCGTTCTTTTCTCGGCCGCCTTCTGCCGTTGTAAACTTGGTAAATTTGAGGGTATCGGTGTATTTGTTGACCGTCGTGAGGTTGTCAGCAGTACCCGCGACATCAAGCTTCCCCTGGTCGTGGTTAATAATGAGCTTAGTCAGTTTGGCGTTGGCCGGAGTGACTTGAATAATAAAGCTGTATAACCGCGAAGTCACCGCCTTTTTGTCGTGCAGTGGTGTCATAGCGCTTAATTGGTTCTGAACGGTCAGAATCTTGTCCAAGTCTTTCACGCCTTGCAACTGGTCACCCGAAGCCTTAATGTCTTTGTTTAGGTCGGATAGATTTTTCTTTTGCAGCACGAACACTGTTGTCAGTAGCAGTACAAACACCGCTAGAGCAACCGCGCTCGCCGCCACCGAAATCATAATGACCATGTGCTTTTGGCGTTTAGCCTTGAGGTATTGGATCTTTATATCTGGTAAGAGATTAAACTGAATCGTCATTCTGCACGCTCCGCAAGCCCAGCAGCAACACCGAAGTGATTCGACACGGCGAGTAGTTCGTTCTGGCGTTCAGGCGAAAATGATACATTCCGCCATGCGTTGCCGATTTCGACCTCTACGCCAAATTTATTAGCCAAAAACAATGGGAATTCGGGCAACGCCGAAGCGCCACCGGTTACAATCATACGGCCAACGCGCATATTGTCACCGTACCGGCTTTGGAAAAATTTAATCGATTTGTCGATTTCGCCGGTCAAAATATCAACCGTACCGATGATGGCGTCGTAAATGCGGCCTTCGAGTTTGTCTTTGCCCAGACCAAACTTAAATACAAACTGCCGTGCTTGTTTATCTTCGATATTGAGGTTTTGGGCAGCTGCCCGAATAATCGCTTCTGCTCCGGTTGGGATAGAGCGCGTTAGACGCGGCGAACCATTCATCGTAACAACAAGGTCGGTACTCTTGCTACCAATATCCAAAACCATCTGCGGCAGCGAGGTATCCTGTCCTACCAGCGCGCGCGTCAAAGCCAGGTTGTCGGGTTCAAATGCTATCACTTCGAGGCCAATCGACTCCAGCATATCGAGACGTTGTTCGACAAAAGTGTTTTCAACACTCGAAAGCAGCACCTCAACCTTAGTCTTATCCTTTGGCGACTCGCCAATCACCGCCCAATCAATCTTGGAACTTTCCAGCGGCGTCGGAATAAGCGAATCTGCCTGGTAACGGATAGCCTTGGCTAGTTCGCCCTGCGGCAGCCGGTCAAAGTCGACAATCGTAGTAAATACGCGCTGCGACGGAACACCCACCGCAACATTGCGAGTCGTCATATGTGACTGCGCTAACAGATCACGAATAACTTGCGCTAACTTTTGCTGGTCGGACTTGGAATCGCTCAGCACAATCTTGCTGTCCACTGGTACATATGCGTACCGCGCCAATGTTTTTACCGGCCCATTACCATGAAGCTCGACCAACCGAACCGCAGTGGTTCCGATGTCAAGGCCGAAGAATGCAGAAACCCCACTCAGTAAACTCATATTGCCCCCATTGTAGCATAAGCACTATACACCGGTGCAAGCTGTTTTTTAGAGAACGGGCGGTAAACTCGTAATCGCGTCATAGTTATCCACCTGTCCGTCGGTTTCGTTAGTAGAAGTTGGTTGAGCAATCCAGAATGCCGGGCCATAATTAAACTCTTCGGCAATTGAAGTCGTCCCAGGACCATCACCGGCGCTGCTCTGATCGAGCGTGCCTCTAGTGCGCAAGAACCAAACATTCTGCGCCACAAAAGATCCATTTACCGTCAATTTGTTTGCACAGCTGTTATAGAATGCACCGCCCGCCAAACTGGGAGCCGAAGCAGCAGTTGTACAGGTGTAAATCGTGCCACCACCGGTCGCATGCGGCTGCGCAATATATGACCCGTCAAGACGAGTGACATTGTTACGGATATAAATATTACCCTTCACGATAACCTCTAACATTGGGATATTATCTGCATCCCAGGAACCACCAAAGGTTATGTTGCCGGTAATAAACAAATCCCCATCTACATAAATCGTCCATTTGTCGCCAGCCTGGAGCGTACCCCCCGGGAATGTCGTCGCACCAGCAGACTCAAACACCCCACGACCTGTATGCAGTGAAGCCAAACTCTCTACGCCCGTAGCGGGCTTAGTTCCAAAATAGTCGCGGATGCAAGGAACTGAGCCAAAGTGTCCACCGAAATTACCATTGGGAGCATCGGTACCGGTATTGGAAAAGGACAAACCAGTTGGCGTAGGCGCGTCCGAACTACGTTGCGCCGTACCAAAACTATTTATGCTGTCCAGGACATACGCTGCGTACTGTGCACCTGCCCCGGCATAGCCACCTGCCCCGAGTTTGTTCCAAGTAATAATGTCGGCACTATTGTTAGGCGTACAGTTGGTCGGAGTCGCCAGTGACGCAAACCCACCGCCAGCCGCCACGTCTCCCCCGTATACTTTGAGATAAGGCTTGCTGACCACTGGAATACAAACTTCCGTACCCCGCGTGCCGCCGCTTTGCGTAGCCGGATCGACGAATAGTGTACGGCAATAGGTAGTATTGGCTACAGCGGTTATCGGCCCTTCGCTCGTCAGTCCTGTCGTGCCGGGGGGAAATGTCCTCGGACAACCCAAACCAACCGACGTACCGCCTGGTTCTGGCGTGCCGGGCGTTGCAAAATATCCGGCACGGTTATAGATGCCGCGCCAGCAGTTCACGCTTGCACTATTCGTATTGCCATTATTGGTCATGCGATAATCAAAGTTCAATTGCTGGCCAGGCTCCACGCTCGACACATTTGCGCCGTTCACCGTAGCCTGAATAGAGGGCGTAAGGTCATAGTTGCGTACTACTGGTCGAATCTGCCCGACCGGGTTACCGCAGTCTTTTTTGATGGCATACATGGGGGCGCCGTCTACCGGACTATAAAAGACAATACTGAGTGCAACCGTCTGAGCTGACGGATACCATGCCACATCTGTCAGCGTTGAACGCGTGTTAAGACCACCATAGTCATACATAACACCGAAGAAAGTATGATTTCTGAGGTCACTGACCAATGATGCCCACGCCCCGAACTGCTGACAGGCGACATCCTTTGGAGTTCCGGGAGCATAGCCCAGCATAGTCAAAATGATGAACGCCGCACCGGTTGCGTTCTGGGCATTCGGGTTTAACAGCGTACCGCCCGCGCATGCCATATAGCTGCCAATATTATTAATGAGTGTATCGGTGTCCCATGTATTGAGGAATGCCGGCGCACCAATAACATTAAAGCGCGTGCCGGTAGCAGGAGGGCCGCCATCGTAGCCACCATAGAAATAGCCATAGTAGCAGTCACGACCATTAATGGTACACATGTCGGCCGCCACCTGACGAGGATCTGTGCCGATGACCGCGAATGTCATTGTGCATACGGCGAACCCAAGTAGCGTTAGTCTAACAAACGACCTTTTTAGGAACCTTCTCATTTCTTTTTCTCCAGTTCGGCGATTTGGTAATCGTACACTGCCGCTTGATCGGTATTTGCATCAGAACCACGCAATGCTTCTTTGGCGCGCTTGTAATAGTCTATGGCCGCAGCGTAGTCTTTGGCTTGATCGGCCACGGCTGCAACATTGGCAAGTTGAGTCTTGGCCAGCTTGCCTTCACGGTCAAGCTTGCGGTAGACCTCAAGGCCTTTCTTGTGGTCGCCAGCGGTTGAATAAGCGCTAGCCAGCAGCACCTGTGTTTCGGTTTCGTTGATAGTTTTTTGGCCCTGAATAAGTCGAATTGCGCCCAAGTAGTCGTTGATGCCATATTTTTTGGTCACTTCTTTTACCAAGTCTTGGTGGGAGTACTGCGGGACAGTGGGCGTTGGCTCGGGCTTGGGCCGGTGGCCAATCCACCATACAACTCCGATAACGAGCACCACAACAGCTATTACGGCGACATCAATGATGACCTTCCGTTTTTTGTGCGAAGGCTCAAGATGTTCACCGGACATAACGGCAGTTGTTTTCTTCATAAAGCTTATGCTTAATATACCGCACTAAGTAGGCAGCGCTCAAGCTTTTGAACAAAAAACTAGTGCTTTTTAAAAAGTTTAGCAAGCGTCACGATGACAAAAACCATCAGCGCCACACTGCCCAGCGCTAGCCCAGCCAGCCCCAGCAGCCCTGCCCCGATGTTTGCATCGCTGTGATTCTGCGCATACATGTACGCCCACAGCCAGGCCGCGCCGTACATCAGAAGCCCGACAGCCGCCAGGATTATCATTGTTCTCTGTGTTTTACCCAACATAATTTTCATAGCCATAGTATACCAAATTGTCATTGCTAATCTTCTGGATTTTGTCTTGGAAGGCGGGGTCTTTTGTGGCGCCAATCCAGGCCACCCTTACCCAATCCACGATCTTTTTCGGTAAGCATTTTCTTACGGAAGGCATTGAAGCGACCAAAAGAATCGTGGCTCTGACTCGTCGCCAACTCCACTAATGAGGGGACACCGCTCGCTAACTCGGCAAGCTCTTGATCCAGCACATACCCCCTATGTTTCCTTGCTCGCTTTCGGTCTGCCTCTCTCGCCCCCATGACAACGAAACGGGCATCTAGACCCATCTCGTTAAAGCCCTGTTCAAGTCCATCTTTATGACCTCTTCCGAAGAGCAGTCTTAATATAGGCTTTCGGACGGGCTCCACACGTTGCTCGGCAACAGGCAGACGCTTTAGTCCTACATCTTTCACGGTATTACGAGCCTTCCGCTCGCGACTGGCGTGCACCACCGGAGCTTTGGCCCGTTCCTCTGGCGTTCCAGCCATCAAGTCGAGCGCATTCTTGCCGAGTACGGCATGATTAGCGGCCACCTCAAAGGCATCATGGTCAGCATAAAGGATCTCGACTCCCTTAAGCCGAGCCAGCTCAATAGCATAACTAAAAGCGTCCAACCCATAATTGCGGCGACGCTCTTCCAAATCTTTTCGCTGCAACTCTATAGATTGATCGGCTAGCTGGAGCACCAGGTGGGCCAAATACTCAAACGCAGGATTGGCAGCAACACTTGTCGATAGGTCTTGTTCATGTAGTTGCGGAACCGACTGCACCTCGCTTTCCATAAAGCCGACACCCTCCACCAGCAAAACATCCCCTTGTTCCAGCCCGTTAACAGCATCCGCGGCAGCGTCATACTCTTCTTGCGTTGGTAGACCGCCAAGGCGCGAGTAAGGATCATTCGGATCCAGCGCGAATCCGTGAGTTCCAAGATAAACTTCGATATCGAAGTTTTCGTTAATCCGTCGGGCTTGCTCGGCCGTCAGATGGTCTTTGTGAGCCTCCAGCGCCGTCCCATGTAGTGCATTATAAGCAAATCGCCCGTAATCTTGAGGAACCAGCTCCTTAGAAACACGTTCCGTGGGAGCAGCCGACAAAGCGTCGACTATCGACTGTGGCGTGTGGCTTGGGGCTTCTGATAGTGACGGTAATGGATGCTGTTCGTTCATTTTTTTGTGTTGAGCTACTAATATAAACGTTAGCATATATTTGTTAATATGTCCACTATGAACTGCTATAGTATTGGCGTACGCACGGCCTCTGTTATAATATCTATCTATGAGTCTATCAATCGGTATCGTCGGCCTGCCCAATGTCGGCAAATCTACCCTTTTTAACGCCCTGACCGACAATAATATTTTGGCGGCCAATTATCC
>CAZSZJ010000023.1:0-21144 GCA_964610985.1 uncultured Candidatus Saccharibacteria bacterium | reverse complement strand
TTCCGATCTTTGGCCTTTTCGGCTTCGTCGCTCAGGCGCTGCATAGCAGCCTTGTCGCCATAGATGTCGATACCGTGTTCTTTTTTGAACTCTTCGGCAAAATAGTTGATAATAGCGCGGTCAAAGTCGGCGCCACCGAGGTGCGTGTCGCCATTCGTCGATTTAACTTCGAAGACACCGTCGCCCAGTTCCAGGATGGAAACGTCGAAGGTACCACCACCGAGGTCGTACACGGCGATCTTTTCGTCGCTCTTTTGACCTTTGTCCAAACCGTAGGCCAGGGCGGCTGCGGTTGGTTCGTTGATAATGCGCTTTACTTCCAGACCCGCAATCTTGCCTGCGTCTTTGGTGGCTTGGCGCTGGGAATCGTCAAAGTAGGCAGGAACCGTGATAACGGCCTCTGTTACGGGCTCACCCAAGAAGGCTTCGGCGTCAGCCTTGAGTTTGCCAAGGATCATGGCGCTAACTTCTTCTGAGCTGTACTCTTTGTCGCCCATTTTAACCTTGACGGCTGTGCCGCTTTTGACAATTTCGTAGCCCATGAGCTTTAGGTCGCGCTGGACCTCTTTGTCTTCCCAGCGGCGGCCAATAAGGCGCTTTACTTCGTAAATGGTATTTTTGGAATTGGTTACTTGCTGGCGGCGAGCTACCTGACCAACCAGACGTTCGCCATTTTTGTTGACAGCCACGACACTTGGCGTGGTGCGGTTACCTTCGGAGTTGGTAATAATTTCTGGCTTGCCCGATTGCATTACGGCCATAGCCGAGTTAGTTGTACCGAGGTCGATTCCAATGATTTTGCCCATTTAGATATCCTCCTTAAGATGATTCAGATTCAATGTATATTCTAGCAGTCTGTGTGCATGATTGCTAATGTAGTTATAGCATAGAAAACTGGCACTCACATGTCAAGAGTGCTAATCATTTTCTTGTGACACTCTTTGGATCAGCCACCGCAGTGTCGGTTCATTGCCACCGTCGATGAGTTGCTTTGCTTCGGCGGCGATCTGACTTAGATTGTCTCCGGGCAGCTTACCGATCCCGGGGACAGCTAAAATATCTTCCAATGTGTGGTCACGATCAAGCGACTCCACAAGACTTTCGTATGCTGGCAGCTTTTCGGAAGGAATAATAGGCGGGCGGGCGCCCCGAAGTTCATCCAAACCCAGGCATTTCCTAACGGAAGCAACTGTGGTGGCGGCCGAGGCCTCCGCGTCGAAAATTGCGATCTCTGGATCAGAAGGGGGAGTTTGCGCAGTCTCACGGCGGGTACGGGACTGGGTCGTTTTAGGCTGAGCGGCAAGTTCTGGCTTTGTCGATGATTGCGTCCCCGTGGTCTCTACAAAAGGCGAAAGCTGCGACCAGTCAGTAAGCCTGAGCGCCAGATTGAACACCATTGTAGTCGTCCCTTTCGGCTGAACGGATAAAAGCCGAGCCAGTTCGATGACTTTGGACGGTGGAGGTAGGTGTGCATTATTCGGACCCAGAGCATAGCTAAAGGCATCATACAGCGGATGATTGGGCGACAGCCAGCCTATCTTGTTATAAAAGGTCAGCCATAGTCGTCGCTCCTGTTCGGTTGGCTCAGGCGATTTTGACAGTTTCGCCTCAGCAAGACAATTGTCGAGCACGGCGAGCACCTCAAGCCGTTCTTCGTCTTCCATTGGCCGATGCGCAAGCTCGGGCAACCAAAGAGCGCTCTTGTAGGACACGCCTCCTGGTCCTCGATTTCGGACAGACTCGGTTGTGGGCCGTTCCTTAGTAGTACTCACCTCAGGATCAGCACTCAAATACACCAGGTCTGGATACTCTTCTCGCTCATTGTCGCTTAAAGGATTGTGCGAAAAGTATAATTGCAACACCTCCGCCCCAATGTGCTCACTAGCTTGGCTGTGACGCGCGAGTAGCTCCAACAGATAACTACGGCGCCGTCCGCGATCGTTGTACTTGTTTGCATAATAACGCACTGCCGCAAAGCTAAACTCGCCTGTTTCGCCTACCTTGATCAGACTGCTTTCAATAGGCAAAGAAGGCGCGATAGCAATGTCACCAATTAACTTTGTACGCAGGGAACCCTCTCTCCTACTCTTACGCTGCGAACGTACATAATTTCGCAGATCTCCATGCGCCGACACCAGTAGGGCAAGAATCTGCAGTTTATATTCTTTTTCTTTCGCTACGCCCGGACGTTTGCCGAGCACTTCACCGACCGTGACGGGAAGACCAATCATCGACAGCTTTTCCGCCACAGAGGGTAGAGCCTCCTGCAACATCTGCGTTTTATACAGCAGCAAACCCGGCGACTCTTTTAGTGAAGACCCATATGCACGCAGTAACTCGTCTTTTTCGCCAAGTGCTTCTGGGTCTATAGCATAGGCCACTAACTTGCCGTCGCTAGCAAAAGTCGCTGGCACATTAGCGCCGATCCCTTGAAAAAGACGGCCATTCCGAACGAGATAAGCCGGTGATGGATACGTACCATTGGGGCGCGTTTTGGACTGCTGGAGCGCTTTTTTGAGCGGATGCTCCGGATCTTCCGCCCTAGCCTTTTCAAAGAATAATCGTCGGTGGTTTTTGATGATCAGGCCCTCGGGGCTTGTCGCTGCCGGACCAGAGGGCATAGGCTTGGTAGCGGCCTGGTAGTGTTCGTCCAATTCCGCAAACTCCGCGTCGCTAAACCGATGATCCGTAAATGTTTCGAGCAATGCCCGATCCGAACTAACCAAACGCGGCTCTTTCATCTGCTCCGCGAGGAGATTGTAGTCTATGTGACCCGCTGAATTCTCAGGCCCTGTAAACTTCATAGTCAGACTACTCTACAACTATTTTAATGAGAAATCAATAATTATGTCCTAAATTTGTTAGGAAGTTAACATTGTTTTGTGCGAAAGAATATATGCTATAGGAATGAGTTTACCCGAAGGATATACAAAACTGCCCACATATTTTGCGCCTAAGGCATTCGACATAGTGCGTCCTGACGCCGTGGGCATTAGCTACAATCTAGATCAATTGAATCGTATATTTCGCGAAGCCGAATTCATCACCAACCAAACATTACCCCATGCGGATCCTACACTTGCTTTTGTGTATCGTTTTGCCACCCCAGGCCCCTTCCAGCCCGAGCCAGACCCCAATCTTAACCGTTGCAGGCAAGATGAGCTCTATATGGCACAAAACCAACTCCAGGCTCCTCACGATTCAGAAGTCATGCCGGTAACTAGTAAAGGTGAGATCACCACCTTCCACCCGAAGACGGTTCAGGTAGAGTTGCAAGATACGAAACGTCCGCTGGCTTGGTGGCTCGCCACAACACTCATGTACCCGCCCGCCGAAGATCATCGAATAATTGCCACACCAGCAGCATGGTGGCGGCAGCTACAAGCCGATCGTGCCGCGCCCCGCAAAAAAAGAGATGCCTTTCGGGAGAGTGTGGCCACTAATTTTGCCGGCGCGATCGTATTACGCCCAAGGGTTCAGGGCAATGAGGTGGCCACATATTAGATAGTGCTAGCGCATTTTGACTTTGACCATGGCGTGGCGAATTACTTCGTCGCCTAGGGCATAGCCAGCTTGTAATTCTTCGGAAACAACTTCTTCAGTGCCGTCGCTTTCTTCCATCATGACGGCTTCGTGCCAACGGGGGTCAAAAGGCTCGCCCACGGTACGAATGCGCGTGACGCCCATGTCGGCCAGTACTTTTTCAAACTGTTTGACGACGTTTTGGACGCCTTTGATGTATTCGTCGTCGAGCAGATGTTCAGGGACGTGTTTCAGACCACGTTCAAAGTTGTCTATGACGGGCAGGAGCTCGCGGACGACATTGGCCTTGACCGTTGTTCTGAGGCCGGAAAGCTGCTCTTCGTGACGGCGGCGCATGTTTATAGCGTCGGCACGCTCACGTTGGACGGCAACGGTCAGTTCTTCTAATTGCTGTTGCAATAGTTCCATGTTTTCGACGTTTTTGGCGTCGGATTGGTCGTCGGACTTTGGTTTGGTCATCTTTACTTTACCCCTTTCTTTTTCTGACTTTTCTGGCGTTGTTTATATAATTCGATTAAATCGGCGAACAGCGTTGCGAGTATGGTCATTTGAGCACGTCCTCGAGCGCCTTGCCGGCTTGATTGACTAGGCCCATGACATCGCGGTAGCTTTGTCGCGTTGGCCCCAGCACCCCAATGTAACTGCGGTCTGAATAGGGGCTGTGAAATTTACTGATAATTAGCGAGCAGCCCGCACTGCGGCCAATAGGGTTTTCGGCACCGATGTAGACACTGAGCGGCTGGTTGGGCGCGGCCTCACGTAGCCAGGGCTCAAGATTATCCAGCAGCCGGGCCACTTGCTGTACCTGCCCTGTATGCATAAACTCTGGCTGGCCAAAGAGATTGGAGAGACCGCTCATATAGAGCTGGTTGCCGATGGTTGCGAGGCCAAGGTTGTGGGTTAGTTCAACTAAAGTATCGACGGCGTTGCGAATAGCGCGTTCGGGCACGCCGCTATCTTGCACACGGGCGGCCAAAGCGCGTTCGCCGCGGCGTTCTGCGCCAGAGGCTATGTCGCGTTCGTTTGTGAGGGGCTTGAGGTTATTGACGTAAAAACGATAGCCCTTGTCGCTGGGTACGCGCCCAGCGCTGGTGTGCGGCTGCATGATATACCCGTGACGCTCGAGGTCGGCCATTTCGGCCCGAATAGTCGCTGAGCTGACATTAAAAACTTTGGCCAGCAAACTAGAGCCGACCGGTGATGCAACTTCGGCATACTGCTCTACAATGGCGCTTAAAATCTGCTTTTGGCGATCCGTCATAAGCCTCTTTCTATAGTGCTAGTGTACGGGGCTAGCACTCAATAGTCAAGAGTGCTAGCTTTTAGGATGGTAGTCCTCAGGAAGACCCAGTCGTAGTGCCAGCTTGGGCCGGATATCAACCTTCTGGTCTTGGATGACAATCTCTTGTCCGCCCGTTTGCCCCATAACAATATCGAAGGCCTTTTCTGGGGTCATGTCGCCTTCGCGTATTCTGACGTACGCGCGCCCGTCAAACCATACAGCATGAACAACATCGGCAATCCGAGTCAAACAGTTGAGCCCCCAACGCAACGCCTGCTCTTCTTGCAGGTTCCAATATCCCTCGGGTGCCAGGGAGTGATGCCGCCGGGCCACAAATGCCATGCGCTCACCCCGTATACGCATATGCATTGGCGCGCCATCTCTATGCAGCATAGCCGAAGCTATTAGCAGTTCGCCTTCTGTACAATGCTCTTCCCGCACCCTCTGCCGCGTCTCATTATCAAAAACTTCATCGGAGTGTATCCTTTGCTGAATCCACTCTTTGAGCTTACCAAGATCGTGGCTACCGGCGACCGCCGCACCTTCAGCGCACATCTCTTCGTCAAAATTAGCTTCGGCAAGGAATCCTGATACCAATTGACCTACCTCTAGCTGATGCCTGAAGGTATGCGGATCGATCTCGGCCATTTTGGCCATAAGCGGCTTGCCGACTGCGTCGCAAACCGCATCGTAGGTGGCATTAAAATCAAGGCCACCTGCAACTTCCGCCAATCCGGGCGAAGGGGTAATAATAGAATTCATACTCGATATATTTCCTGACCAACTTAAGACACAATGCGAATAAGTATACGCCCGTCATCACTCATGCTACAAGCATGGGCGGATTACAATTCAGTCGCCACGACACTTACCGGCAGCACACCTTTGGGCGGCATTCTGTAATGTACGTTTTTGTAGTGCTTATACGGTCCCGTACCGAACCGTACTAACACCGGTTCGATATTGACCCGCAGAACAGTTCCCGCCTTTTTTTGGATGGCTAAAGTGCGAAAATCTGCCGGTAGGCGCCACCGCGTCCCGTCCCGGGCATCCGCAACCGTACAATAAGCAACTGGTATCTCATTTCGTTCCAGTTCATGAATAGTGTCTGCAACGGGCAGCCCTTCTGTCTCGTCATTTTGGTAGCGAATAAATGTCGACCAGTTAAAATAGCTCGTCGACGCCACGACGAACCCACCGACTTTCGTTTGGTTATAGGAATTACAGATAGCCTGTAGTGGATTATTGAGGTACTGTATAACTTCGATAAGGGTCGTAAAATCGGCTTCTTCCTCTAAATGCACCGTTTCTATATTGGCTTGGACATACTGTGGTGCAGCCGCCTCAGACAATATGCCCGGCGTTATCCTTTCCAGATGACCTCGATTAATGAGATCCAGGTCGTTCGGGTCTAGGTTAAACAAGTCAACATTGGTAGTTTTGATCCTGCCCGCATTCTCAGGGCTTGCCGCGACCTGGCGCAAAGCAATGGCGTAACCACCGCCCTTGTCAACCCAATGGGCAGGCCGCTGATTGGCAACGGACATGCCGCGCAAGATCCCTGCAAGGCTAAGCTCTGGGTCGGCACAAGCCGGTGCGAGCAGTTCGCTAATCGGATCCGACCTGCCAGGTGAATCCATACTAGGAAATAGATACTCGCTCTCATACTCAGCAATACGGCGCTGGCGGTTCATAAGCTCTTGTACGGGCGCTTGTTCGGCGCGCAGTGCGTCGAAACCGGGAGACATATGGCCGGGCATAATATGGTTACTATACCACCTCTCTTCCAAAATAAAAGCCAGAACAGATCTCCCCCAACTCTGTATAAAGGTAGCGCTTTTACGACACTCTCATGTAAAATAACAACAGTTCATGAATACTTCTACTCGTTATATCTTTCGTTTTCGCAGAGCACTTTTGGTCGCAGCGACCATACTAATCATCGTATTGGTCTGCGCTCCTGTTTTTGCCCAGGAACAGTCTGGCGGTGCAATCTCGCGCGGTTTTAAGGCTGCCGAAAACGAGATGGTTCAGGGTACGCTCGTAAGCACCAAGCAAGGTGAAGCCGGTACGGCAGAGTTGGCCACCACTGATTCTGCAACGCGCCTGACAGGCATTGTCAGTCAAACGGCCCTGGTCGAACTATCCAGCGTAGGCCAAGGTGAGGTGCAAGTACTGCTCAGCGGCACGGCACAGGCACTGGTGAGCGACCTAAATGGATCCATAAAAGCAGGTGACAAAATTACGTCATCACCCTTGAGTGGCATTGGTATGCTGGCCACCGAAGATGGCCAGATTGTGGGCACCGCCCAGAGCGACTTCAGCCTTAAATCCAGCAAAACCAAGGTCATCACAGATAAAAATGGCACGACGCATACCGTGCACGTAAATACCATCCCCGTACAGATTGCCATTTCGTATTATGTTGCACCGACGAGCCAGTTTATGCCCGCATTTTTGCAGAACCTGGCAAATTCCGTGGCTGGACGGCCAGTTTCGGTGCTGCGTATTCTGATTAGCTGTGTTTTATTACTCTTTGCTTTTGGCAGTATTACCATCCTTATTTACACTTCGGTGCGCTCGGGTATTATTTCGCTGGGACGTAACCCATTGGCGGCCAGCGCCATCCAACGCGGACTGATCGGCGTGATTATAATCGTCGTTTTGACGGCCATACTTTCGCTGGCAAGTGTTTATCTCATATTGGCTACTTAAAAACCAGTGTTCAGCAAAGCATAAGCAATGTAAAATAAAAGACAGTCCGTGTGAGCGGTTACTGTTCACGTGGTGTGAGTAAACATGGAAAACGAACAAAATAATCCTATGCAGGAAACACCAGGCTCATTAGAGGGCAGTAGCAGTGTGTCCCTGGAACAAAATAATGCCGGTGAGCTGAACCAGCTGGTTACTCCAGGTGACGGCTTGGTACAGCCGGGTTATTCCCAGCCCTCCGCACCCGCACCACAACCCCAGCGGCTACGTTTTGGACGCCCTTGGAAACTGGCGCTCATAATCGGGCTCTTTTTGTTGGCAGCAGGCGCTAGCGCGGCTGTTTTTATCAATAGCCAACAGGGTCCTGCCACCAGAGTTAAGGCGGGTGATTTCAAAACGCAGCGCGTGTCGTTTTCGGATCTTAAGCAAGCGGCTCACGGCACTGGCAGCCAGCAGCAAATTGCCTTAAATGGTCAGCTACAAGTTAATAGCGGCATGGTCCTGAGGCCCACTACTCCGCCCGTAGGTGCTGTTGCTGGACAAATCTACTATGACCAAGCGACCAACCAGCTCGCTTACTACAACGGTACGCAATTTCTTAATCTAGTCAATACAACCTCAAATAATACGTTTCTGCAAAATACAACCAACATAAGTAATGTGTTTAGTAATATCACCAATGCTACAGCAGGCATTACTACGCCAGCAGGAACACCCGGCACCTTGCCCAAGTTTACTAGCGCACAAACGGTAGGTGACTCCATTGTGACCGACAAAGGGACGTACTTAAATATTAATGGTGGCCTAAATATTACTGCCAGCACAACCGTCAGTGATCTGAGTTTTTGGCCATCAAGTACCGTACCGCCGCATCCAAATGAGCCAGACTTTAATGGTCCCGTAGATGTAGGCGTAAAATTCACGAGCGATATAAGCGGGATCGTAAAAGGTCTCCGCTTCTACAGGGGCACCACTGGTACCGGCCCGTACATTGGAAGCCTATGGAGCAGTACTGGCTCTCTATTGGCTCAGGCTACATTTACCGTTACGAGCACTGGCTGGCAAGAAGTATCATTTTCGGCGCCAATTGCAATCAGTCCCGACACTACATATGTGGCCTCTTACCATATAGGTGGTGGGGGCGGTTACGCCGCTGAAGGCGGCTATTTTGGTGCTACCGGCGTAGATAACGGTCCTATTCATGCCTTAGCTAGCGGTATCGACGGGGGGAATGGCGTCTTTAACTACGGGGTGTCGCCCACTTTTCCAACCCGAACCTATAACTCGAGTAATTATTGGGTAGATATCGTATTTAGTGGCAACGTGCTAACACCGGACTCCCGCATCCGGGTCAATGGAGCACAATTATCTTCAGGTGACCTTGTAAACGACAACAATATTGCCAAACGAACTTCATCGCAAATTTTTGCTGGCATCAACACATTTCGTCCCGCTAACGACGCTGCCGTTGGCTTCTCTATCCAAACAGCAAATACCACCGCACTCTTTACTGTTAATACCGAGTCGCGTCGCATTGTTATTGGACCGGATAATGATTTTGATGGAACATTACTGGTATTGGGAAACAAGGTAACCGCTAACGACCCGACGGGTGTCGAAGGAGCTATTTATTATAACGGCGCCCAACAGTTGTTTAGATGTTTCCGTAATGGCACCTGGGACAACTGCGCCCAGCCCGAAGTAGACCATAGTTTTTCGGTGTACGAAGAGTTCTTAGGGGGACAAAATACCTCTTTTGCTTCCGATAGTTTTGGCAGTCTCAACTGGCATGCACAGGCTATTGGCGCCCATGGAAGCTTAGCTTTTGATCCGGTTACTCCACCCGCCAGTGGTGACCGGCCAGGAATTTTGGCTGTAACTACGCCAGCCGTACCTAACCAGGGCACCACCTTCTTGCTTGGGCGGGGCAGCGGATCGTTGCTTCTAGCCAGACATAACATCGTTAAAGCTGCCGTTGCCGTCAGCTCAATCGATACCATTTTGCGCATTGGACTACATTCGCAAACCACAGGGTCAACTCAACCGCTATCGGGGGTATGGTGGGAGGCAAATACCGCCGTCAACCCGCACTGGCGCTATTGTTCGGGTGACGGAACAACCGTAACTTGTTCCCCTTCAAGCGTTCTCGTGGCCGCTGACACCTGGGTACGGCTAGAATTGCGGGTCACCGGAACGGGCGCAGGTACATCGCAGTACGTAGCGGGCATTAATAGCTTGTTCTATACCGGAGCGGCAACCACTCTCGATACCACTAATCGCGTATCACCGGCTTTCTCTTGTATGGCAAATACAGCGGCCGCTACTACCTGCTACTGGGACTACTACCAATTAAAAGGCACTACTAGCGCTGGCCGCTAATTACACTATTCGGCCAATTTTAGCTGCCGAACTATTCTTTCCATGTGTCCCTGATCTATATCGGCCACCGCACGAACCAGAACCCATGTCCGGTCTGTTGCAACTGCCGCGAAACCGGTGCCCTCAAATCGTCCCGTTGTTACCTCTCCATTGTCAGCCTTGAAAGTCTTTTTTTCGGTAAGCTGCTGGTCATAAAATGTTGACACTTCCTGAAGGGCGGGTCGAGGCTGTTCAGTAAATACGAGTCTGGTACCACGAGCATCGCGGACCGAGAAAGTTACAACTTGTGATGTAGCATCAAACGAATCGGTTTCGGTTAGCATACCCGGCGGCAGCCAAGCTGGCGTATACAAAGGGAAAGTGGAACGTTGCAGAATGGATACTGGCACAACATTCGATGACCGTTCATGCAGTAAGGCGTATCCTGCCACTCCAATAATCATGAGGGTCAAACTGACAATAAGCAAAATTTTTCGTCGTTTTTTTGGACTGCCGGTTTTTATTGGTCGCGGATTAGATGTAACCGGCGAAGTATTCAGGAGTACAGGTTCACTGCCATAAGCGCGTTTCACCCTTTTATTATACAGGGTATTTGGACTGCCAAGCATCTAGATTTGTTGCCATATCGATGGCGAGCTTGTCGAGTATGGCTGTGGTCTTCGCGCTCGTGTGTTCTGCTGATTGCCCTGAAGCGATATGGTGGATCATCTCTACCGTAGTCTCGAAATCGTCATTGACGACGATATAGTAGTAGCCGCGGCTACGCACATCATCCAATTCTTCGAGTGCGGTTCGCATACGTTTAAACGCGTCACGCCAATCAATCCTGCCCTCGTAACGACCCTGAAAACGCTCCCACCAAACCTCAAATGAAGGCGGTATGATGAAGATAGGTCTCACACTCAGTTCTAGATCGACATATTGCTGCACACCCTTTACTTCGATATCACTGATGGCGATCTTACCCTGCCGCTGAATTTTTTTGATTTCAGCAATGGCCGTTCCGTAGACATCTTCGTAGTGCACAATATTTGCTTCGACGTACTCCCCGGCATCGAGCATGCGCTCGGCGGTCTTAAAGTCGATATAGTAGTACTCAACACCATCTTGCTCCATGACACCGTTATTGCTGCGCGGCGGCCGCGTCGTATGGGAGACAATAAACTGATAGATATCTGAATAGCGTCGGAGAATTTCTGTTAGTAAGCTGTTTTTGCCAGCTCCAGCAATACCCACTAAAAACACCACTGGCGCACCCGCAATGGAGCGAATAGCCGTAGGATCTGGTTTGTAGGTTGCGAGTTTTTGGCGAAGTCGAGGGTCAATTTCCATGCGCTCACTATATAAGATATCTTACGTCTGTGCCAGCCGTATACCACCAGGATATACTTAGAGTGTCTCGCTCTTGGGCAACTCAGCGCTGTATGGGAGACCACACCAGCGTGCATGACCGACGTTACCGTACGAGCGAGACGCCAGAATATTATCCCAGGTTACTTAGCTTCGCAAACTAATATTACAGAGGTAAGTGTTGTTTTATTATCAATATAAAGCTATTTCTGCACCCGTTGGGCACCCTTAGTCACGTTTGAGCATCACGGTAAACGCTTCGGCAGGAATGTCTACCTTACCAAACCGTTTCATACGTTTTTTACCCTTAGCCTGCTTGGCGAGTACTTTCTTTTTACGGGAAACATCGCCCCCATACAGTCCAGTGGTCACATCTTTACGGTATGCGCTCAGGTCTTCGCGTGCAATGAACTTGCCGCCAATGCCCGCCTGCAATGCCACCTGAAAGTTCTGCCGAGGGATGACTTCTTTTAGTTTACCGACGATTTCGCGGCCCATATGCTGGGACTCGGAGCGGTGCAGCATGATACTTAACGCATCAACCTTTTCCCCGGCCACATAAAAATCGACACGCACCAGGTCTTCGGCCCGGTAATTGTCGAGTTCGTAATTGAACGAACCGTAACCGCTGGTGACGCTTTTGAGCTGGTCATAAAAATCGGTCAGGAGGTTAGCAAGCGGCGCCTCAAAACTCACCAGCGCCAACTGTGCATCGACATATGACAGGTTTTTGTGCACGCCGCGTTTGCCCGCCACGAGCTGAATAACAGCGCCCACGTATTCTTTGGGCACGACCACTTCACCCTTAATCCATGGCTCGCGGATCTCGCGGATTCTGGCTGGATCGGGCAGGTCTGACGCGCTTTTAATATCCAGCTCTTCCCCATTCACGAGACTCACTTGATAGTCGGTAGACGGGTTGGTTACCACGAGCTCCAGGTTGTATTCGCGCTCCAGGCGCTCTTTGACAATGTCCATGTGTAATAGGCCCAGGAAACCTATACGCACACCAAAACCCAGCACTGGTGAGTTTTCCGGCGAAAACTGCAGGGCCGAATCACTCAAAGACAGCTTTTCGATGGCATCCTTGAGCAGTTGGTAGTGTTCGTTGCTGTCCGGGAAGAATCCGGCGTATACAAATGGCTTGACCTCTTTATAGCCCGGTAAGGCCGCTGGTTTTTCGACGTGTGCGCCACTTACCAGACTGACCGTATCGCCCACTTTTGCTTCACGCGTCGATTTGAGGTTGGTCACAATGTAGCCGATCTCGCCCGTTTCTAGGCTAGCGTACGGCGTCATGCGGGGACTAAGCGCACCGACTTCCAGCGCCAAGCCATCGGCATCGGTTGCTAGCATGGTAATCTGAGCGCTTTTGGGAATCGTCCCGTCGACCACGCGAACGTACAAAATAACACCTCGGTAATCGTCGTAGTAGCTGTCAAAGATAAGAGCGCGTGTGGGCGCATCGTGCTGGCCGGTGGGTGCAGGAACTTGCCCGATCACCGCATCTAACACCGCGTCGACGCCCAGGCCCGTCTTGGCACTGATCTGCAGAATGTCTTCTTTGTTGCAGCCGAGGAGGCTCATTACTTCGGCACTAACGCGTTCCACATCGGCGGCAGGCAGGTCGATCTTGTTGAGCACTGGAATAATGGTCAGGTCAGCCGCCATAGCCAGATATACGTTGGCCAGCGTCTGCGCCTGAATGCCCTGACTGGCGTCGACTACCAAAATTGCGCCTTCGCAGGCTTCGAGCGACCGGCTGACTTCGTAGCTAAAGTCGACGTGTCCGGGCGTATCGATCAGGTTGAGTTCGTACCCCTTGTGCTGCATACGAACAGGCGCAAGTTTGATGGTGATGCCCTTTTCACGCTCTAAATCCATACTGTCTAGCAGCTGCGCCTTCATATCGCGCGACTGCACAGTGCCCGTCAGCTCCAGCAAACGGTCGGCCAATGTCGATTTGCCATGGTCGATGTGCGCAATAATACAGAAATTACGAATGTGATCTTGATTCATTGCCCTTGATTATAACAGAGAAGGAAACAAAATCTTAAGGAGATGATGATCCGCCGGTAGCCAAACGGCCAAAAAAGCTGAAGATTGCAGACTTTGACCCTTCGGCTTGGGTCCTTCCATTGGCACAAACCTCGAGTAGTCGCACGCGCTCTATCCTCTCAAAGCCTGGACGCTTTCGGTGCCCGATACCGCCAATTACCACTGGGCCATTGCGCGAAAGTAATGGACCGATAATGCTTGTGAGGGGCGGTGTCCCAAAAATAGAATGAGGACCTATCTGCGTTAGCCTCATGTCTTCACTACGTCGTTTTTGTGTTACTACGCCCCACATTGCAGTGCTGCGGTACCACAACACATCTTCTTCATCTCGGATAGAAATTCGTGACCCCCAAAAATTCTTGCCCTGGGGCAAAAAGGCATTCGTGGGTGCCGATGGCAGATCGACTGGCAGTTCAGGCACAATAACCGACCCCTTGCAGTCTAGCAGCTCATGCCGAAACGCGACAACGGTGCCAGGATTGTACGCGTTTGGCTCGAATGTTTGGCCTATGGTAAATGTTTCTAGGGGAAATCGTGGCCCAGGACGATTTATATAATCAATCAGAGCGTTTTTGGCCAGCTTAACCTCTCTACCTTGCGATACAACCATGGTGCCTGTCGGGGTTAAATCCCCTTGCCCCAAAGTATGGCCATCCCAATACTCCGGATTGAGATATGGCAGAAGATAGTCCATACCAATCTGAGTTTCTGAACCTTCTGGTTTTATCATGGATCTACTATACTACATAGATAGGATAGCAGAGAGAATTATTCACCTAAAACTATCAAGTTATCAAAGGCAGTCTGGCGAAACCTGCCAATGATGGTTGCAAAATAATTTTCCTGTGTTTGTACGTTGCCGCCATATGCCACTATATCAGCCGATTGTATTCGCCACACACACTCTTTGATGAGTTTGCCATTTGCATGCCGGTGTTCGACCTTACCCATAGTGATGGGCGACGTTTGTGCTGTAATCATACCTGTTTTGCAGATTAGTCCACCTAGTAGGTTTCTGACGCTCTTGTCATCAACATAAGCCAATCCTCGTTCATTATCAGAGGTGTCTACTACTACACCCCAAAATGTGTCGGCTTGATATTTGAGCCCTTTGTCTTTACTGGTAAGAACCATAGACCGGCCGTTTGCACTTTTATAACTACGGTGCACAAGCGCATTTAATGGCGGTGGCGGAATACCTTCTAGAGAATCAATATCAACCGATACCCCTCTGTTCGCTGCAATCATTTCACCCTTCTGCGATACAATGGTGCCCACTTCGAAGTCAGCGGGGTTAAAAATAGCACCTTGGCGAAATGATTGCAGCGAAAAAGGGTCACCAACTATTCGTGGCGCGATACAACGCCAGAGCCTTCGTGAAGCCTCTCCTGCCCCTTGCGTAATGCCTATTGCGACCCCTGTATCATCGCCGAGGCCGATAGTATGGCCATCCCAATAATTTGGCGATAGATATTGTTCTATAAAAACTTCTTTATTTATACCCATAACAAAGACATCATAATAAATGAATATTGCCAAAAAAGCTAGAAACGAATGGTTTTGCCGATGACCTGTTTGATTCGGTCAAAGACTGCCGTGGATTCGCGCAGGCCAAAGAGCGACGACAGGCTCAGATGCACCGCAAACACTACAAGTCCGATACCGGCAACCTTTGCCGCAATCGTGATACCGCGGTCGTTCAGCCCAAGCGGATACAGCTGCAACATAATAAATCCAGCTACCATACAAAAACCAGAAACGCCCACGATTCGCCACATGCCACTCCAGAAATCAAGATCATGGAATATTTTGTGGTCGCGCCACAGCATAATAGCAACGAGGATCACCACTTCCACAACCGCCACAATCGACTGCGCCAAAGCCAATCCCGCCACACCATACGAATCTTTGGTAGCCAAACTGAACGCCAAAATAATGTTTAATCCAATGGCAAACACCGACACTACGAGGGGCGTTTTGGTGTCTTTGTAGGCATAAAAATATCGTGAAACCATAGCATAAATAATACGAAAGATAATTGCAGCCGTTAGGTAGCCAAAGATCAAAGCGACCTGCGGGGCGACATCACCGTAAATCATGCGTGCCAAATAACCTCGGCAAAAGAACGCCACAATTACCACCGGAACGGTTATCCACAGCATGGCGCGCAGAATCTGCAAAAATTCCTTGCGCATCAGGTCGGAACGATTCTGCGAAAGACGTTCTGCAAACCGTGGAAAAGCCGCCGTTGCAATGGAGTTACCGATAAGCATAATTGGCACATTCATGAGCGTGAGCGCATAGCTATACCAACTGACCGTACCAACGCCCAATGCTTGAGCGCGATTTACTTCGACCATGCTGTTGACCTGATCAATTCCCTGATCCAACGAGCGTGAAGGTAGCTGTCGCAAAACACTCCTAAATGACTCATTATGAAAGTTAATGCGCGGATGATAGCGAAATTTCAGGCCAAGCATACCCAACCATGCTACTAATAGCTGCAATACACCACCAACTAATGCGCCGACGCCAAGTCCGATAATCCAGAGACTTTCTTTAAGCAAGAAAATGCTGGCGATGATACACAGGTTGTAAAATAGTGGCGCGATAGCAAAAAAGAAAAAGCGTCCAAAAGTTTGCTGAATACTCGTAATAATACCCGAAAGGGTAAAAAGCAAAGGGTTAAACGCAATCAGACGCATGATAATCACCGCTTGCCGGATATGTTCAGGACTTAAATCTGGTGCGAGCAGGTTGATTAAATGATCAGCGAAGATGAAGATAATAACGCCAACAACCGTCATAACAATAGCTAGGAGATTCAACAGGCTACTGGCTATACTCCAAAGTGCTTTGCGATCCCCAGCCTGAAGTTTATCGGTCAAAATAGGAATAAAGGCTACGCCCAGCGCACCAGCGGCAATGGTGAAAAAGAAAAAATCTGGAATCTGAAAAGCGGCGAAGAACGCGTCTGACGCACCGGGATCGAGCTTTGTAAAATTGGCACTAATAAGACGGTTACGCCAAAAGCCGATCAGCTGACCAATCAGCGCGACCGCAACCATGAGTGTCGCGGCCCCGCCAAGCGAGATACGCTTATTGGTCTTATTCAAGAAACGGTTCATTCCTATCCAGTATAAGGGACGGCCGGGCTAAAGTGCCAGTAAAAAGTGAGTTGTTACTTGTTGTTTTTTAGTAGAGCGCTGCTTCTTTGGGCATGATAGTGCCCTTCAGGATGCGCTTTACGTCTGCGGCTTCGACGGTTTCTTTTTCGAGAAGTTCGTCTTTGAGCTCTTTGAGCTTATTGGGGTTAGCCTTAATGACAGCGCGGGCGCGAATTGCAGCTTCGCTAATCAGCGCCTCTACTTCGTCGTCAATCAGCTTGGCGGTGTCTTCTGAATATTGGCGTTCGTGCATGATGCGGTCGAGCATCATGCCGTCGTCTACCTTAAAGACCTGGTTACGCAGTTTTTTGCCCATACCTTGGTTGACGACCATGTCTCGGGCTAGCTCTGCGGCAGCTGGCAGATCAGAGCCTGCGCCAGTGGTTACGTGGTCAATGCCATAGATAAATTCTTCGGCAATACGGCCACCCAGCATGCGTGCGAGCGCGTCTTTGAACTCAACGATACTGTGAAAACTCTTGTCTTCGGGTGGAATAGACCAGGTTACACCACCCGCCCCACCGCGAGGAATAATGGTCACTTTGTGGATCGGGTCGCTGTCGGGCAAGATGTGGCCAACGATAGCATGTCCGGCTTCGTGATAGGCTGTGAGCTCTTTTTCTTTTTCGCTCATGACCTTACTCTTGCGCTCAGGGCCAATGGCTACCTTTTCAAACGCTGAGGTCAGGTCGTCGTTAGTAATCTCTTTGTGGTTAAGTCGAGCGGCGATAATAGCCGACTCGTTGGCAATGTTGGCCAAGTCAGCGCCCGAAGAACCGGCAGTTTTGGCAGCCAGGGCATCAAGATCAACACTTTTGGCAACTGGTTTTTTGGCAAAGTGGACTTTCAGGATTGCTTCGCGGTCCCTGCGTTCAGGCAAGCCGATGTTTACGCGGCGGTCAAAGCGACCGGGTCGCAATAAAGCGGGATCAAGCACGTCAGCACGGTTGGTTGCAGCCAGCACGATCACGTTTTGGCCCTGCTCAAAACCGTCCATTTCTACCAAGATTTGGTTAAGAGTCTGCTCGCGCTCGTCGTGACCACCGCCCATACCGGAACCACGGCGGCGTCCGACTGCATCGATCTCGTCGATAAAGATAATGCACGGTGCGTTCTTTTTGGCTTTGGCAAAGAGGTCGCGGACACGGCTGGCACCCACACCTACAAACATTTCCACAAACTCCGAACCGGAAATACTAAAGAATGGTACATTGGCTTCGCCGGCAACGGCGCGGGCCAGCATGGTTTTACCGGTTCCTGGAGGACCAACCAGCAACACGCCTTTTGGAATGCGAGCACCGATGCTTACAAACTTCTTGGGGTATTTCAGGAATTCGACAACTTCTTCGAGATCCTGTTTGGCTTCGGCCGACCCGGCGATGTCCTTAAAGATGACTTTGTCCTTTTCGTTTCCATACAAACGGGCGCGGCTTTTCCCAAAACTCATGGCTTGGTTGCCTTGCCCCTGTGCGCTGCGAAGCATAAAGAACAATACAAGGCTAATAATAAGCACCGGTAGCAGTGAAATACCAATATTCGCCACGGTTGAACCAGTTGAAGACGCTGACTTGTACGACACCTCAACCTTCGCATCATCTTTTAGACCTTGTTCTTTGAGCGAGGCACTCGGATCCTTATAAGATTTAAGACTCGCTTGATCATCGCCTTTTTTGGTGATGCTTAGTTCGTTGCCGCTTACTTCGATTTTAGAGTATTTACCAGCATTTGCATCAGCAATAACCTCTGTTAATGGAGGAGACTTGATACCAGAGGACTGGTTAAGGGCCGCAAATATAATCAAACCGAACAAAATGAGCAGGGCCATAAAACCGACGCCCTTGAAGTTGCGCCGTCCGTTGCTTCCCCTGTTGGAAGAACGAAAACTTTTCTTGTTATTCTCCATATCTTGTAATTATACACAGTTCATCTGTTTTTACGAGATACTGTATTTTGCCAAACTGAAGGCAGTTTTGCCGACCTTCAGCCAATACCCAGCCAAGACATCCAACTGCTTGCCCGGTTCGCTGATCTTTGCACCTACAACCAAACGTTCGATGGTCTTTTTGTCGAACTCGCGGATGTGGCTTTTACGCAACCACGCGGCCATGACCTCGCAAGACAAATCGTAGGGTAACATCGCAAACCACCGACGGGAAACGCCCTCTTCCGTGGCATTTTTCTGCAGTTCGACCAATAGAAGCTGGTCAATGAGGGGGTTGGTGGTTACTGCTTCACTTACTCTTCCGAGCAGCCGCGCGCGGTCATCTGTGTTCAATCGAGGCATAATATGTAATCGTATGTAGTTACGCAGATACTGGTCGCTTGCGTTGGTACTATCTTCGCGCCACCGAACGTCATGCTGCCGCGCGTACTCCAGAATTTTCTGCTTAGAGATATGGAGAAGTGGCCGGCGTACATCTTGGCCCGAACCCAGTGCACTTAAGCCCTTGCGGCCCGTTCCACGCAACATGTTAAGGATCGCCGTCTCGAGCAGATCATCTTGGTGGTGAGCGGTAATAACGGCATCGGCTTGATATTTTTTTTGCATACGCCGCAAAAAGTCATAGCGAGCCGTGCGGGCATCCGCCTCACTCGCATCAGCCCCTAACTTCCCTTCTTCGTATTCAAATGGTAAGCCGTACTCGGTAGCGACAGCTTGCACGAATTGACGATCCATGGCCGATTCGGTAGCCTCACGAATGCCATGATCAAAGTGTGCCACGATCAGCTCGTCACCAGATTGCCGTCGAAGCAGGTCAAGTAGCACCATCGAATCCACCCCGCCCGAAACCGCCACTACATATTTGCCGGGCTTAATAGAAACATCCATACGGGTTTATTGTACCGCATGGATGCGCTGCCGTGGCTCCAGAATGTTTATGCTTAGAATATCCTTAGTGTAGTCACGCGATGGAAAATTGCAATTTTACATGTCACTACTTTTGACAAGCGGTTGCGTATGTGCGGCTACGCCAAATGCTAGTGCAATTATTACAATGTTCTTAATTATATATTGCCCTTCAAGTGTTGGGATGAACGGAGCCTGCCAAGTCATGCCCGGCAATAGCAGCAGCGGCGCACAAACCACCGCCATATGAAAAAAGAGCAACGGAATAACCACCCGCACGGCCTTAGGAAACAAAAAGAGCACGCCAATGAGACACTCCAGCAGAGCCAGTATCCTAAAGGCGAAGTCAAAATAAGGAGCACCGATGGTCTGAGCTGTCAAAGCCTCAGCCAGCGGTCCAGCCGGGCTGAGTCCTGTTAGTTTGATAAAACCAAACCAGAAGAAAATCACAAAAAACGCACCGCGTGCCAACGGCACAGACGTCTGTTTAAAAAAGTAAATAACACGAGCATCGACATGTTCGATGTGTCGTTTGGTTTCTTTTTTAGTAGGCATAAGCAAATTATAGCAGCCACACGGCCATGTATAATCATGCTATGTCCAAAGAAAAATCTGCCTCCCGTTTGGTAGTCAATATAATCGGCTATCCGGGTTGCGGCAAAAGCACTGTCTGCCGGCATCTCGCAGATACATATGGTTTTTGGCCATACCGCACCAGTGATGGGCTGCGTGCCTATGCTGCCGATCACGGCATCGAACTCGAGGGGCGCCAAGACTACATCGACTGTCACCAAGCACTCAACCAAGAAGATCCAGCGGCACTCATTCGGCCCATTTTTGCATCATCCGAGCCACTGATATGCGTGGACGGGTTGCGCGCGCCGTTTTTGCTTGATCGGTTACTGGAGCGACCAGAGCTGCGTGTCGTCACTATCGCTCTCGACTGTCCCATTGAAAAGCGCTATGAGCGTGCACAGTCCGACGACGCCCGCCAGGGCACGCACCGCGACCGCCGCAGTCTTGCAGACTTTCGCGCCGACGAACTACCAGATTACTCCAACCCGGATCCCAACTTGCCCAACATGACCAAAATGATGTCCCACGCCAACTACACCGTAGATGCATCGGGCGACCCGCACAAAGTAGAGCGGGCCGTGGACAGTATCATCACCAAACTCCTTGCTCACCTGCCTCAAAACAAAGGCTAGCCAACAGAGACAAAATCTGGTATATTTGGAATCTGTAACGTAGTGCATTGCATTACCGACATGGCGGCGTAGCTCAGCTGGTTAGAGCACAGGACTCATAAGCCTGGGGTCAGTGGTTCAAGTCCACTCGCCGCTACCAATTGAACCCAACTAGGACGGTCATAAACCGTCTTTTTGTTATTGTGTGGCCAAGAGAATTGCTCGAGGCATTTAATCAACTAAACGCAAATCAGAATCTTATGGAAAACTTACAACAACCAAATTGCGCGGCACAACCTCCCTGCGAAACAAATCTTCCCGAGACACCTGAAGCTCCAGAGACGCGTGTGGTAAACGGAGCAGAATATACTGTGACCGCTATACCGCCCGTAGATCCCCAGGAAGTCCGTAAAGCTGATAAGATAAAACCCGAACCAGTAGGCACGCGGCCGATGTTATTTCTGACAGATGATCCAGCCGGTCCGCGTAAAGCACCCAAGCATTCTTATACTCAAAAAGATTGACTATCAATGACGGGCAGGCCGACATTTACGCGATTTTAGACCTGAATCTAAAAACCCTCCCTCACCTGATACCCAAGTAGAATCCTGAGGTAGT